>WBUJ01000080.1 GCA_008933795.1 Candidatus Contendibacter sp. | reverse complement strand
GGGATGCGCACGGCCTGATTGCGGCCGTTGCGGAATAGGCGGGCACGGCGTTCGAGGGTTGGGTTCGACATGAGGGCTACCCCTGATTTTGCATAGGCCGAGCATATGCCAGGCTTGGGCCAGCGTCAAATCGAAACGCGGGCTGCTGGAACGGGGGTCGGGTTTGGTGTTTGACAGCGCGCGGTCATCCACCAAACCGCGCCACCAAACCGGCGAGCGTGTGATTCTCCGCAATCACATCGTGCGGAATCAGCAGGTAGCACCACGGTTTACCGCCATGGGTCGCCGCATGATGCGAGGCGTTCGCACACCATTGAAGCGCTGCTTCCTGCTTGGCGAGCACGACTGCATCCTCTATCTGATTGCTGGCCTTGGGTTCCAGCATGAAGAGGGCATCGCTCGTCTCCGCGACGAAGTCCGGCTGGTATTCCAGATGATCCGCTGCGTGCCGGTAGAAGATCTGGAACTGGCCCTTGGCGGGCCTGAACCACTTGAGAGCGTCGCGCTCCAGAATGACCGCCAGTTTGCGCTCGGCGTCGGAATCGAATTTCTGCACCGAGTAAAGGCAACGCTGGAAGCCGCCGAACAGGTATTTCGCCATGTTGCTCTTGTCCGCCGGCGCGAACCGGTAATCCATCGGCGGTTCCCGCACGGCGCAGGTATAGGCGCTCTGCTTCAACTCGGTGAAGCCCTTGCTGATCTTCACTTCGTAGTCGGTTGCATCTTCCCAATAGTGGGCCTGCATCTGGGCATGGATGAATTGCGCGATGGGGTGCTGGTAGCAGCGCAGCACCTTACGGGTGTCGTCGTCGGAGAGGTAGCCGCGAAAATGCTGTACCGTCTGCGCCGCCAGGTTGTAGAGCAGATCGGCGTGGTCGTCGTAGCAAACATCGTCGAAATCCACCAACCCGTTGACGATGTAATCCTCCAGCCGCGCCTCTTCAACGCCGCCACGGCCCAGCGTCACGACCTCAAGCTGGTGGGTGCGCAAGTGCTGAATCCACAGTTCGTCGGAAACCGCTGGATACTTCAGCGTGTCCAGTTCGAGCGTGAAGGGTTTGAAGCCGGATTTCACCTCGCCTTTCGGCACGACGAGAATGCGCGGGATGGCGATGGTCTGTCGCGCGACCAGGTCCACCGTTTTGGCGACCACGGCGGCGATATCCGGCTGTTTGGTCACGCCATCCAGTTCCCCCTGCGCCGGCGCGCTTCGTTCCTCGACCGCTTTGACGATGGCGGCCTGGATTTCCGGTTGCTTGAGGTGCTCGATGGTCGGCACGGCTTGCGGCTGGTTTTCGAGCTGGCGGATAACCTCGTGGGCGATCCGCGCCAGCTTTTGCTCTTCGGGCTGGGTGAAAGCCGGTGCTTGATCCTGTCCGGCCAACGTGGTGCTTCCGGTCACTTGGACGGGCTTGATGCCCAGTTGGGTGGCGAGTTGCGATTGCGCCACCACGGTCGCCGTCTTTCGCCCGAGTGGGTCGGCATCCAGCACCACGGCCTGAAGCCGGATGGTGGAGTCCGGCTGGTTGGCCTCGTCGATGATGTCCTGAAACTTGTCGTGGGCGACGATGTTCAGCCGGTCCACGGCGGTCACGCCGGTCCGCTTGCCGTAGGGCAGGCGCAGACCACGGCCGATGGACTGCTCGATGAGAGTGCGCGCGTTGGCCGCGCGCAGCGGCACGATGGTGTAGAGGTTGGTCACGTCCCAGCCTTCCTTGAGCATGTTGACGTGAATGACGATCTCGGTCGGCTCTTCGCTGTGCTCGACCTTGAGCAGGCGCGCGATCATCTCCTCTTCTTCCGCGCCGGTCTTGCTGGAATCCACCTGGATGACCTGGTCCCGGTAGCGCCCCTCGAAGAAGCCATCGGCCTGGATCAGCGCCAATAGCTGGCTCGCATGGGTCGTGTCGCGGGCGATCACCAGCAGGAAAGGCTTGACGATGGGGTTATCGCTTTCGCGGGCGTAGGTTTCCAACTCTACCTTCACGCTTTCATGCAGGCGCACGCCGTCTTCCAGCTTCAGCCGCTCGATTGCTTCCGGCGACATGCCGGCCGGGTTGAAGTTCTTGCGCGTGACCACCGCCGGTTCCTTGACGAAGCCATCGGCCATCGCCCGGCCCAGCGGATAGTCGTAAATGACGTTTTTGAACGCCACCGCACCCTTGCTGGTTTCCACGAACGGCGTGGCGGTCAGTTCCAGCCCCAGGATCGGTTTGAGTTCGTTGATGGCCCGCACCCCGGCGCTGGCCCGGTAGCGGTGCGACTCGTCCATCAGCAGCACCAGATCGGGCAGACCGGCCAGGTAATCGAAATAGCTCTCGCCGATATACTCCGACAGGCGCTTGATGCGGGGCGACTTGCCGCCACGCACTTCGGAGTTGATTTTCGAGATGTTGAAGATGTTGACCTTGCAGCGGATCAGCGCGTCGAACAGCGAGCCAGCCTTGGCTTCGTAGGTGTCGCCGGTAATGATTTCCGGCGGGTCGGAGGCGAACTCCGCGATGCCCTTGAATACGTACTTCGGCGTGTTGCGCGTGAAGTCGGCGATCAACTTGTTGTAGATGGTCAGGTTGGGCGCCAGCACGAAGAAGTTGTTGATGCCGTGCGCCAGATGCAGATAGCTGATGAAAGCCCCCATCAGCCGCGTCTTGCCCACGCCGGTGGCGAGCGCGAAGCACAGCGACGGAAACTCGCGCTCGAAGTCCGTGACCGAGGGAAACTCGCCGCGAATCACCTCCAAGACGGCGGCGGTGTCAGCCCCCTTGCCGGGCGGGGCGATTTCCATGATGCGGTCGAGAATTTCCAGGGAGCGGCGCTGGGGCGGGCGCAGCGAGAGGCGGCCGGCAATGGCGCTGAGGTAACTGTTCATGAACCGGCTCCCGGCCCTTGCAGCTCGTCCAACTCACGCCGTAGCTCGGCGCGTAGAATCTCTTCGCTAGGTAGCTGGAATTGGTAACGGCTCGCAAATATTTGCTCGGACTTGTCGGCAAGTACGTAGCGCACCATCGCATCGTTCTTGTCCGCGCACAGGATGAGGCCGATAGTCGGCTGGTCATCCGGCCCGGCAATTTCGCGGTCGTAGTAGTTGACGTACATCAGCATCTGCCCCAGGTCGCCGTGGGTCAGCCTGTCGACCTTGAGGTCGATCACCACATAGCACTTCAATTTAACGTGATAGAAAACCAGGTCCGGATAGAAATGGTCGCCCTCCAGCGTCAGCCGCACCTGCCGGCCAATAAAGGCGAAGCCGCTGCCCAATTCCAGCAGGAAATCCTGCAAGCGTGAAATCAGCGCCTCTTCGATGCGCGATTCGACCAGTCGATGCGACTCGGGCAGTTCGAGAAACTCCAGCACGTAGGGGTCCTTGATCGCATCCAGAGGGCGAACCGGCATCAGTCCTTCATTGGCCAGCGCCAGGACGCCGGCCTTGTCGCGGCTTTTGAGCAGGCGGTCGAACAGGAAGGTATTGATCTGCCGTTCCAGTTGCCGCGCCGACCAGCCGCTACGGATCGCCTCGATTTCGTAGAAGTCGCGCGCTTCCCGGCGTTCGACCTTCAGCAGGGTTCGGTAATGGGTCCACGATAGGCCGGCATGCAAACGGCCCGGCGCCCACCCTGCTTCGGCGTCGGCGGAAAATTCAACACGCGGTGCGTGTTGAATGGCCAGCAATTCAGGATAAGCCAGGTAGAAGGCGCGCATGTACTGCAACGCGCTCACCGAAAAGCCGCTGCCGAACTCGCCCACCAATTGCCGCGAAAGTGCTTTGAGCAGCGCCGCGCCATATTCCGCGCGGGTTGTACCACCTTGCTCCGTCTCAACGATCTGCTGACCAATCAACCAGTTGGCTTGCACCAGCGCCGAATTGACCGAGCGGGCCGCCTGCGAGCGAGCCGACTTCCAGATTTGCCGTATGCGTTGCAGCAGTTCACCGATCACCGTCGCATTGGCCTCGGTCGTGACCTTTTTCCTGCTCATAGCGCCAACTCCTGCTGCCCCGGCTCCGGCGGTTTTCGCGGCAGGTTCTCCACCCGCAGGCTGTAATCGTCGTGGCCCCATTCGCAGCGGTTCAACACCTGTTTGGGGATTTTCTTGACCGTCAGGTTGGGGTACTCGTCGCGCCCCCGGAAGGCGGGACACAACACCAGCAGCGTGCGCTCCGGCCCCACTTCGTCGGAGAGTTGCTGGAGTTGTTCGTGGTTCAACGCGGCGGTGGTGACGTAGAGGAAGTCGCGCTCGGTGGAATGGCCGTGTTGCCAGTAAATAGCGTCGGATGGCGCGTAGCTGAAGCCTTCCAGCTTGCACAGCGCCTCGGCCAGCATGGCGGGGTTGTAGTCCTTGTTGATGACCCAGTTGCCCCACTTGTCCCGTTCCAGCAGCGAGGGCGCGAGGCGGTAGTAGCGGAAGCCGCCGCCGCCCCGCCAGTTCACGGCCTTGGTGATGCCGCCGGGGTCTTCGCCGTCGATGACTTTCTTCAGGCGCGGGATGATGTGAGTGTGGCAGTGCTCGCCCAGTTCAACCATGATCCAGCGCCGGCCCATCTTGTGGGCGACAGCGCCGGTGGTGCCGGAACCGGCGAAGGAGTCGAGGATGAGGTCGTTGGGGTTGGTGGCGAGATGAATCACACGCTGCAACAGTCTTTCAGGCTTGGGCGTGGCAAAAATCTCGTCTTGATCCGCGAAGAGCGCAAGTACTTCTTTCTTAGCCTCACTGTTATGACCAGCTTCTTGATGTGGCCACCATGTTGTCGGTGGCAACGCTTGCATAACTTCTGACAGAAACCGTTTTAGACGAGGCATGTTTCCTCCCGCCTCTCCGAACCAAATTCGGTTATCAGCAATCAAATCATCAATTTTGTCTTTATTGAATCGCCAACTTGACCCTTTTGGGGGCCAGTACTCCTTTCCAGAAGGAGTCTGAATCTGGTAAATCGCATAGTCACGCGCCTCTGTTCGCAACAAATTATCTGAAGCCCATAACCCACGAGGATCATTGTCAGGGTTCTTGTATCGAGAATCCTGCTCAGCAGTTCTTGAAAACCCATTCAACTGCAACCGCTCAGCATTCTTCCCAATCACCAGAACATACTCGTGAAACTCAGAAAAAAACTCAGAATCTGCTTTACCAGCGTACTTCTTTTGCCATACAACTGTCGCGATAAAATTCCTTCGCCCAAACACCTCATCGCATAACACTTTCAGGTAATGCGCTTCGTTGTCGTCAATCGTGATCCACAGCGAACCATCCTCCGACAACAACCGCCGGATAATCTCCAACCGGTCGCGCATCAGCGACAGCCAAATTGAATGCTCCAACCCGTCGTCGTAATGTGTGAACGCACTGCCGGTGTTGTAGGGCGGATCGATGAATACACACTTCACCTTGCCCGCGAACTCCGCCTCCAACGCCTTCAGCGCCAGCAGGTTATCCCCGAAGATCAGGCGGTTGTCGAAAATATCCCCGTCCGCCACTCGATGCTTCGCGTGATACGACTTCGCCGGGTCTTCCAACAAAATGCGAGGCTCCAGCCTGGGCCGGTTCTCCTTGCCAATCCAGGTGAGTTCCAATTTCTGGTTTTTTGACATTAAAAACGCCACCCGCGGGAATACAGATCAGACATGAAGCGCTTCCTTTTTAAGCCAATTGGGCCACGCGCCAAACACTGATAGCGATTTTCGCAAGCGCCCGCTGCCTGGCTTCGATGCGCGAGGGTGTCCACTCTTCATTTTCTTCAGCGACCTTTCGGGTCAACGAGAACATGCTGACCGCGTAGGCGGCTTTCTTGGCTGCGTAATCCGCGTTGCCGACCTCACGGTTTGGCCCAGATTCCATCAATGCCATATTGCCGAGGCGATAAACAAAAGTATCCAATTCTTCATCAGTGAATCCTTCCCATCCGGCTGCGGGGTTTTGTGGCAGGATGTGTTCCAGGTTGTAGCTGGCGCTCTCGAACTCAAAATCCTGGCCGGAAGCTTGTTTCTCCAGCTCGCACAGGATGTAACGCACGATTTTCTTATTGCGGCTGGCGGTGGTCTTGATGAATTTGTCAGCAAAAGCGGCGCGAAAAGCGTCATCCGCCGGGTAAATGCTTTTCAGCGCGTCCAGCACGCTGGCGGATGTCGTAAGCGTACCGTTGGCGATGCGTTGCGCCACGCTGTGGTAGACCCGTTCCTGATCGCCGGTATGCAATCCCCCAATAACGTTGTAGCGGAAAGAAATCATCACGCAGACACGCAGCAGGGTTTCAAATTCGGGGTCGATCAGACGACGCTTGGCGGCCATCAGCAAGGGGAAGGGCTGCCGCACACTGAACATCCGCAGTTCGCTGGCATGGCCACGCCACGCTGGGGGCCACTGTGAACCCTCCGGGCTGGTCAGGGCCAAGTAGAGATCCACGTCCTCATCCATGCCGCGCAATAGTTCGAATACCTGGTCTCGCGTAGCCACCTGTCCGCGAATGACCTTGAACAACTCGGATTGGCGCACGAAGGCGTTGCGGCTATTCCAGTGCATTCGGAGGAAATCAGGAAGGCTTTCGCTGCCCAGTCGCCCCACCATGTTTTCCCAACGATCTTCGAGATTCCTGAGTTCGTGTTCGTTCTCCCGCTGCCGGTGCAACACCGAGAACAGGTAGTTCTTCAGTAAATCAGTAGCGGAAAGACGAACACCACGCGCATTGAGGGTCTCAAACACCTTGTAGGCGTTGAGTTCGTCGGTGACGGTGATGACGGTAAAAAACAGTCGGTCGCTCATACTCTCGATGAGTTGGGCGATGATCATGCCGACATCCGCCAATGGCTTGGTCTTGACATATTCACGAACGCGTCGGTCAAACCACTCGAAGGATTTGCGCAAACCATGTTCCGAGGCGCGGATTCTGCGCTGCGGCAGATGCTCGGCCAAGGGAACCAGATAGTTCTGGTAATAGTGATCGTTATTTCGGTTAAGCGTCAGCTTGGAGCGGGGCACCAGAGTGACGGGGTCAAGGTAGCCGATGTAGGTTTGACGCAGTTGGTCGAGTCGCTGGCGCGTGCGGTCGGGGTCTTTGCCTTCGTCAATCAGGCGCTGCAGGTTCTTGAGCGCCGCCAGCACGATGATGCTGAGGGTAGTCAGTCGTTGCTGGCCATCGATGACGTCGAATACCCGGTCATCCGTCGATTGCAGAACCAGGTAACCCATGTAGTGCGCGGGCTCGCCGCCCTCGGCAATGGTGCCGAGAATGTCTTGCCAAAGATCGTCCCATTCGTCCTCACCCCAACTGTAGTCGCGCTGAAAGCGAGGAATACGATAGGTCAGACCGTTACCCATCAACTTGCGGTACGTGTCGTTCTTGGTATTAAAGTTGGTTGCGGACATAGTCAGTGTCCCGATATTCCATGCTTGAGACTACACTTCCATCCCAATTGATTCATACGTCGTTTCCGTTCCCCATTTGCCGCTCGAACGACTGTCGTACCAGTCCCATCACGTAAGGCAGTTCATCCAATGACGCCAAGCCGACCTCCACATCGCCATTGCCCCAGCGACCAATGCCGGTGACATCTTTGCAGAATCTCCTCGGGTCGTTGATCTCAGTGAAAGCTATATGTCACCCGTTCTGATAAATCAGATTCAAGGCACGGCGAGCATAGATCAGTAACTCGCTGTCAACGACCGGAATAGTGTCCGCCCTTTGGTTTGTGTCGTGATGAAATTGTCCTGAATAGTCATTAATCTCGCCAAGTTCCTTGGCGAGAGATCTTAAATGAGTCAATGGCCCCTTTGTCGCAGGGTCAACCACACGAGCAATTATCTGGCCGAACATCAACTTCCGAGGGATGATATCGGGAAATCGTCGATGGTAGTAGCCCTCAAGGAGGGGACGAATCGCTTTGGCGACGTCACGGGTGTTAACGGTTGGCTTTCCATCAATGTAGTCAGCAACAATCCGATGGTGGCGATAATAATCCGATGAGCAGATATCTTCGATGTTACAAGTCCCAAATGCTGAATAACCATTATGAACCCTTTTGATAGCCAAGATGCCGGGAGTGATTTTGTGGTCCACCAAGCGTTCATGCAAGTCTCGAACGAAAAATGGGTCATGCGACAAAATGATCATTTGTTTGCAATCGGTAGCCAAGCTGGTGATCAGGCGCATGCTTTGGTATCGCCGGTTACGGTCGAGACTCGAAACAGGATCATCCAAAACAACCACCTTGGATGCGCGATTCGGATCAGATTTCAGACGAGCGACGAAGAATGAAAAAGCTAGTGTCCGTTTGTCTGCTTCGCTGAGTGTTGAGCCGAAACTATGTCCGGTTAACAAATCTGTCCTGCTCCCAAGCTTGACTTGAGTGTTCCTCACAGAGAGCACATATTCGGTTCGGGGCTCACCACTGCCGATATAACTTGGCTTCAACTGCTCAATGGAAAACTCGGCACCGAAATCTGAAATAAGCTGGTTGATGCTCGTCTGATACTGCTGGAGGGTAGACTGCATTAGCGCATCGATCTGTTGGCGCATTTGAACCTTTTTTTCATCAAGACGCTTTCTTTCAGTTTCAGCCGCTCGGTAGTCGGCAATAGCACTGAGCACATCAGGGAGCTGACGCTTCAAGACAGCTTCAAGCTTTTTAATCTCTACTTCCAATGTTTTTGGATCATCCGCAGCAAGCCTTTTTTTGAAATCGGCAATACTGGCCGCGAGTGCGGCTATTTCAGTATTGTAGCTGATGATTGCCTGATTGATCGACGTCAATGTTGCAACTGCGACATCAATATCGCCCTGTGTGCCGACAGCTACCAAGGGTTGCTGGTGTTTCGCTGCCACTAGCAAAAGCAACTGTTCGCGCATTTGGCCAATTGCCGCATATAAGACATTCTCATCAAGCTGAGGAACCGTAAGGTTGATCTGGTCTTTCCAAGCTTCGATTCTTGCGGCGTTGGTCGCTGCAGCAGAAATTGTAGTATTGATCTTAGAATCAGCGAGATCTGAATTAATCCGATTTTTTAAAGAATCCACGCTTCGCTTTAAGCTAGTATAAGCTTTATTGAAATACGACCGATATGCATTGATCAATTCAATTCCATTGATTTCTTGACCGCAGAACGGACAGTCGTCATGGTTCAGATATTCCCGACCGTGACTCACCCAGTTTTCGAAACCTGCAGCGTCATGCTTGGCGAGGTGCGCCTTTACGATTGCCTCTGAAAACTCTTCGACATCTACAAGTTTTTTCTTCAGTAAATCGAAAATTGCCTGTGCATCGAATTGAATCAATTGAAGACTGGCTGGGCTTTGACGTGTGGCCAATTTTTGAGCGTTTCTTGCAGCCTCTCGGCGCTTTTGTAGAGCATCGATCTGCTGCTGGGAATTAGGTAATTGCTGCAGGGCAATAAACTGGTCTGTACTGTATGGCGGTGCGAAACCAGCAAGTGCTTTTTCTGCCTCTTTTCGCTTACGATTCTGTGCTTCGATATCCTTCGTCAATTGATCAACATGCTGTTTGAGCTGCACCATCTGATCGCCGAGAGCGAACTCAAGCAGTGCCTGTCGTTGATCTGCACGTACCTCAAAACCCGAGTAAACGTTTTGCTCGACGAACTCCGAATCGAAGACGACAATTTCTGGCCTCGGCCCGACCCATGTGTTGGCCTGGCACCCAACGTGCGCACCAGTCGGCAGGAGAAAGTCGATCTCCGGGGGGTCTTCGATATCAATAGTCTTTCGAGCGCTTAACCTGCCAACGTCAGCAAGCTGACATGCGCGCATGACCGCAGCGAAGGTCGATTTTCCCCGACCGTTTTCTGCATAAATGGCAGTGACCGTGGCAAGTTCAACTGCACCATTGAGTGTAGCATCCTGCAGTAGACCAACATTCTTAATTTTTAGGATCTTCTTGATCATGGTCGTCATCCGAGAATTACACCGATCATTATTCGATGGAAAATATGCCTGACTTCCAAATTCTAAGCTGCCGGGTGATTTATGCCACATCGTCCTCCAAAGCTTCAAGGTTAAACATGAAGCGGACGATCTCTTCCAGTTTGGTGCGGGAAGGTCCGTTCAAACCATTGCCGTAACGCGGATCGTAGTGCTGGCAGTAATCCGTCGCCAGTTTGTAGCCATGGGACGGTGAATCGTGGCGACAGAGGTAGACATCCAGTCCCTCCTCTACCAGCAGGAGATTCCAATGATGAATGATGCGAACCGGTCCCCAATTTTGGTTTCGATGCTCATTCTGAAAATCGCGGAGCCGCCTGTGCAAATCTTCGGCGGCGGTACGATCAAGGCCGGACGCGCCTATTTTACGGCCTACCAACAGAGCGCGAGCTTCGTCGAACAGTTCCCCGGCGGCTCCAGCGGTTTTCCCCTTGCGCGATGCGGCGCGAGCCGCTACCCACAGGCCAAAGGCGGGCAGCCGCCCCGGATGCTCGAACCATTTCTTCAGCACAGTCAGCCGCGTCAGGTTAGCGTTTCCTTTGGCGTCGATTTCATCGATGATCTTGATGATCTTTTCTGGAACTGACGTGCGCATGAAATGTAAATTTTACCGTTTTGAGAATACGCCATGTGGGCCAGATTTCTGCTTCAATGCGCCTCGTCCCAATTCGCGCCCACGCCGACATCCACCTCCAGCGGCGCGCGCAATTCCGCCGCTGCGACCATCGCCGCCCGGATGCGTTCGCTCGCCAATGACACGGCGTCTTCAGCCACCTCAAACACCAGTTCGTCGTGAACCTGCATGATCATCCGCGCCGGGAAGGCGGATTCTTGCAGCCAGCGGTCTACCGCCAGCATGGCTCGCTTGATGATATCGGCGGCGGTGCCCTGCATCGGCGCGTTGATAGCGGCGCGTTCCGCCGCTTGCCGCAGTTGCGCATTGCGGGCGCGAATGTCGGGGAGATACAGCCGGCGGCCAGATACCGTTTCCACGTAGCCCCGTTCGGCGGCCAGCCGGCGGGTGTCCTCCATGTATGCCTTGACGCCCGGATAACGGGCGAAATAGCGATCCACGTAATCCTTGGCCGCGCCGCGCTCGATGCCCAGTTGCTGGGCCAATCCGAACGCCGACATGCCGTAAATCAGCCCGAAATTGATCGCCTTGGCGCTGCGTCGCTGCTCGGCAGTCACTTCCTCCGGCGTCACGCCGAACACCTCGGCGGCGGTGGCGCGATGCACGTCGGCCCCCGTGGCAAAAGCCCGCAGCAAACCTTCATCCCCGGACAGATGCGCCATGATCCGCAGTTCGATTTGCGAATAATCCGCCGCCAGCATCACCCAACCTGATTCCGGCACGAACGCCTGACGGATGCGCCGCCCTGCCGGGGTGCGAATCGGGATGTTCTGCAAGTTGGGATCGGAAGACGACAGCCGGCCCGTGCTGGCCACCGCCTGATGATAGGACGTGTGAACCCGTCCCGTGCGGGGATGAATCTGCTCGGGCAGGCGATCCGTGTAGGTGGATTTCAGCTTGCTCAGCGTGCGGTGTTCCAGAATGACCTTGGGCAACGGATAGGTCAGCGCCAGTTCCTGCAACACATCCTCGGCGGTGGAAGACTGGCCGGTGGCGGTCTTCTTGCCCGCCGGCAGCCCCAGCCGCTCGAACAGAATCGCCTGCAACTGCTTGGGCGAACCCAGATTAAATTTCTCCCCGGCTAGGTCGTAAGCTTGTTGCTCCAACTCCCACAGCCGTCGGGCCAGTTCGCCGCTCTGTTGGCGGAGCGCCGCCGCGTCCACCCGCACCCCCGTCCGCTCCATCCGCGCCAAGATCGGAATCAGCGGAATTTCCAGTTCCTCATACAACCGCCGCAGGCCAGGTTCCCGTTCCAGGCGCGGCCACAGACACTGATGCAGGCGCAGGGTCACGTCGGCATCCTCGGCGGCGTAGGGTCCGGCTTGTTCCAGCGCAACCTGATTGAACGTCAACTGTTTCGCGCCCTTCCCCGCCACGTCCTCGAAACGAATGGTGCGCAGCTTCAAATGCCGCTCCGCCAGCGAATCCATGTCGTGCCGGGCGGTGGAATCCAGCACGTAGGATTCCAGCAGGGTGTCGTGGCGGATGCCGCGCAGCGCAATGCCGTGATTGGCCAGCACGTGCAGATCATATTTGAGGTGCTGGCCCACTTTCGGCCGGGCGGCATCTTCCAGCAACGGGCGCAACTGTTCCAGGACATGTTCCCGGTTCAACTGGTCCGGTGCGCCCGGATAGTCGTGCGCCAGCGGCACGTAGGCCGCTTCGCACGGATTCACCGCGAACGACACCCCAACGATACGGGCGTCCAGATAGTTCAGGCTGGTGGTCTCGGTGTCGAAGGAGATGAGTTCCGCTGCCTGCAACCGCTCCAGCCAAGCGTCGAACACCGCCTGATCCAGCACCAGTTCGTAAGTGGGTGGATTGTTGGCTATCTCCGCCAAGTCAAGAGAAGGCTGGGTCATCGCCGGTGCTGGCGTTTGCCCGGGCATCTCCCGTCTATCGGACGACAGGTCCTTCAGCCAGGAACGGAATTCATAGCGTTCGTACAGCGCCCGCAATGCGTCAGTATCAGGCGGGGTGGGTCGCAAGCCCTCGAACGGGACCGGAAGCGGCACGTTGCAATCCAGGGTGGCGAGTTGCCGGGACAGCGGCAGTTGTTCCAACCCAGCGCGCAATTTGTCGCCGATCTTGCCCCGAATCGCGGCGGCATTCGCCACCAGATTGTCCAGCGAGCCATACTCGCGCAGCCATTTGGCGGCGGTCACCGCGCCCACGCCCGGCACGCCGGGGATGTTGTCGGAACTGTCGCCGACCAGGGCCAGCCAGTCCACGATCAGGGCCGGCGGCACCCCGAATTTCTGTTCCACCCCGGCGACGTCGGTCACCACGTTCTTCATGGTGTCCAGCATCCGCACCCGCTCGCCCACCAACTGCGTCAGGTCCTTGTCGCCGCTGACGATCAGCACCGGCAAACCCTGCGCCGTCGCCTGCCGGGTCAGCGTGCCGATGACATCGTCGGCCTCCACGCCCGTCACTTGCAGCAGCGGCAACCCCAGGGCGCGGACGCAGGCGTGCAGCGGTTCGATCTGTTGAACGAGTTGGGGGTCCAGCGGTGGCCGATGCGCCTTGTAGGCGGCGTACTGCTCGTGGCGGAAAGTCTTGCCGGGGGCGTCGAACACCACCGCCAGATAGTCCGGCCGATAGTCGGCCAGTAACCGGCGCAACATGTTCAGCACGCCATACAATGCGCCGGTCGGTTCACCGGCTTTCGTGCTCAGCGCCGGCAGGGCGTTGAAGGCCCGATGCAGCCAGGACGAACCATCCACCAGCACGCAAGGCGTGGGCGCAGTCATCATTCACTTCCTTCATCAAGGCTGGTTGATCAGGCTCGCCAAGCAGGCCGCGCCGAACCCGTTGTCGATGTTCACTACCCCCACCCCGCCGGCGCAGGAGGTCAACATCCCCAGCAGCGCCGAGAGGCCGCCGAAGTTCGCCCCGTAGCCGACGCTGGTCGGCACGGCGATCACCGGGCGGGCCACCAATCCGGCCACCACGCTGGCCAGCGCCCCCTCCATGCCCGCGATCACGATGCAAACCCGCGCCGCGCGAATCACGTCCAGCCGCGCCAGCAGCCGGTGCAAGCCAGCCACGCCCACGTCGTTGATCCGCTCGATCCGGTTGCCGAACAGCAGCGCGGTTTCCGCCGCCTCCTCGGCCACCGGCTGATCGGAGGTGCCGGCGGTGATGAGGGCGATGGCGGTTTCAGTCAACGGCCGGATGCGGCGCTGAATCATGATGATGCGTCCCAGCAGGTTGTAACGGGCCGCCGGGCAAAGGTGCGCCACGGCTTCGTACATCTCCTCGGTGGCGCGCGTGGCGAGGATGTCGCCATCGCCTTCCAACAGCGCGGCGACGATGGTTTTAACCTGAGCCACGGTCTTGCCGGCGCAATAGATCACCTCGGGATGGCCGCGCCGCAGTTCCCGGTGACTGTCGAGCACCGCCTCGCCCAAATCGCGGAAGGGTAAATCCCGCAACCGGTTCACCGCCCCCTCCACCGCCAGATCGCCGGAGCGGACTTGGTTCAGCAACGTCCGCAAGGTCTCCTCGCGCAAGCTCATTCACTCCGCCGGTGGAGGGAGATTGAAACTGCCCATCCGGTAGCCCTGCAAATCCAGGGTCACGTAACGGAAGCCACAGCCGGTCAGCGCCGCCACCACCTGCTCGGCGACGGCTTCATCCAGCAAGCGGGCTCTCTCGGCGCGATCCACCTCAATGCGGGCCAGGTCGCCGTGACAGCGCACCCTTACCGTGCCGAACCCCAATGCCCGCAACGCGCTTTCCGCCGTTTCCACCCGCCGCAGCAGTTCAAAACGCACCTCGGTCCCGTGCGGCAACCGGGTGAGCAGGCAAGCTGAAGCGGGCTTATCCCACACCGGCAGGTTCAGGGCGCGGGCGTAACGACGAATCTCCGCCTTGCCCAACCTGGCTTCCAGCAGCGGGCTGCGAATATCCAGTTCACGCAAGGCCCGCATCCCCGGACGATAATCGGCGAGATCGTCCCGGTTGCTGCCATCGGCCAGCCAAGTAAATCCTTCCTCGGCAGCAACGCTTTTCAGCTCGGCGAACAAGGTCAGTTTGCAGCGATAGCAGCGGTCGGGCGGGTTATGGGCGATCTCATTCGGCATCGGCAATTCCAGCACCCGGTGGCGCACGCCCAGTTGCGCGGTTAGTTCCTTGGCGGCGGCGATTTCCCCGCCCACCATGTACGGCGTCGCCACGGTCAACGCCAGCACCCGGTCGCCCAGCGCCACCCGGGCCGCTGCCAGCAACAGGCTGCTGTCCAGGCCGCCGGAACAGGCCACCGCGACCGAGTCCAACCCGCGCAGCAGTTCCCGCAGGCGTTGAAAGCCGGCTTCGGCCAGCGCGGCGGTGGTCATGGGGACGACCGGGCCGGTTCCGGCCCCAGTTCGTGGCTCAACAACGCCTCTCGCACCGCCGCGTAGACCGCGTGAATCGGCACGCGATGTTCCAGCGCCAGCCGCTTGCAGTCTTCGTATTCCGGCTTGCCGCGCAGCGGCTGGTCCTGGTGATGGGCGAGCTTGACCGCCACCTCGCCGTAGCGGGTCGTCACATGCAGGATTTCCCGCACCAGCGCGGTGCGAGTCACCGAATACTGGCGCACCCCCAAGGTCGTCGTTTCGATCAGCAACAATTCGGTCAGGGTCCGCCCCAGGTCCGGCGCGCACAACACGCACAACACGGTTGCCGGCCGGTTTTTCTTCATCAGCGCCGGCGCGAGCCAAGCATCGTTCGCTCCCGCCGCGAACAGCCGCTCCAACACATGGTCGTAGCACTCCGGGTTCATGTCGTCGATGTTGCATTCCAACACGCACAATTCCCGCCGATCCTCGCGATCCGCCGGCCACTCGCCCAGACAAACCCGCAGCACGTTGGGGATGGGGCCATCGTGATGGCCGATACCGTAGCCGACCCGGTGGATGATGAGTTCGGGGCGCGTCACGTATTCATCGACGAAGGTGGCCAGCAGGGCTGCGCCGGTCGGGGTGGTCGTCTCGAACGGCGCGCCGCCCAGCTTGACCGGAACGCCCTTGAGCAATTCCAGGGTCGCCGGGGCCGGTGCTGGCAACACGCCATGC
Organism: Candidatus Contendibacter sp.; assembly: GCA_008933795.1. Lineage (GTDB taxonomy): Bacteria > Pseudomonadota > Gammaproteobacteria > Competibacterales > Competibacteraceae > Contendibacter. The sequence goes on along the minus strand of WBUJ01000080.1, from coordinate 3,064 downwards.
GCGCAATGCGCCATGCCACCGCCCAATTCCACCGGCGAACACAACACGCGATCCACGTTCAGCCGGTCCAGGGCGATGACGCCGCCGACGATGTCCACGATGGCGTCCAGCGCGCCCACTTCGTGAAAGTGAATGCGATCCGGCGACGTATCGTGAATGTGAGCCTCGGCCTCGGCCAACCGGCGGAACACCGCAATGGCCCGGCTTTGCACCGGCTCTCGCAGCAAGCTGGCGCCGATGATCGCCTCGATCTGGCGCAGGTCGCGGTGCGCGGGCTGGTTCGGGTCGGTCACCACCCGCACCTGGGTGCCGAACACGCCCTTGCGGCTGGCCCGCGTGGCCTGTACGCCATAACCCTCCATGCCGAGTCCGGTCAGTTCGAGAACCAGTTCGTCGTAGTCCACGCCCAGGTCGAGCAGCGCCGCCAAGTGCATGTCGCCGCTGATGCCGGCGAAGCAGTCGTAGTACAGGACGCTCATCGCCGGCGCGCGCTCGTGGCAAATCGATGCCGGTCAAAATGGAAATTCACCTTGCGCCTCCCGTTCGAGGGGTTTGGAAGTGGGTCGCGTGGCCCGTTGCTGGATCGGATGGCCGCCCACGTAGATGGCCCGGTGCGGCCGGGCTGGACAGGCATTCTCGCAGGCGCCGCAACCGACGCACAGCGTTTCCCGCACTTCTGGGATGGTTAGGCCATCCCGGTAGGGAATCATATGCACCGCCTTGGTGGGACAGTATTCGTCGCAGGCCCCGCAGGCGGTGTGGTCGGTATACACGATGCAGTTATCGCGGACGAAGTGGGCCACACCCATCTGGACCGTTTGTTTGGCGGCCAGAGCCAGCGGCCGGATCGCCCCGGTCGGACAAACCTGCCCGCAGAGATTGCATTCATAGCTGCAATAACCGCTGATATAGTCCATATGGGGTTGCAGCAGACCGGACAGGCCGTAGTCCAGCAGCGCCGGTTGCAACACACCGTAAGGACAGGCACTCACGCACAGATGGCAGGCGGTGCAAAGATCGTTGAACCGGGCCAGATCGCCAGCGCCGGGCGGGGCGACGGGCCAGGTCTTGCGGTTGACCAGAACGGTCGGAACCCGATTGTGCGGCTTGGCTTCGACCGGCGGCGAATTGGGCAATGCCGCCCAGCCGACCAGCGCCGTCGCTGCGCCCCGCAGCAACGCTCGCCGCGTTTTCCCCTCCTTGGACAAGGAGGGGTGGCGGGCAGCGCCGGGGTGGTTCGAAGGTTCCCGTTGCGGAACATCTGCTGGAGGCGAAGGAAAAAACTTGACCGGCACCGACCGCGCGTAGCCGATGCCGTGGGCTTCGCAAACCGTGATGCAGTTGAAGCAGGCCACGCAGCGGCTGAAATCCACGTCTTTGGCCTTCAGCCGGATGCAGCCGGCCTTGCAGTGAATCGAACATTGGGCACAGACGAGGCAGGCGTCCTTGGGAATCCGAATCTTGAAAATCGCGAAGCGCGAGACCAGCCCCAGCAACGTGCCTACTGGACAGAGCGTATTGCAGAACAGCCGGCCATGCCGGGCGCTCAGCCAGATCAGACCGGCCAGGAACAGGGCCGGAAACGCCAGCGCGGCCAGCGGCGGCGCTTTCCAGGTCAAGGGAAACGGTCCGTACAGCCCCAGAGCTTCGAGCAGCGATCCAACGCCGTTATGGGTGGCGACGTAGAGCGGCCGCAGCAGGTCGCCGGCGATGCGGCCAAAATTGCTGAACGGGTCCAGCAGGCTCAACACCAGCGTGCTGCCGCTCAGGAACAGGCCGACCGTGAGCGCCAGTACCCCGTAGCGCAGCGCGTCATGCGATTTTTGGGGCTTGAACTTGATCTTGCGCGGCTTGCGCAGCTTGTCCGCGATACGGATGATGATGTCTTGCAGCGTGCCCAGCGGACAGATCATCGAGCAGTACACCCGGCCGAACAGCAGGGTCAGCCCTAGCACCAGCAAAAATCCAGTGGCGACTAAGGCGAAGGTCTGGGTGAAGTTCAGCAGCGACGGCACGAATTGCGGATACCGCACGGCTTGGGCGAGCGACGGGCCGATCCGCTCGAAATCCACGAACAGCAACGTGGTTAGCGCCAGGAACGCCAGCGAGACTACGACCCGAATTTTCTTCAACCACATCTGATTCATGGCTGCCCGCTCTCAACACGGTTCCCACATCCCGCGCGGAAACGATGAAATCAACGCGGACTTTCGGCGTCCGACGGCATCTCCAGCAATCCCGTTCCTTCATACAGTTCCGCCAACCGAACCGTCAAACCGGCGCAGGGCAGGGTCAATTCCGCGTGCGGATCGCCGAATTCCGTCCGCCGCCAGTCGCCGCCTTCCCGCCAATGCAGGGCAGCGCCGATCCGATCCTGCTCCAGCAGCAGATAACCTTGCAGGCTATCGAGCCGGGCGTAGGCGAAGAGCTTTTCCCGTTGATCGATCCGGGCAGTTCCGCTGGATAGCACTTCGACGACCAGACAGGGCCGGGTGCGGTAGTACGGATCACAATCATTGGGATCGCAGCAGACCATTAGATCGGGGTAATAGAAAATATCCGCCCCCAATTCCTTGAGATGCAACTTGACGTCGGCGACGAATACCTCGCAAGGCGAGCCGCGCAAGTGACTCATTAATCGTCCGGCCAGATTGAGGGTAATTCGATTATGCCGGACGCTGGCCCCGGCCATGGCGTAAATTTCGCCGTTGATATACTCGTGCTTGATTTCGCTGCGTTCCTCGAAAGCGAGATAGTCTGCAACGGACAGCCAACGGGGTTGGAGTTGCGCGGACATCGGGTTTATCTCCTTACTGGTTTCCTGGTTGCTGACATCGCTCCCACGTGGACCAATAGTACTTCAAGACAGGTTATTGAATTTCCCCTCCTTCGATAAGGAGGGTTGACGCCAGATCGCTGGGGGGTTCGACGGAATGATTTCACAAGTCGGATGGAAGCGTTATAGCCCTTTATTATGGAGACGTGGAAGGAGCAGGGGAAAAGGTTTGCTGGAACGGCAACAAACCGGCGGAGAACCCGAACAGCGTAATTTGCCCATAGCCGT
>WBUJ01000260.1 GCA_008933795.1 Candidatus Contendibacter sp. | reverse complement strand
GTAGACGCCCAGCGCGGGCCGGTCGATCAGGCCGCGCCGGTGCAGCACGACCAGGGATTTGTCTACGGCGATCCGGTCGCGCCCCAGGGCGGCGGCCAGGTCAGCGACGGGCTGATCCGCGCCGGTTTCGGCCAGGGCGGCAAGCAGGGTTTCGGCCAGCCAGGTCATAGCGGCGCGTCCAGGTTGCCGGTGAAGTCAAAGAACAATTCGACTTCTCGCTCATACACCGCGTCATAGGCCAGATCGCTGTCGTGCCAAAGAAAATCCCCTTCATCGGCGGCGATGAGCGCAATGTGATTAGCCATTTCCGGGCCGAGGTACATCAAGAAAGCATTGACAGTCATGCCGCACCTCCCTTGTCGGGGGTTTCGGCCAGCGCGGCGAGCAGGGTTTCGGCCAGCCAGGTCATGAGGCTGCCTTTCTGGGCATCGGGAGCGGCCCGTTCTCGATCTGCGGACTCGGCACGACCAGGGTGGAGGGCAGAAATCCGACCGCTTTGTAATAGCCGGAGAAATCGGGGAACATCTGATACCCCAGGCACGACAGATGCTTGTAGCAGCGCGCGTACCATTGCCCACGGAAGCGGAACACTTGGCCGGGGCGCAGCCCAGAAAAGGGGATTTTGTCAGGACGCATGGGCCACCCCCTTGCCGCTCTTGTCGGGTTTGCCGGGCCGGCGGGCGACGCGCAACCGCCAGTCGTGGGTGAGCTTGGCGGGGAAGTCGGCGGCGCTGACGCGGGTCAACTGACTGCGCTTGGCGTGGCGTTCGATTTCGGCCAGGGCGTCCATGATCAGCCGGTAACGGCCTTCGCTTTCGGCGTGAATCTTGGCGATCAAGTCGTCGGCCAGGGTTAGCGGGCCGTCGATCAGGGTGTCGGCCATCAGCCGCACGTCGTCCGGGGTGGCGGGCAGGAAATCAACGACTTGATGAATCCGACTGCTGATTTGTTCATGGCGCTGAATGGCGGTGCGGACCGCATCCATGCCGACGATGATGACCGGGATCTCGGTCAGGTCGGAGAGGTCGCGGAACACTTCGAGCACCTTGGCGTCGCGAAGGCAGTGCTCGATTTCATCGACCACCAGCGGGGTTGGACTGCGCCCGAGCACGCCGATGATTTGGCCGAACAGTTCCACGCTCTTCTTGGACGGGGCGATGCCGAGCCGTTCGGCCAGTTCGGCCATGGCGGCGCGCGGGGTCCAGGCGGATTTGGCGCGCAGGTAGAGGGCGTCTTTGTGGGCGGCCCACCATTCCACCAGTTCGGTTTTGCCCAGGCCGGGCAGGCCGGTGAGCAGTACCCAGGAGGCTTCGGACGCGCCGCGCTTTTCCAGCGCCTTCATGGCGGCCAGGAAGCGGTCGGCGTTGGAGGTCATGGCGAAAAGATTTTTCATGTAAACTGCAACCCTCTGCTGTTGTTCTTGCTGGTTTTCCGCCCCGTTAACGCGCCGTTAACGGGGTGTTTTTTTCAGGCCGCCGCGCTATTCCGGCGGCTTTTTTTTTGCGCTTCGCGCTCGATCAGCGCCTGAAAGTCTTCGTCTTCCAGGCATTCGGCGAGATAGGCGCGGTCCTGGTCGTTGGCCAGGGCGGGGTGGTCCTGTACCCACTGCCACAACTCCAAATCGGACCGGAAGATGCGCGGGCGCTGGCCGGTTTCCCCTTCGTCCCGCCCCGCTGCCACGAGGGGGGCGGGGGCGGATTCGGCGAGGTATTCCCGCGCGGCGGCTTGCTCTTCCGGGGTGGCGAGCCGGCCTTCGAGGACGGGCCGACTGCCGGTCAATTCGAGATGCACTTCGTCCAGGTGGCGCTCCAGCCGGATGAGGCGGCCCTTGGCGCGCTTCGCGTGGCTGTGCTCGACGGCGGTGAGCGGGCGGTAGTCGCTCTTATTGGCGTCGAGGCGGGCGACGGCGATCAGCGCCTGGTTGCGGTCACGGACCCACACCCGCTCGGCGTCGTGAATGTCGTAGCCGATGAAGACGCTGTCGCCGTGATGCCCGCTCAGGGCGGAGTCGGAATAGAGGTTGCCGAAAATCCGCACCATCCCGCGCGTCACCTTGCCGGTCTTGTAGGGCCGGAACAGGTCGGCGACTTCGGTTTCGCGGATCGTCACCAGGCACTCGGGATTCTGCTGCACCAGTTCGGCCCAGACTTCGTCGGGGGACTGGTGGCGCTTGCGGCCGGTGAGCGGGTCACGAATCAGCGGCAGGCTGGTGTGGGGATGGGCGTTGTAGTCGGCGACGGCAGCGGCGCAGCGCGCCAGGAACTCGGGCCACGTGGGCAACAGCCGACTTTTCCCGACTTTCTTCAGGTCTTGTCGGGTGATCTTGTGGACGGAGTCCCGCGCTTCCTTGTCCATGGCGTCACCCAGGTAGGTCGCGAAGGTCTTGGCCAGCCGAACCCAAACGGTCTGATGGAGGCGTTCAATCGCGCCGCGCGCTTGGGAGTTGAACGGGCGACTGTGGGTCTTGGTAATGCAGAGCCGGGCCATGAAGCCGATGGCTTGCTGTTCCATCAGGGCGTTGTGGTAGCCGGAGCCGTTGTCCACGTAGAGTTCGGCGGGAATGCCGTGGGTTTGTACCGCGTGGCGCAGGGCGTCGAGCACGGCCAGCGACGATTCGGCCAGGGCGACCGACCAGCCGACCAGCTTGCGGGTGGCGATGTCGATGGCGCTGGTGATTTCGGGGCGGAACGGTTGGCCGTGGAAGGGGTGGGCGACCTCGGCGTCGAAGGTGTGGCCGTCCATCGAAAAGATTTCGGCGGGCCACAGCCCGGTGGCGTCGCGCTGGCGGTAGGGGCGGAGGTTGCGCAGGGCGCGCGGGCCGAGCCGACCGCGCTGGCGATCCACCGCGT
>WBUJ01000079.1 GCA_008933795.1 Candidatus Contendibacter sp. | reverse complement strand
CTTAGGGGTTGGCGCTGGAGATTTAGCCACAGGCGCAGGCTTGGCGGCTGGTATCGAGGGTTTGGCGGCGGGCGCTCGCGGCTTGGCCGGCAATGCGGGCTTGGCGGCGGGCGTTGGAGGTTTAGCCGCTAGTGCTGGGGGTTTAGCCGACGGCGCGGGTTTGGCGGGTGGAGTGGATGGGTTCGGCGTCGCCGCTGGCGACAAGGGTTTTTCGAGCAGGCGGTAGAAGGTTTCATCCGGACGGATCATGCCCATGTCGGAGCGCGCCCGTTCCTCGATGGCCATCAACCCACGCTTCAGATCCTCAATCTCGGCCACCAACGCGCGGTTGCGCTCGGTCAGTTCCGCGTTTTCCTCGGTCTGCGCGCGAATGCTGATGCGCAGAGTGAGGGTTTGGCGCACGCCATTTTCGTCGATCCAGAGCAGGTAATGCAGGAACACCAGCACGGCGATCAGCACCACCGCCAGCAGTTGCAGTTTCAAGCCTTGCTCGGTGGAATGGACCATGGGGTGCGCGGCGACTGAATAAATCAGCGCCTCCCCGCCATCCCCTTCCATGATTGGGAAGGAACGACGGAAAGGCGCGGTTGGGGTTAAAACGACGGGACCAGAACAGTCGCCGTCGGGGTTTCGGATTCAGCCTGGGAAGACGTTGAACGCTTTCTTGCCGGGATAGACGGCGGCGGAACCCAGTTCTTCCTCAATCACCAGTAGGCGGTTGTACTTGGCGATGCGGTCGGAGCGGCTGAGCGAGCCGGTCTTGATCTGGCTGGCGGCGGTGGCCACGGCCAAATCGGCGATCGTGGTGTCCTCGGTCTCGCCGGAACGGTGCGAGGAGATCGAAGTGTAACCGGCGGCGGCGGCCATGTTGATCGCGGCCAGGGTTTCGGTCAGAGTGCCGATCTGGTTGACCTTGATCAGGATCGAGTTAGCGATGCCCTCATCAATGCCGCGCTTGAGGATCGAGGTGTTGGTCACGAACAGATCGTCGCCGACCAACTGGATTTTCTTGCCCAGCACCTGGGTTAGATAGGCCCAGCCGGCCCAGTCGCTCTCGTCCAGACCGTCTTCAATCGAGACGATGGGATAGCGGTTGACCCAGTCGGCCAACTTGTCGGAAAACTCATTGGCGGTGAAGGATTTGCCCTCGGCTTCCAGCACATATTTACCGTTCTTGTAAAACTCGGAGCTGGCGCAGTCCAGAGCGATGTAGAGATCCTTGCCGGGGGTGTAGCCGGCGCTGCGAATGGCTTCCATGACCACTTCAAGGGCCGCTTCGTTGGACGGCAGATTGGGCGCGAAACCGCCTTCGTCGCCGACTGCCGTATTCATGCCCTGCTTCTTCAGCACCGCTTTCAGGGCGTGGAACACTTCCGCGCCCCAGCGCAGCGCCTCGCGGAAGCTGGGCGCGCCGACCGGCATGATCATGAACTCCTGCATGTCCACGCTGTTGTCGGCGTGGGCGCCGCCGTTGAGGATGTTCATCATCGGCACCGGCAAAGCATACGGACCGGTGGGGTTCAGATACTTGTACAGCGGCACGCCCTTCTCGGCGGCGGCGGCGTGGGCGACGGCCATGGACACGCCCAGCAGGGCGTTGGCGCCCAGGCGGCTCTTGGTGGGGGTGCCATCCAGAGCAATCATCTTCTCGTCGATGGCGGCCTGATTACCGACCGCTTCCACGCCGATCAGAGCGCTGCGCAGTTCACCGTTGACATTGGCGACCGCCTTCAGTACGCCCTTGCCCAGATAGCGGCTCTTGTCACCATCGCGCAGCTCCAGCGCCTCGCGGCTGCCGGTGGAAGCGCCAGACGGCACGCCGGCGCTGCCCTTGGCGCCGGATTCCAGAATCACATCCACGCCGACCGTCGGATTGCCGCGCGAATCCATGATTTCACGACCGCGAATTTCTTTGATTTTCGACATTACTTACAACTCCTCTGGGTGTTGCGCTGTTGGGGGAATAAAACAGTTATTCTAGTCCGGTTTCCAGAAAACCGTGCTGTTTGACCACCTCGTCCAGCGCCTTGAGCGTGGCCAGCAGCGATTCCATCCGGTCCAATGGCCAAGCGTTGGGGCCGTCGCTCAGGGCGCGATCCGGGTCGGGATGGGTTTCCATGAACAGCCCGGCCACGCCCGCCGCCACCGCCGCCCGCGCCAGCACCGGCACGAATTCGCGCTGGCCACCGGAAGCATCGCCTTGACCGCCGGGCAGTTGCACCGAATGGGTGGCGTCGAACACTACCGGACAGCCAGTGGCGCGCATTACGACCAGGGCGCGCATGTCCGACACCAAGTTATTGTAGCCAAAAGACGCGCCGCGTTCGCAGACCATGAGGGAGTCGTTGCCGACGCTGCGCGCCTTGGCGACCACGTTGCGCATCTCCCAGGGCGACAGGAACTGGCCTTTCTTGATGTTGACCGGCTTGCCCTGACGGGCGACGTTCTGGATGAAATCGGTCTGCCGGCACAAAAACGCCGGGGTTTGCAGCACGTCGGCCACGGCGGCGACCTCGGCCAGCGGGGTGTATTCATGCACGTCGGTCAGCACTGGCACGCCGATCTCGGCCTTGACCCTTTCCAGGATTTTCAGCCCATCCGCCAGCCCGGGGCCGCGATAGCTCTGGTGCGAGGAGCGGTTAGCCTTGTCGAACGACGATTTGTAGATCAGCGGGATGCCCAGCCGCCCGGCGATTTCCTGGAGCCGACCGGCGGTATCCAGCGCCAGTTGCTCGGATTCGATCACGCAGGGGCCGGCGATCAGGAACAGCGGTCGGTCCAAGCCGACTTCGAAACCGCACAGCTTCATCATGCCGCGTCCGCCTCCAATCGGCGTTGCTGGCGCTGCTGGATCGCCGCTGCGATGAAACCCTGGAACAGCGGATGACCGGCGCGCGGGGTGGAGGTGAATTCCGGGTGGAACTGGCAACCGAGAAACCAGGGATGGTCGGGCAATTCGATCATTTCCACCAGTTGGCCGTCGAGCGAATAGCCGGAGAAGGTCATCCCGGCGGCGTGCAGCGATTCCCGGTAATGATTGTTGAATTCGTAGCGGTGGCGATGGCGCTCGGTGATCACGTCCTTGCCGTAGGCCCGGCGGGCCAGGCTATCGGCGACCAGTTGGCAGGGCTGCGCGCCCAGCCGCATGGTGCCGCCCAAGTCGCCGCCTTCCCGGCGTTGCTGCACGGTGCCATCCTCCTCCAGCCACTCAGCGATGAGCGCGATGACCGGATACGGGGTGTCCGGGCGGAATTCGGTGCTGTGCGCGCCTTCCAGACCGGCGACGTGGCGGGCGAACTCGATGACCGCCGCTTGCATCCCCAGGCAGATGCCGAGGTAGGGAATCCGCCGCTCGCGGGCGTAGCGCACCGCCGCGATCTTGCCCTCGATGCCGCGCCGGCCGAAGCCGCCCGGCACCAGGATGGCGTCCATCCCTTCCAGGCCAGCGGTCCCCTCCCGCTCGATGCGCTCGGAATCGACATAGTGGATGTGAATCTGGGTATGGGTTTGGATGCCGGCGTGCAGCAGGGCTTCGTTCAGCGATTTGTAGGCGTCGGTCAGGTCCACGTATTTGCCGACCATGGCGATATCCACTGGGTCGGTAGCGGTTTCGATCGCCCGCACCACCCGCTCCCAATCGGCGAGTTGCGCCGGGGGCGGGTTGTCCAGCCGCAGCTTGCGGGCGACGATGTCGTCCACGCCCTGGGCGTGCAGCAGCAGCGGAATCCGGTAGATGGTGTCGGCGTCGGGGACGTTGATGACCGCCTTGGGTTCGACGTTGGTGAACAGGGCGATCTTGCGGCGTTCCTCGGCGGGGATCTCCCGATCCGAGCGGCACATCAGCATGTCGGGCTGGATGCCGATGGAGCGCAGTTCTTTGACCGAGTGCTGGGTGGGCTTGGTCTTAAGTTCGCCCGAGGACTTGATGTAGGGCACCAGGGTCAGGTGGATGAACAGCGAGCGGTCGCGGCCCAGTTCCAGGCCCATCTGGCGGATGGCTTCCAGAAACGGCAGCGATTCGATGTCGCCGACCGTGCCGCCGATTTCCACCAGGGCGATGTCGGCCTCGCCGGCGCCCAGTCGGATGCAGCGCTTGATCTCGTCGGTGATGTGTGGGATCACCTGCACCGTGCCGCCGAGGTAGTCGCCGCGCCGCTCCTTGCGGATCACGTTTTCGTAGATGCGCCCGGTGGTGAAGTTGTTGCGCCGGGTGGCGGTCAGGCACACGAAGCGCTCGTAATGGCCAAGGTCGAGATCGGTTTCCGCGCCGTCGCTGGTCACGAACACCTCGCCGTGCTGGAACGGACTCATGGTGCCGGGATCGACGTTGATGTAGGGGTCAAGCTTGATCAGGGTGACCTTGAGGCCCCGGGCTTCGAGCACCGCCGCCAGCGACGCGGCGGCGATGCCCTTGCCGAGCGAGGAAACCACGCCGCCGGTGATGAAAATGAATCGGGTCATGCCGGGATGGGGGGTTGCGAAAGACGCTACACGATACCAGACCCGGCCGCCGATGGCGACAGCAAAACCGACTACCAGTCGGGACAGTGGCGCAAGAAGCAAGGGTATCGCCCGATCATGCGACGCCCAGCACAAAGCGATGACGCTAGAGTTTCTTTATCGGATGGGACGGTCCCGCTATGATGTTGAATTGATTTCTTGCTTGAACGCGGTCCATCGGCAATCGCTTCCGCCTTGCGTTCGATGATTCGAAGGTTCCCATCATGACCGATTCCTCCTGTCCCCTGGGTTTCGCCACCCGCGCCGTTCACGCCGGCCAGTCGCCGGACCCGACCACCGGCGCAGTGGTGACGCCGATCTACGCCACCTCGACCTACGTCCAGTCCAGTCCGGGCGTCCACCAAGGCTTTGAATATTCGCGCAGCCAAAATCCCACCCGCTTCGCCTACGAGCGCTGCGTGGCCGATCTGGAAAGCGGCGACGCCGGTTTCGCTTTCGCTTCGGGCCTGGCCGCCACCTCGACGGTGCTGGAATTGCTGGACACCGGTGATCACGTCGTGGCGCTGGACGACCTTTACGGCGGCAGCCGGCGGCTGTTCGAGCAGGTACGCCGACGCAGCGCTGGCCTGACCTTTTCCTATTCCGATCTGCGCGACCGGGCGGCGTTGGAGGCCGCGTTGACGCCGAAAACCCGGATGATCTGGGTGGAAACACCCAGCAATCCGTTATTGAAACTGGTGGATTTGGCCATGGTCGTCGCCGTGGCCCGCTCGCGCGGCATTCTGACCGTGACCGACAACACCTTCGCCACGCCCTGGTCGCAGCGCCCGTTGGAATACGGGTTCGACATCGTGATCCACTCGGCGACCAAGTATTTGAACGGCCATTCCGACATCATCGGCGGGGTGGCGGTGTGTCGCAGTCGGGAGTTGGTCGAGCGGCTGGGGTATCTGCAAAACGCCATCGGCGGCATTGCCAGCCCCTTCGACAGTTTCCTGGCGTTGCGCGGCCTGAAAACTCTGGCTTTGCGGATGGAACGGCACAGCACGAACGCGCTGCATATCGCCGCCTGGCTGGAACGGCATCCAAAAATCGAGCGGGTAATCTATCCCGGCTTGCCCAATCATCCCCAGCACGATCTGGCGCGGCGGCAAATGCATGGCGGTTTCGGCGGTATGATCGGCGCGGTGGTGCGCGGCGGTCTGGCGGACGTAACGCGGTTTCTGACCCGTTGCCGGATATTCGCGCTCGCGGAAAGTCTGGGCGGGGTGGAAAGTCTGATCGAACATCCGGCGATCATGACCCACGCCTCGGTGCCGCCGGAGGTGCGCCGGGAACTCGGCATCGACGACGGCTTGGTGCGGCTGTCGGTGGGGATCGAGGAGGTTGGCGATCTGATCGCCGATCTGGCCCAGGCGCTGGAGTGAAAAATCGGGCAACCGCAATTCAATTCAGAGCCAGCATGGATCGGACTTCGGCCGTCGAAGCCAGGGGCCGGCCATACGCGCGAGCCAGACCCGACAGCCAGCCTACTAGCGAAGGATTGGTTGCGGGTATCCGATTCTCTACATCCGACCAGAGATTGTCCTCCAGGCCGATGCGCACGCCCGGAGCCGTCACGCACCCCAAACCCATTGCCGGCTTCTGGGAGCGTCCAATGCCGGCCAGAGTCCAAATGGACTCCGCCGGCAAGTTGTTCACCAGCGCCGCCACGTCGTTCAAGCTGGCTTGAGCGCCCGCCACGTTGCCCAGCAACAGGTTGAAATAGAACGGCGGTCGGATAAGACTTTCGCGGATCAGAATCTTGGCGAAATGAATCATTCCAAGATCGAATACTTCCAGTTCCGGTTTGACGCCACGCTCCACCATGCGCCGGGCCAGAAAGCGGACGGTATCCGGCGAATTGACGCTGGCCCCGGTCGCGAAATTGAGCGATCCCAAGGTGAGGCTGGCCATGTCGGGTTTGGCGGGTTTTTCCAGTTCGAGTACGGCGGCGCGCTGTTCGAGCGTCTGGCCATGGCGGCCGCTGGTAGTGACGCACAGCACCAGATCCCGTCCCTCCGGCGTGGCGCGAATGCAGTCGATCAGGTTGCGGAATCGCTGCGGATCGCAACTCGGCCGTCCTTCCTCGTCGCGTACATGCAGGTGGGCCATGGCCACGCCCAGCCGAGCGCAGGCCCGCACGTCAGCCACGATGGCATCGGCGCTGATGGGGACGGCGGCGTTCTTCCCGGCGTCAGCCACGGCGCCGGTGGGCGCCAGATTGACGATCAAGGCCCGACAGGCAGAGTTTGTCAACGCGTTCCCTCCGTCACCTGATCGGCGGTCTGTTCCCGACGCTTCGCCGGCACGCCCGCATACACGCCATCATCCTCGGTATCCGCGACGACTAAGGCGCCCGCAGCGATAAAACAACGGGGCGCCACGGTAATGCCGTCGCGGATGGTGCTGTTCAAACCAAGAAAACAGCGCTCGCCGATAACGGCGCTACCCGCCACCACCGCATGCGCGGCCAGAAAGCAATGGTCACCGACGACAGCATGATGGGACACGTGGCAGCCGCTGCGCAGGATGCAGTCGTCGCCGATTCTTGCGAACGGTTGCACGATGGCTCCCTCGTAGATCAAGCAGTTATCGCCGATCCGCAGATCCGGCCAGACTAGGGCGCGGGAGGAGACATAAGAGACGAACGGATAGCCTTTTGCCTTGCCTTGAGCATATTTTTCCGCCCGCAGGCCGTTAACTCGAGTCCAACCCAGCGGAACCAGGAGGGCGAACTCGCTCGGTGGAAAGCGTTCCTCAAGCGATTCGAAGGGTGCAATCGGCAGATCGTGTAGCTTATCGACAGTCTGATAGGCGGCATCCACGGTAAACCCCATCACCCGATGCGGGCTATCGTGAGTCAGCGCATACCACGCCAAGCTGGAAAGCTGCCCAAGCCCGAAAATCACCACGTTCATGAATTGAATTCCTCACCGCAACGCTTAAACCAGATTGGCTTCGATCTCTCGCCGGATGGCCAGGGCCGGCTCCTCATGTAGTCGCTGCAGAATGCTCGCCGTATTACCACGGTAGTCGGGCAATAATTCCAACTTGATACCACGCCGGGCAAATTCGGACGGATCATAAAGCGTGCGTCCACCTGGGGCATTCACGTAAATGGTTGCGTCCAACTTTTCGCAGATCGCAAAAATCCGTTCCGAGCGCCCGCTCGAATTCGGCAAGTTCAAGGCGCTGCTCATCGTAAACGGCACATTCAAACCCAGTTCGGTGGCCGTCGCTCGTAACAGTCGTACCAGGTAGTCCACCGGGCGTCCATCCAGCGTTTTCATCTCGCTGGCGATCCTTTGCGCGCTGCCGCGAGACCGACTGCACGCCGGAAACCGAGCCAGTCTGTCGGGCCAGAGCGATCGGGCATTGGGATGGAACCCAAGCGCGGAGATGAAAGTGCCTGACTCGGCGCGAGCGAGTGGCAGCGTCAGCCAAGCCAGATCCCCGCTGCTCGATAACAATCGATTGCGATGCACCCAGCCGCGGCGGGGAAACTGCACATTGTCGAATACCACGAAATGATCCACCCCACACATCAAGCGAAAATACCCAGCGTAGGGAAGGAAATAAGGTTGCATGATTGCCAAGCGCATTCGGCGCCCTCAGCCAGTCACTTCGGCTAGTCAATAGGGTCGGCTGGTTCAATCAATGAAAATCAACTGGCGTCGATTGGGTTGACCGTCCCACCCGTCCCGTCCGCCGACCAAAATCCGTTAGTTTCCAGGACATCGATAGCGGTCTGATCGACACCCCGGAATATAGATAACTTGAGTGCCGTGGTGTCCGGATACAGGGGCGCGTTGGCGTAAGGCTCCCGCCACAGAAAATGGCAGACGGCCTGGGCAACCTGGTTACATCCCATATAGGCGCGCGCCACGGCTGACCCGGTGAAACGGCCGTTCAGCTCGAAGGGCACGAAGCGGCCGTCGGCAAGCTGCTTTCCCTGAATATTGGCGACTCCACGATGTCCCGCCTTGGCCAAGGCCCGCGCATAATCCGTCGCCACTTCCACCAGAGCGGCATCATCGGTCAGACGCATGTGCATCGCCTGTGGGCCTTCCGTATGGCTGATCACGCCCTGCAAGGAAAGTATCTCGCCAGCATCGTCCAGCAGCCATTCGGCGGCATGCCGCAGATCGCGGACGGCATAGTAGAGTGGAGCACCGGCTTCGGACAAAAAACCATCGAGGCCGGAGAGGGTTCCGGGGTTCAGGCATTCCTGCACCAGCATATCGCCCGTAGCCAGCGCGGCCCGCAGTTGCGCGGAGCTGGCAACGATGCGGACCCCCTTGGAGGCGTGACCGCCAACCCGTGGTTTAACCACCAGGGGAAAGCCATGCACTTCGATCAGGGTGGCGATCTCTTCGGGTTCGTAAGCCGTTGCGGCGAAAGGCAATGCATGTCGGGCAGCGAAACGGGCGGTTTCGAGCTTGTCGTTGAAGACGGGGACAAGTTTTGGAGGTGGCGCCAGTACGCGGGTGGCGCTCCATACGCGATCGGTGGAAAACTTGGATAGGACAGCGAGTTCCTCGTCCCGTCCAGGGATAATCAAATCTGGCTGCTCCCGAAGGACAATTGCCCGGAGCACCTCTCGATAGACTTGGGTATCCGAGGTTTTCGGCACCCGATAGACCCGGTCGCAATCGAACACGGTAGGCGCCGCCGCCAGGGTATTGCAACCGATCACGATCAGCCGGGAACGAAGGGGGCGGAGTGCGGCCGTCACCGCCCAGCCGACCAAGCTACCGACGCTGGTGATTAATATTCGCCCATTTTTCATCATGTTAACTTAAAATTATTCAAGATCTTTGGCGCCTCGATCCAGCCATACGTAGCAGCACTCGTCTATTTGGATCCTCGATCAAAGTGCGCCCGTGGAGAATGGTTTGATTGTCGATCACCATGACGTCGCCATGTTGCCATGTGTGGGCTACCGTTAGCGATTCGGCCACCCTCCGCACGGTCCATACCAGTTCATCGGGTATTGGATGCTGTTCGTCATCGGCAAAGCGCACGACGCTGGCGATAGGGACGGGACTGGCCATTTCGCGTTCCGCGAACGGTAGAAAGTTGTTGATGAACGCCGGACCCCTGCAAGTCTCGACCACGGCCGAGCAAGTATGGCGGGTAATAACCGTATCGCTTTTTGAGCAGTAATCAAATTCGACGCCATTCGTCATGCAAATTTGCCTGACCGTTTCCAGCGATTCCGTCCGATAAAGTTGGCGCCAAGTGTCTGGACCCTGATAACGAATGTATCGGATCGGGGTGGAGCCGAAGCGCTGACGCGCTTCATCCGGCAGGACCTTCCATAAAGTCGTGGCGTCGCAGAGAGTTGTCTTTCCACCTTTCTCCGCTGGCGTCTGACAATAAAAAAATAAGAGTTTTGGATGGTGTGGCATGTAATATATTTCGCCATGCAGGGGTATGGCGTAGACGTGTTCCGGATTAGTAACTGGAAAAATCGTACCGGCATCATCTATTGCGGCAGACCGGCTGATGGTCATACCCAGGTAGGCCATGAAATCGCGGCCAATGGTATTAGTGATCTTTGTGAAATAAGCTATATCGATGCTCTGGTTACGAATCAGGAACACGCCATGCCTGTCAAGAATTTCAAAAATGTCTTGAGGCCGATTAATGAGTTCGATACCGTGTCGTGGAATATGCACTTTAAACTTTCCTTGATCCATAGCTCAAAGTTTAACGATATTCAAGAAGCATATCCAAAAAATCTGTTGTTCGATTGGTTAGCTGGTTACGCGCAACGCCGCGCCGGTACGCCAACATAAACGCCATTTTTCTCAGTATCGGTGGTTACGACCGCCCCCATGCCGATGAAACAACCCGAGGCTACCTTAATACCATCGCACACAGTACTGTTGAGTCCAAGGACGCAGCGTTCGCCGATAACTGCTCCACCAGCGACCACCGCCCAAGCCCCGATAAAGCAGTGATCACTGATAATCGCGTGATCGGCGATCATGCAACCACTACGCAGATTACAGTTGTGACCTATTCTCGCGAATGGCTCAACGATGACGCCATCCTGGATGATGCAGTTTTCGCCGATCTGCAAGCTGGACCAAATCAAGGCTCGGGAAGAGATGTAGGAAATAAAAGAATAACCTTTCGCCTTGCCTTGGGTAAATTTTTCCGCCCGAAGGCCATTCATCCGTTTCCAGCCCAGCGGTACGAACATCCTGTGAGCATGGGGGGGAAAATACTCTTCCACCCCTTCGAACGACACCAAAGGTAGACCACGAAAGATATTGGTCGTTCGGTAAGCCTCATCCACGGTGAAACCAACCACCCGATAGGGGCTGTCATAGGTCAGCATATACCAGATGGGGGTGGATTGCTGGCCTAGGCCAAATATCACCACGTTCATTAAAAAGGGCTTCCCATTCAACCTATGAAATCACGGTAAAGCCTTTTCTAGTCACACCAGCAGAGCCGGTAGTTTACTCTAATTTTAATTAACCTATTCCAGAGATGATATCGATGATTTTATCCATCTCCTCAAGATCCAAGGCTGGATAAATCGGCAGGCACAACACTCTCTTTGCTACATTGTGCGCTATCGGCAGGCTAGCAGGCGCGGCGCTGGATAGGTTTCGATACATGGGAAACTCGCTGATAAGCGGATAAAAATAGCGTCGCGCATGAATGCCGACTTCTCGCAATCGATGATAAAGCTCATCACGGGAGAGCGGATAGCCAGGCTGGACAAGGATTGGAAAGTAAGCATGGTTCCAAGTGATGCCCGGCGGTAACAATGGGCAATCGATACCGGCCACGCTTTCGAGGGCTCGGCGATAGAGCGTGTCGATCTCCTGACGGCGGCGAATGGTGGCATCGACATACCGTAACTGTAGAAGGCCAAAAGCCGCCTGCAATTCGTTCATTTTACCATTGATGCCCACTGTCCGCACCGTCACTTCATCGGCGAAGCCAAAATTCTTGAGTAAGTCGATATGTTGCTTAGTCTTGGCGTCGGGACAGACGATAGCGCCACCTTCAAAGGTGGTGAATACCTTGGTCGCGTGAAAGCTTAGCACCGAGAGGTCGCCATACCGCGTCACGCTGCCGCCGGAGTCACGCACGGCGAAAGCATGAGCCGCGTCGTAGATCACCTTAAGACCATGGGCATCGGCAATGCGCTGAATCGCCCCCACGTCGCAAGGCCGCCCGTAAACATGGACGGGAAGAATCGCCGTGGTGCGGGATGTGATCGTGGCCTCGATCGCTCTGGGATCAAGGTTGAGGGACTTTGGATCGATATCCGCGAACACCGGCGTGATCCCGCTCCACCACAGGGCATGGGTGGTGGCCACAAAGGAAAACGGGGTCGTAATGATCTCGCCGGACAACGCCAGCGATTTCAGCGCCGTCACGAGAGCCAAGGTGCCGTTGGCGAACAGGGCAATGTGCTCGACGCCCAGATACTCGGCCAAGGCTACTTCCAGTCGCTGATGAAAGGGCCCGGCGTTGGTCAATCTTCGAGCTTTCCAGATTTCCTCAAGATAGGGAACAAACTCTTCCAGCGGCGGCAGGAAGGGTTGGGTAACCGTGATCGGCCGGTCGCTCACAGGGTTACCTCAAAGCGATCGGGCGGCAGACCCGCGCACCAGCGCCGCCACATGATCCGCATGGCCTTCTCAAAGTTGTGCGTCATGGTCTCTGGGCAGCGCAGCGAGCTACTCTCGAAGCGCTCGCGCAACCCGGCCCGCAGCGTCGCCAGTTCTAGAAGATGGGTTGCCCAATGGATCGCATTAGAAACGAACTGGTCTTCCGTGGACACAACCCATTCCGGCAATCCGAGACGCCAGAGAATGCGTGCGCTTTGATAACTCACCCGGCTGTGTCCCGTCAGGGTCAACACCGGCACGCCCATCCAGATCGCGTGGTTGGTGGTGGTACCCCCCGTGTAGGGGAAGGTATCCAGAATAACATCCACCTCGTGATGCAATTGAAGATAGTCCCGCGTCCCAACCCGGGCTCGAAATTCCAGCCGGTCGGGACCGATTCCATGGCGGGCGAAGCATTCGGTCAAATTTGCCTTCAGGTTGTCGTCGGTAACGGAACCGATCAACATCCGTGAAGTGGGCAGCGCAAGCAGCACCCTGCTCCACAGGGCAATGACGTGGTTGCCCAGCTTGTTGGTGCGGTTGAAACTGCCGAAGGTGATGAAACCCCGCGCGAGGGCCGGTAGCGAATTCACCTCTGGCGCATCCGCCGCTGGTTCGAACAGAGTGGCTGCTGGCAGACAGACGAATTTCTCGGTATGTAGATGATCGAACATTCCCGGCGGCGTGCCGAGGTCGGTTAACTTGTAATCCATGGCGCGCAGGCCCGTGGTTCCCGGATAGCCGATCCAGGTGACCTGCACTGGAGCCGGCTTGCGGGCGAAGGTCAACAGACGATGGTGCGCGGTGTGACCAGAAAGATCGAACAGGATGTCAATACGATCGACACGGATGCGTTCGGCCAGTTCCTGGTCGGAAAGTTGCACAACCCGCCGCCAGTGACTCACCAGCTTTTTGAGGCGAGCCGTCACCTCGTCTTCTCGCGCGCGGTTGCTGTAGACGTAGAGATCGAGGCTGGTTTTATCCAACGCCCGCCACACCGGCTCGATGAAATTCGCCACCGAGTGACGATACAAGTCAGACGAAATGAATCCCAGCCGCAGCGTTCTGTCCGGCGTTCGGTCGTTATCATGGGGACGCCATTGCGCGCGCAAGGGGGTCTCAAACCGTTCGCCGAAGGCCCGATGCTCGGCAAAGACCACCGAGGGATCGACATTCTCCATGTGCGACAAGCAGAACAACACGCCGCTGAAGGCGGCCGCATCATCAGGTTTAAGTTCGAGCGCGCGGCGGTAGCTGGCCATGGCCTCGTGGATCTGTCCCAGATCGTGAAGCGCATTGCCCAAGTTGCCATGGATCGCGGCGTGATCGGGTTTGAGTTTGAGCGCGCGGCGGTAACTGGCCACGGCGTCTTGAAGCTGCCCCAATTCCTTGAAGGCGTTACCCAGGTTGGCATGGATCAGGGGATGATCGGGTTTGAGCACGAGCGCGCGGCGGTAGTTGGCCGCAGCCTCTTGCAGGTGGCCCAAATCATTGAGGGCGATACCCAGATTATTGTAGGCCTCGGCGTAATCGGATTTCAGCGCCAGCGCTCGCCTAGCATGATGGCAAGCTTCCTCAAAATAGCCCAGCGCGTGGGCGCAGGCGGAAAAATCGAGCCAAATCTCCGCGCGCATCGGATCGATTTCGACGCCGCGCGCATAACACGGTAACGCGTTATGCGGTTGCCCCAGCCGGGTAAACAACAATACCCCCAGGTCGTACCATATCCCGACATCGTTTGGAAACAACGCGCTGGCTTCCCCCAGCACCGCCACCGCTTCAAGATCGCGACCTTGCATCGATAACGCTGTGCCGAGCAGGCGCCAGGTCTTACCGTGGTCGGGTTGTCGTTTTAACAACGTTCGCGCAACGGCTTCCATCTCGACATGGCGGCCAGCCTTGAGCAAGACGAGCAGGTGCGCTGTCGGATCGCTCTCCATATCCCAGGGAGGAGCCGCAGCATCCGCCGGGGCGTTGGCCTGCCGCGCGGCCGCAACTTGTTGCTGTAGCGCCCGCGCATTCTCGCCTCGCAACCCACGGCCGATGGCAGTTTGCAGCGTGGCGTCGGCTGCTTCGATCCGCCCGGCGCGCAACAGTCCTTTCACATACGAAAGCCAGTACTGGCTATTGGCCGGGCTGATGTCCAGCGCTTCCTTCAGATGGGGCAGTCCTTCCTTCACCCTGCCGGTCTGCATGGCCAGCACGCCCAGATTATGGTGGGCGTCCGGTTGCTTGAGCTGGTGGGCAAGAACGATTTGGTAAAGTTTTTCCGCGTCCGGCAGTCGGCCAGCTTGATGGTGAGCGATAGCCTGTCTCAGGAGTTTTTCCAGATCGATATCGGTAGGGAAAAGCATGGTAGTCTTTGGAAGTGTCTTGGGCTGAGTGTCCTACTTATCGACGTAACGGCATGCCCTCGGTTCTGGACGACCAAGGGAACGAATTTGACGCAACCTAGCATGGACAGAATCCTAGAGTTTGCCAAGAGATGAAAATGGTAGTTGCCACCCCCCGGCAGCCGATATCGCCCCATGCCGGAACCCGACGCCATGAATCGGTTACACTACGGTCTCGATTCACATCAGGAAAAACCATCATGAACACCCTACGCTCCCACACGGCGCGTCGAACGGAAGATCGAGGTGGACGCCAAGCCCACCGGACGCGGGCGGACTGAAGCTCGCCGACCGATGGCCACCCTTGACCCTACCGTCGTCCTCATCCCCGCTTATAACGAGGCAGCCACGGTCGGCGACATCGTCGCTCGGGTCCGGCGCTTGTGGCGCTGTCCCGTTGTGGTGATCGACGATTGCAGCACCGACGCAACGGTGCGAATCGCCCGTCTTGCCGGCGCCACGGTGCTGCCGCTGACCATCCAGCTCGGGGCCTGGGGCGCCATCCAGACCGGTCTGCGTTACGCCCTGCGCCAAGGCTATCAGATCGCCGTGACCCTCGACGCCGACGGTCAGCACGATCCCGAGGATATCGGCGCGCTGCTGCGACTGCTTGCCACCGACGCGGCCGACGTAGCCATCGGCGCTTTTCCCGAACGCGCCAGTCGCGCCCGGCGTTTCGCCTGGTCTTATTTTCGCTGGCTCACCGGCCTCGAACTGGAGGATATCACCTCGGGCTTTCGCGCCTACAACCCTGCGGCGATGATCGCGCTCGCCTCGCGCGAGGCCAGCCTGCTGGATTATCAGGATGTTGGCGTGCTGCTGATCCTGCGTCGCAAGGGCCTGCGCATCGTCGAGGCGCCGGTGGCGATGCAACCCCGGGCCGCCGGCGCTTCACGGATATTCCGCTCGTGGTGGGTTGTGGGAAAATACATGCTGCAAACCAGCCTGCTGTGCATTGCCCGGGTGGGCTTCAATCCCTTGCCGCCCGCCGCCGCCGACTAAAATCCCGCGATGATCACCTACCAACTCACCTCGATGGCGATTGGCGTTCTCCTCGCCGCCATCATCCTGCTTCTGGTCCGCCGCGACCATCTGCACGGGCCCTATTCGCTCTGGTGGATCGGCGCCGCCGCAACCGTTGCCCTGCTCGGCTTCTTCCCCCGCCTGTTCGATGTGCTGGCCAGCAAGCTGGGGATCAGCTATCCACCGATTCTGGCCATCGTGCTGGGTTTCAGCATGTTGCTGGTCAAGATTCTGACCATGGACCTGGAACGCTCCCGGCAAGAGCGACTGATCCGCCGGCTGGCCCAGCGGTTGGCGATGCTGGAAGCGCGGACGCCGGAGCCGAATGCAGCGGATGCGGCGGAACACGACCCTCCACCACCCGCCAGCACCGCTCGATAAACCATGCGCGTTCTCCATATCGGCAAGTATTACCCACCATTCGCTGGCGGCATCGAACATTTCCTGGCGGACCTGCTGCCGGCGCTGCAAACTCGAGGCATCGCAGCGGCGGCGCTGGTGCATGACGAACAGCCGCGCCGCCGCAGCCAATGGCCTGCATCGGACGTTGCCATCCCGATTTACCGCGCGCCCTGTCGCGGCCGGCTGCTCTATGCGCCGATCAGCCCTCGATTCCCGCTCTGGCTGGCCCGGGCGATCCGCGAATTCCGCCCCGACCTGCTGCACTTGCACCTGCCCAACACCTCGGCGTTCTGGGCGCTGGCGGTTCCCGCCGCTCGCCGGCTGCCATGGGTCATTCACTGGCACGCCGACGTGGTGGCGTCCCTGCTCGACCGCCGGCTGGCGCTGGCCTACCGGTTCTATCGGCCGTTCGAGCAACGGCTGCTCGCCGCCAGCCGGGCGGTTATCGCCACTTCGCCGCCCTATTTGGACGCCAGCGCCGCCTTGGCGCCGTGGCGGGAACGCTGCCACATCGTTCCACTTGGTCTCGACCCGAACCGTATTCCCGCTCCCGACCTAGCGGCGCTCGCCCGCGCCGAGGCGCTGTGGGGCAATAGCCGCTTCCGGGTGCTCGCCATCGGCCGATTGACTTATTACAAGGGCCACGACGTCCTGATTCAAGCCGCCGCCGATCTGCCGGACAGTCGGGTGTCGATCGTGGGGACCGGCGAGCGGCGGGCGCGGCTGGAGACGTTGATCCAGGCGCTGGGGCTCGGCGAACGGGTACGCTTGCCGGGTTTCCAGCCGGAACCCGATCTCAACGCCCTGCTGGCCCGTTGCGACGCGCTTTGCCTGCCGTCGCTGGAACGCACCGAGGCATTCGGTCTGGTGCTGCTGGAAGCGATGCGGTTCGGCAAGCCGGTGGTGGTCGGCGACATTCCCGGCTCCGGCGCCGGCTGGGTCGTGCGACAGGCCGGTCACGGACTCCTCGTTCCACCGGGCGATCCCGTCAAGCTGGCGGCGGCGTTGCGGGAACTGCAACACGATTCCGTCCGGCGGGAATCCCTCGGCCAAGCGGGCGCGACGGCGCTGCGGGAACGATTTGGCATCGAACCCGTGGCGACGGCAGTGGCGGAGCTATACCGCCGGGTGCTCGCCGCCACGCACCCGCTCGTTCCCCTTCCCTCCTGACGGAGAGAGGCCGGAAGCGCGGGACAGTTGCTCGAACATCGTCAGCACCCAAAACAGGAACGCCGGGACGAAATCCAAAACCACTCGATTGATACTGGTGTACTGCTCCGCCCAGCGCTGGGCATCGGTCAGGAAAAACAGCACGAACAAAGCCACGAGACTGACGGCGACAAAAAGCAGTTCCGCTCGCAACCAGCGCTCCACGCGCCCTCGAACCAAGGTGACCGCAGCCACCCCAGCGGCGATCAGCGCCAAATACCCCAACAGATGCCAGTTGGCCAGAATCAGGAAATTCTTCACCACCGGATCCCAGCCGCCGCGATAACCCAGAGTAAACCGGCCCAAATACGGGACTTGGATCAAATCCGGCTTCAATATCAACTCGCCCAGCCCGGGTACGCCAAATATTATTCCGTCCACCAGCCACCATCCCAGCCCCAGCGCCGCCGCTATGCCCGCCAGCGCCAGCAACAACCATCCACCCAGGCGGGCGACCAGCCACGCCGGGAGAAAGAGCAGCAGCCAAACCGCGCCTTCCAGCTTGATCAACGGACAGGCCAACGCCAGAAGCACCGCCAACAACCCTTGCCGACGGTCGCCATTTCGCGCCCACTGGAAAAACGCGATCGCGGCCAGCCCGAACACCGTCGCCAGCCACAGGTCGGCATAACCGGCCAGCGCCACATGCGTATTCAGCAAGGGTAGCGAGAGCAGCAGCCAGGTAAAAACCAGCGCGGTCAGGGCCGACGCGCCCCACAGCCGCGCCTGCCCGTAAAACCCCAGTCCCAACCCCAAGGCGCAGCCCAACCAAGGTAGATTGGCGGCGGTCTCGTTCCATGCACCGTAGGCCAAGGTCGGCCACAGCGCCAACAACGGCACGGTGTAGGGATAGGTCCAAGCCTCGAGGGTATAAACCGATCCCGTGACGTCGGTCAGCCAGCGCTGGGAGTCCACGAACGGCGCCAGTTGCCCCAACTCCGACCAGACTCGCGGCCGAACCGCCCAAGTGGTCCACGCATCCCAGGGATATAGCGGCCGCCACCACACCTCCAGCGCCAAATTGATAAATCGCACCCCCAGCCAAGCCAGCAGTAGCACAAACAGCGCCTGTCGCCACTTCACGCCCGCCTTCGGCGCCCTCTCCTGATCCCGAGCTTCCAGGCATCGATTCGGCAGAACTTCCCCTCCTCGCAAGGTTCGTCGCCATACCAACCAACCGCCCACGAGCGCCAGCAACGCCAACGCGATGGTCGGGCCAGCCCAGTCCAGCGGCAGTCCAAGCGCGGCCTGGACGCGCAATAGCAGAGTTGCCGCCAGCAGACCCAGTAACCCACCGTAACCCAGCGTCAGCGGCCATACTGCGGCGGGCGCATCGCGCCACAGAACCCGCACCCAGAGCGCGCCGGCGATTATATCCTGATCCTGTCGCCGCTCGCGGACGCGCGCTTGGTCGGGGGGCGGCAACCGCGCGAATCCGGCATAGCCGTTTTGCGGCAGTAAATGATAGCGGGCGCGTCCGGCCCAAAAGCCGCCTGGGTCGGCGCTGACGATGAACAACCGGGCCG
>WBUJ01000078.1 GCA_008933795.1 Candidatus Contendibacter sp. | reverse complement strand
GGCGGCCCGCGCTAATGATTTACGCGACGTGGGCCGGCGGGTGCTGACCCTGCTGACCGGCGCGGAACCGGAACGGCAAGAGCCACCGGCTAACGCCATTCTGGTGGCCGAGGAACTCACGCCCTCCGACACCGCCAGCATGGATCGCGCCAAGGTGCGGGGGTTCTGCACCACGCTGGGCGGCGCGACCTCGCACGTCGCCATTCTGGCCCGTTCGCTGGATATTCCGGCGGTGGCCGGCATCGAACCGCAGGCGCTGGAACTGCCCAACGGCACGCCGGTGATTCTTGACGGCGGCAAGGGCACGCTGCGGTTGAAACCCACGCCCGAGGACATCGCCCGCATCCGCGAGACTCAGGAGCGGCTGGCGGTGCGCCGGCAGGCGGAAATGGCGGTGGCGCACGAACCGGCGGTCACGCTGGACGGCCACCGGATGGAAGTGGTCGGCAACATCGGCGGCCTGGCCGAAGCCGAGCAGGTTCCCGGTCTGGGCGGCGAGGGCGTCGGCCTGTTGCGCTCGGAATTCCTGTTCATGGAGCGGTCTACCGCCCCCAACGAAGACGAGCAGTTCGAAGCCTACAAAGCCATCGCCGAGGCGCTGGGACCAGACCGGCCGCTGATCATTCGCACGCTGGATGTGGGCGGCGACAAGCCGCTCATTTACCTGCCCATTCCCAAGGAGGAAAACCCGTTTCTCGGCGAGCGCGGCCTGCGCATCGGGCTGGATCGCCCGGAAATCCTGCGCATCCAACTGCGGGCCATCCTGCGCGCCGCCGCGTTCGGCAAGGTTCGGGTGATGTTCCCGATGGTCGGCCTGCTGTCCGAACTGCGCGACGCCAAAGCCATGCTGGAGGAAGAACGGCAGCGGCTGGGCGTCGGGCCGATTGAAACCGGCATCATGGTGGAAATCCCGGCGGCGGCGATCATGGCCGCGCAGTTCGCTCGCGAGGCGGACTTCTTCTCCATCGGCACCAACGACCTGACCCAGTACACCCTGGCGATGGATCGCGGCCATCCCAAGCTGGCCCCCAAGGTGGACGGTCTCAATCCCAGCGTGTTGCGCTTGATCGCCTGGACGGTCAAAGCGGCCCACGATCAAGGCAAGTGGGTCGGGGTCTGCGGCGGCATCGCCAGCGACCCGCAAGCCGTACCGTTGCTGATTGGGCTGGGCGTGGACGAACTCAGCGTCAGCCTGCCGACCATCCCCGCCATCAAGGCGCAAATCCGCAACCTGTGGCTGCACGAATGCCAGGAACTGGCGACGCGGGCGCTGACCCTGGAAACCGCCGCTGAAGTGCGGATGGCCGCTTCGGCCGGCATGCCCTAACTGATTCAGGAGATTCCTCCCATGTGGCAACACGCATTCGCATTCCTGCAAAAAATCGGCAAGGCGCTGATGCTGCCGGTCTCGGTATTGCCGGTCGCCGGCATCCTGCTCGGCATCGGCAGCGCCCATTTCGCCATCCTGCCGGACGTGGTGTCCAACATCATGGCCCAGTCCGGCGGCGCGATCTTCGGCCTCATGGCCATCATGTTCGCCATCGGCGTGGCGCTCGGCCTGACCAACAACGACGGCGTCTCGGCGCTGGCGGCGGTGGTCGGCTACGTGGTCATGCTGGCCACGCTGGGCGTCATGGCCAAGGTGCTGGGGGTGGAAAGCAAGGAGATGATGGGCATGGTGTCCATCGACACCGGCGTCTTTGGCGGCATTGTCATCGGCGGCATCGCGGCGGCGCTGTTCAATCGCTATTACCGCATCAACCTGCCGCCCTATCTGGGCTTCTTCGCCGGCAAGCGGTTCGTGCCGATCGTGACTGCCTTCGCCGCCATCGGGCTGGGGATTGCGCTCAGCTTCGTGTGGCCGCCGATTGGCGCGGGCATCAAGAGCTTTTCCCACTGGGCGGCGGAAAGCAATCCGGCCCTGGCCTTCAGCATCTACGGCGTCATCGAACGCCTGCTGATTCCCTTCGGCCTGCACCACATCTGGAACGTGCCGTTCTTCTTCGAGGTCGGCAGCTACGCCGACCCGACCACGGGCAAGATCATCACCGGCGAAATTCAGCGTTACATCGCCGGCGACCCGACCGCCGGCAACATGGCGGGCGGCTATCTGTTCAAGATGTGGGGGTTGCCAGCGGCGGCGATTGCGATTTGGCACTGCGCCCGCCCGGAGAACCGCGCCAAGGTCGGCGGCATCATGATCTCGGCGGCGCTGACCGCCTGGTTGACCGGCATCACCGAACCGATTGAATTCGCCTTCATGTTCGTCGCCCCGGTGCTGTACGTCATTCACGCCCTGCTGGCGGGCGTCGCCTACTTCCTCTGCATCGAGCTTGGCGTCAAGCACGGCATGACCTTCTCGCACGGGGCCATCGACTTCGTCGTGCTGTACGCCAAGTCCACCCATGGCTGGTGGCTGGTGGCGATCGGCCTGGGGTGGGCGCTGTTGTACTACACCGTCTTCCGCACGGTCATCCTGAAATTTGATCTCAAAACGCCCGGTCGCGAGATCGAGGAAGCGGTCATGTCGAGCGACGCGGCCACCGACATCGCCCACGGCTTCGCCAAGCAACTGGTGCTGGCCTTTGGCGGGCGCGGCAACATCAAGAATCTGGATGCCTGCATCACCCGGCTGCGGGTCGAATTGAACGACGTGAGCAAGGCCAGCGCCAACAAGCTCAAGGCGCTGGGCGCGGCGGGCGTGGTGGTGGTCGGTAACGGCATGCAGGCGATTTTCGGCACCCGGTCCGAAAACCTGAAGACCGATCTGGAGGAATATCTGAAGACCGCCGGGCCGGAGGCGGACGCGGTGGAAGAGCCCTCGCCGGTCACGGCGCCGGCCCCCGCCGGCATCGTGTCCAAGCTGCGCGACCCCGAGGCTGCCGGCAAGGCGCGGGACCTCATCGCGGCGCTGGGCGGCGCGGGCAACGTCGAGCGGGTGGACGCCTGCGCCGAGACCCGGTTACGGCTGGTGGTCGGCAACGACGCCTCGGTGAACGAAGCAGCGCTACGGGCGGCGGGTGTAGCCGGCGTGATGCGGCTGGCCAACCGCACCCTGCATCTGGTGGTCGGTCTCAACGCCGATCAGTACGCGGCGGAAATGCGCGGGCAACTGGCGACGTCGTGACCGCGCCGGTAACGGTCATAACCCATAGGTGAGATGTATATAGCGATCCTATCTGATTTGTGGAATCACCGTTTCGAACCACCCCGGCGCTACGCGCCACCCCTCCTTAGCCAAGGAGGGGAAATTCCACAACCTGTATAGGAATGCTATAGGACTCATCTTCCACCCCTTCCCACGGGCGGCGCAGCTTCCGTCCGTGGGATTGTTCCAAACATTCAAGCGAGGTTATTCCCATGAAAATCGCTGTCTTCAGCAGCAAATCCTACGACCGCCAGTCGCTGGAGCTTCACAACGCTCCATTCGGCCATGAGTTGACCTTCTTCGAGCCGCGTCTGTCGCCGGAAACGGTGGCGCTGGCGCGTGGCTTTCCCGGCGTGTGCATCTTCGTCAACGATGCCTGTAATGCTGCCGTGATCGCTGACCTGGCCCGGCACGGGACGAAAATCATCGCCACCCGCAGCGCCGGCTACAACCAGATCGATCTGGCGGCGGCCAAGCGGCACGGCATTCTGGCGGCGCGAGTCCCGGCCTATTCGCCCAACGCCGTCTCGGAATTTACTCTGGCGCTGATGCTGACCCTGGGGCGCAAGACCCATAAAGCCTACAACCGCACCCGCGAATTCAATTTCGAGATTGCCGGGCTGGAAGGTTTCGAGCTGCGCGACAAAACGGTGGGGGTCTTCGGCACCGGCAAGATCGGCCAGATGGTGATCAAGAATCTGAGCGGCTTCGGCTGCCGCATTCTGGCCTATGACAAGTTTCCCAACGAAGAGGTGAAAAAGCACGCTACTTACGTGGACGGTCCCACCTTCGCCCGCGAGTCGGACATCATCACCCTGCACTGTCCGCTGACCCCGGAAACCCATCATATCCTCAACGAGGAAACCCTGCCCTATCTCAAGGATGGCGTGTTCATCGTCAACACCAGCCGTGGGGCGTTGCTGGATACCGCCAAGATGATCAAGTTCCTCAAAAGCGGCAAGATCGGCTACTTGGCGATCGACGTCTACGAGGAAGAAGCCGACTATTTCTACAGCGACCTGTCCGACAAGGTGCCGACCAACGACGAACTGGCGCGGCTGCTGACTTTCCCCAACGTGCTGGTGACCTCGCACATGGCCTTTCTGACCGATCACGCCCTGCGCAACATCGCCGAAACCACCCTGGGCAACTTTGCCGAGTTCGAGCGCTCCGGCCAATGCGCCAATCAGGTTCGCGAGTAAGCGGCAACCCCGGTTCAGCCCGAATCGGGATCGCCCGTCATCCGCGCCAGCACCGCCCGAATGACGCGCTCCTGCAATTCCGGGTCGCCGGTGCGCTCTTCAACCAACTGCCGGATGCGCTGGGCGCGGTCGTCGAGAAAGGCTTGATAGCGGCGATGCAGGCGGGCGCAGTCGTCCGCCGCCAACGGCGCTCGCACCAGCCCCCGCGCGCCGCGAGTGGCGACGAGGGCGACGAGGGTTGCCTGTTCCAGGCTGCGGGCGGGAACCAGCGCGATTTGCTTGCGCCCCCGCATGAATCGCACCCCGCCTTGATCGCTGAACAGGTCGTGGTGAACTTCCGCCGTGCCTTGCACGGGCAGATCGAAGGTGTCGTAAGGCCGGGTTAAATCCACAAACTCGGCGTAGGGGCGCAGCAGGTGGCCGAACCGGTCCCGGATGTCGGCCAGCACTTGGGCGGCGATTTCGTCGGGCGTGGCTGCTGACCTGCGCTTGGCTTTGTTCTTGTTCGCAATCGCCTTTTCTTCCTTCTGTCGGGCGTGCTCGAAAAATTCCCGCAGATAGGCGTACAGGCATTGCCGCAATTCCAGTCGTTCGCGCGGGTTGGCGACGCCCAGCAATTCCAGCACGGCGTCGTCCAGTTCGCGACGGTCCGCCATATCCAGTTCGCATTGGTCGGACAGTTCCGCCAGGGCCGCTTCCCGCCCGTTCTTGCGGTACGCCATTTGGCGCAAGCGTTGTTCGGGTAGGAATTGCAGGGTGGGGCGTTGCTTCAGGGCTTGGAAAGCGAGGGCGACACGCCGACGGGCGGAAATATCTCCGGTTCGCGGATTGGGGACCAGCATCATCTTGACATCGACCACCTCGGTTTTCAGATTCCCTTCCACTCCAACCGGACGCCCAAACAGGAACTTGGATAAAACCACAACGCTACTGTTGAGCACTCCCGCAAGGCAGTCGTGATCGCCCTCATGGTCGGAAACGTCGAACAGGTTGTGATTGGCGATGAGATCATGGTCATTGCGGGCGATGGCGTGTTTGTACTGTTGCGCCATGGGCCAGAACATCGCGCCGCGAGCGTGCCCCGTCAGGTCATACCAGCCCCGTTCGGCGTTGGCGCGAGCGGCGCAGGTCGAACCCTGGTGCCAGCCGTTGGCTTCACCCCATTCGATGTACTTCAGCGCGTAAGTCCCTTGCAATGCTTGGCGCGGTTCGCCGACCAGCAGAATCAGCCGGGCGCAATCGCGCGGGCGGACGGTGTAGCCCTTGACCTCCATCAGGCTGTGAACTTCCGGCTCCAGATAGCGCGCCTCGATGGGGCGGATTTCGCCGCGCCCCTCGCCGCAGCGAACCAGCTTGACCGCGCCGGATTCCACCTGCGGGCGCGGCACGCCGAATGCCTGCTCGAACGTGACCGGATCGGAGATTTCGCCCAGACCATCGGCGCTGGCGTCGCGCGGGAAAAAGAACTCATCCTTGCCGGAGGTGATGCCGCGCCGGACCTCGGCGATTTCCCCCAGCGGCGCCAGCCGGTCCCGAAATCGGTCCAGCCACTCGAACCAGAGGTCGGGCGCGCGTAAATGGATACCCCACTTGCCGCCGTAATAGGCACCGGCGGTCAAGGTCGAGTCGGGCGGCTCCGGCTCGTTATCACCCTCATCCGCCGCGCCCGCCTTGCGCATCAGTTGCCCCAGCCGAATCCCTTCCGCCAACAACTCGCCCTGGCGCACCCGTCGGACGCGGTAGCGTTCGTTCCCGGCGTTTTCGGTCAGATTCAGGATCTCATCCCGGAACGCATCCGCCACCCGCACCGCTCCGGCGGTGGTGCCATCGTGAGCCAGAATCTCGCCGATAGGGCGGCGCAACTGCACGAAGCGCGCGAAGTTGTCCGCCCGTTCCTGGGAGTCATCGCAGCGTTGCAGCAGGGTGGCGGTGGTGGCGACTCGCGCCCCGACAAACCACGGCTCGTCCAGACTCTCGAACACCGCCACGATCTTGAATCGCGCCAGCATCCAGCTTTGCAGCCGGAAGCCGTATTCCACATCCAGCCATTGACTGGAAGTCAGCAGGCACAGCCAGCCGTCGGGCTTGAGAAAGGTCGCGGCGTGCGGCCAGAAATAGCAATGCAAATCGCTGCGCCCGGACAGGTCCGCGCCGCTCTCCTGCTTGACTCGTTGCCGGTAGAACTCCTTGGTTCCGGGCGACGGCTGCCCGCCGCTCTTGGGCTTGTCGCTCTGGATGTCTTCCTGGCGGACGTAGGGCGGATTGCCGATGACCGCGTCCAGCGGCGGAATTTCGATGTCGCGCTGCTGGATTTTGCCCAAGCCCTTGCTCTGGACCCGCTGGGGCAAGCGCAAAAACCGCTGGTGCGCCCGCACGTCGAAAAAATCGGCGCGGGCGACGCGCGGATAGTTCTCGGCCTGAATCAGATCGCGGGTCGCCAGATTGATGGTGGTCAGATGGGTGGCGAAGTGCGAAACGTCCACGCCGTACAGTTCGGCCAGCAAGCGGTCGTGGCCGCGCCCCGGCTGCAACTCGCGCTTGCGGGCGTAGGCGCGCACCAGAAAAGTGCCGCCGCCGCAAGCCGGGTCCAGCACCGTTTCCGCGCCGTCGCGGATGCAAAAGCTGTTCATCAGATCGACGACTTCGGCGCGGGTGTAGAACTGGCCGTACTTGTGCCGCTCCTCGGGGCTGATCAACCGCTCGAAAATGCTGCCGATGACTTCGTAATCGAGCTTCGAGAAATCGAACTCGTGAATCTGCTCGATCAGCGTGCGCCAGTACGGTACGGCGGAGTCGGCGTAAAACGGAATCCGATTGCCGACGGCGGTATGATCCGCGCCGAACACCGTTTCGTAATCCTCGGTCACCCGCCGAGCGTCGGCGAAGAAACCTTCCAGATGCAGCCGCAAGGCGTCGCCGGTTTCGAGGTGCGCCGGCGCGGTCAGCTTGTGCAGTTGCGCCCCGTAGCGTTTCAGCAGCGCCTCGTAAAACACCAGCTTGTTGACCAGCGCGTAACCGGCGAACTGGGCGGCGCGCTCCAGCGTTTCGCGGACGTGGTCCGGGTCCGCGCCGAGCGTCCAGCCCTGCTCGTCGCGCATCCACCGTTCCAGTTCCGCCCGCTGGCGCGGTTGGGCGTGACGCGCCGTCAATTCCTCGAAGGTCAGCCGGATCGGCAGACTGAGCGCCGATTCCAGCGCGTCGATAAACCGTTCATCGGGGGCCTTGAATCCGACCTGGGCATGACCCCGGACGATGCGCCCCAATGCGTGCAGGAACAGGCCGAGCCATTGCTTGATGGCGTCCTGGGTGGCGGGCAGCGTCAGATGGCTGGGCTTGGTGACGGTCGCGACTGGCCAGGATTGATAGCTCTGGCCGGCGTCGGGACGGTCGCCGCCCGATTCCGCGTCCCACAGCACGCACTCGTTGACGTTCCAGGTGAAGAAAAATCGCGCCCCCGCGCGTTGCGCCTTGGCGCGGGCATCGCGCACGACCGTGCGGTGGTAGGGCGTGCCGCCGTCCTTCTGATACGGCAGCTTGACCTCGCCCGTCACCAGCACGCCGCCGTCCCGGCCGAGCAGGGTCAAATCGCGCCGCTGCTGCGAACCCTGGCTGCGCCGCTCGCACCGCGCCTCGGAAAAGGGCAACGCCGGGTCTTTCTCCAAAATCAGATTCATCCACGATGCCGCTTGGCTGGTGAATTCCAGTTCGTGCGGCGTGTCGGCGTCGGGGTGGGGTGCTTGGCTACCGGAGTTCATGAGGATCGCGGGTCATGGGACATCGGCGTTGAACGGGTTCAACAGGCCAATGCCACAGCCCTCGAAATCGCGGGTGTTGCGGATGACGAGGGTCAGTTGATGCACTTGCGCGGTGGCGGCGATGAGCATGTCGGCCTGGTCGCGCACGATGCCGCGCACCGAAAACTGTCCCCGCAACGCGCCCGCGCAACGCGCAATGGTCTCAGTAACGGGAAAAACGAGGCATTGCTCGGCAATGCGTGCTTCAAAGCCATCGATCAGACGGCGGTTGGCCTTGCGGGTCAGCCCGTAAATGGCTTCTTCCACCGTGACGGCGGAAATACCAACGATGGGTTGTCCCGCCGCCCACGCCAAAACGCCCCGGTTTGGCGCTGGGCGTAATAACTCACTGAGAATATTGGTATCAATCAGGTAGTTCATCAAGTATTTCTAAAAAGGCATTGGGGCGATCCCGGCGTTCGGGCACGGGCAGCGGGTTTTCGTCGCCGGCGGCCAGCACGCGCAGTTCGGCGAACGCTTCGCCCAACGTCTTCGCACCTTGGTGCTCCCGCCACTGATTGAAGGCATTGAATGCTTCGGCGTCAATAACGGCGACAACCAAGCGATTCCGATTGTAGATCAATTGCGGTTCAGTGGCGGCTTGCTTGACCACCTGGGAAAAGCATTGCTTGGCTTGGGCAATATTCCAGGACATGGCGAGTTCTCCTATCCATTTTAGATATCAATCATAGACACCAAAATTCATAAAAAAAACCGGCGGAATCCGCCGGCTTGTTTCCAGACTGGCCCGGCTGTTTCAGCCGGCGCGGTTCAGGCGTATTGCTGGGCTACGAAATCCCAGTTCACCAGATTCCAGAATGCCTCGACGTATTTGGGCCGCAGGTTGCGGTAATCGATGTAATAGGCGTGCTCCCACACGTCACAGGTCAGCAGAGCTTTTTTGCCCGAAGTCGCCGGCGTGCCGGCGTTGGACGTGCTCATCAACTCGACCGAGCCATCCGGATTCTTGACCAGCCAGCCCCAGCCGGAACCAAACGTGCCGACCGCGCACTTGGCGAACTCCTCCTTGAACGCCGCGAACGAACCGAACTTCTGGTTGATCGCCGCTGCCAGCGCCCCGCTCGGCTCGCCGCCGCCGTTGGGCTTCAGGCAGTTCCAGTAGAAAGTGTGGTTCCACACCTGCGCGGCGTTGTTGAAAATCCCGCCGGCGGACTTGAGCACGATGTCTTCGAGCGACAGATTCTCGAATTCGGTGCCCTTGATCAGGTTGTTCAAGTTGGTGACGTAGGTCTGATGGTGCTTGCCGTAGTGATACTCCAGCGTTTCCGCCGAGATGTGCGGTTCCAGGGCGTTCCTGGCATAGGGCAGTTCGGGCAATTGGTGAACCATGCGTCATCTCTCCATTGTTGAGCAGTAGGTCGTAAAGCGCCTGTTTAGAACTTGGCGGCGGCGTTAAGTTTTCCGCCCGCGCGGAACTGGGCAGGGAATGCCAGGCTAGTCTAGACGCCGGTTCCAGTCGATGCAACGCGGGGCTTGGCGGGTGCGGGTGTGCTATCCTTGCCGCCGACCCCCGTGCGCTGGACTCATCCAAGACCGAGCCGCGCCTCCCGTTTCAGACTTTGGAGACCGAATCCCATGAACCTGCGCAAGCTCCTGATCCCCGCCCTCCTGGCCGCCCTGGCCGCCACCGGCTGCGCCAGCCTGGGCGGTGGCTCCGGCGGCGGCGACGACACCGCCGGCGTCGCCAGCGCCAGCAGGGCTGGCCGCGGTGGTCCCACGGTCAGCGATTCCGAAATCACCGCTGGCATCAAGGACGCCTTCAAGCAGGACCCCGAACTCGCCGCGGCCAACATCACGGTCACGGTCGAAAAGGGCGCGGTCAGCTTGAGCGGCAGCACGCCCAACGTCCAAGCCTACCTGCGCGCCGGTTCCCTGGCCCGCAACGTGCCCGGCGTGCGCCCGCCGGTCAACGTCTCCAACTTGCAGTACCCGCGCTAAGCCGACCCTTCATCCGTTTCCGCGACGACAAAACGCGATGTGTGGCATTGGCGGCGAACTGCGCCTCGACGGTGGCGATCCCGATCTGGCCCTGATGGGGCGGATGTTGCAGCGACTGGCCCGGCGCGGCCCCGATCACGAAGGCGTCTGGTCCAATGGCCCCGTGCTGTTCGGTCATCGCCGGCTGTCGGTCATCGATCTCAGCGACCGTTCCAATCAGCCGATGGTGGACCCCGACCTGGGGCTGACGTTGGTGTTCAACGGCGCGATCTATAACTACCGGGAGCTGCGGCGCGAGCTGCTGGCCAAGGGTTACCGGTTCTTCTCCGACGGCGACACCGAGGTCATCCTCAAAGCCTACGCCGAATGGGGCGAACGGTGCGTCGAACATCTGATCGGCATGTTCGCCTTCGCCCTCTGGGATCCGAACGAGCGCAGTCTATTCCTGGCCCGCGACCGACTGGGCATCAAGCCGCTGTACTATAGCCGCACGCCGCGCGCCTTCCGCTTTGCCTCCAACAGCCAGGCGCTGCTGGTAGCGCCGGACGTAGACACGGCGCTCGATCCGGTGGCGTTGCACCACCAACTGACGCTGCACGCCGTCATTCCCGCCCCGCGCACCATTCTCCAGGGCATCCGCAAGCTGGCCCCGGCCACCACGCTGACGATCGACGCCAGCGGCCACGAGCGGAGCCGCGTCTACTGGACTTTGCGGGCCATGCGCCCGGCGACCCCTTGCGACGAAGCGGAGTGGATCGAGGCGGTTCACGCCGCGCTGCGGCTGGCGGTGCGGCGGCGGCTGGACATCGCCGACGTGCCGGTGGGCGTGCTGCTGTCGGGCGGGCTGGATTCCAGCCTGCTGGTGGCGCTGCTGGCCGAAACCGGCGTCCGCGATTTGCGGACCTTCTCGGTGGGCTTCGAGGATCAGCCAGAGGAAAAGGGCAGCGAATTCGAATATTCCGATCAGGTGGTCGCCCGCTACCAGACCCGCCATCATAAATACCTGATTCCCAACGATCAGGTGCTCCTTCGCCTGCCGGAAGCGGTGACCTGCATGGCCGAGCCGATGGTTGGGCAAGACGCGGTGGCGTTCTTCCTGCTGGCCGAGCAAGTTTCCCAAGCGGTCAAGGTGGTGCAAAGCGGGCAGGGCGCCGACGAGGTGTTCGGCGGCTATTTCTGGTATCCGCGCATGGCCGCCGCGACGGGCAGCGATCTGGAGCGGTTCCGGCGGCATTATTTCGACCGCGATCACGAGGAATTTCTGGCAACGGTCGCGCCGGCTTGGCAGGGTCCCGACTACACCGCCGAACTCATCGCCGAACGGTTGGCGGAACCGGACGCCGAGGAGTATCTGGACCAAGTACTGCGGCTGGACGTGACCACCCTGATCGTGGACGACCCGGTCAAGCGGGTGGACAACATGACCATGGCCTGGGGACTGGAAGCGCGAGTGCCGTTTCTCGATCACGAACTGGTGGAACTGGCGATGCAGTTGCCGCCAGCCCTGAAAATTGGCGGCGACGGCAAATACGTGCTGAAGAAAATCGCCCGTGGTTTGTTGCCGGATGCGGTGATCGACCGGCCCAAGGGCTATTTCCCAGTGCCGGCGCTGAAGTTCGTGCGCGGGCCGTTTCTGGAATTCATGCGCGATATCGTCGATTCGCGCGCCTGCCGGGAGCGCGGCCTGTTCCAGCGGGCGTATCTGGACCAACTACTGGCCGAACCCGAGGCGCATTTGACCCGGCTGCTGGGCAGCAAGCTATGGCACGCGGCGCTGTTGGAATTTTGGCTGCAATTGAACGTGGACCCCGGCGCGCGGGTCAATGCCTGAGTCTTTCCCATTCGAGGTTAACCGATGGACGTATTGGAACGCATCAAAGAGCAGGTCGAAAACAATCCGGTGGTGATCTACATGAAGGGCACCCCGGACCTGCCGCGCTGCGGCTTCTCGCACCGCGCCTCCCAGGCGCTCGCCGCCACCGGTCTACCGTTCTCCTACGTGAACGTGCTGGAAGACCCGGAAATCTTCGACAACCTGCCCCGTTACGCCGACTGGCCCACCTTCCCGCAGATTTACGTCAACGGCGAACTGATCGGCGGTTGCGACATCACCCTCGAACTTTACCAGAGCGGCGAACTGCAAAAGCTGATGGAAGCCGCTGTTAATCCCGCCAACCCCTGATAGCCTGGAATCGTTCCCACCGCCCGGCGCCGCCGGGCTCTTATCCCTAAATTGGGACATATTAATCCATAAATTAAACACCTATACTCGTAAGGTTAGAGGGGGGCCCACGTTTACCTAAAATACGGAGGCACTTTCATGAAGAGTCTGACCCTGGCCGTGATTGCGGCCTTTATCATCGGTTCCGTGCCGGCTTACGCCGACAACAAGTTCCCAACCCTGGACGGCAAGGCGCCGTTGGTCATCGGCCATCGGGGCGCTTCCGGCTATCTTCCGGAACACACCCTCGCCGCTTACCAGATGGCCATCAATGCTGGCGCCGATTTCATCGAACCCGATCTGGTGTCCACCAAGGACGGCGTGCTGATCGTCCGCCACGAGGTGAATATCACCGAGACCACCGATGTGGCCGACCATCCTGAATTCGCCGCGCGCAAGACCAAGAAAACCATCGACAACGTCCAGGAGGAAGGCTGGTTCACCGACGACTTCACCCTGTCGGAAATCAAGACCCTCTACGCCAAGCAGCGCCTAGCCTTTCGCAACCAGTCCTACAACAAGCAATTCCGGGTGCCGACCTTTCAGGAAGTGATCGACCTGGCGAAACAGGAAGTGGAGCGCCAGCATCGTACCATCGGCGTATATCCGGAAACCAAGCATCCGACTTATCACAAATCGGTCAACCTGCCGCTGGAAGACCCTCTACTCAGGGTGCTGAACAACAACGGCTGGAACAATCGGATGGCGCCGGTGTTCATTCAGTCGTTTGAGGTTGGTAATCTCAAAGAATTGCGCCAAAAGACCCAGGTCCGGCTGATTCAGTTGGTGGATGGAGACGACGTGGCCTTGGATGGCTCCATCATCCCGGCCCAGCCCTATGACTGGGCGGTGACTGGAGATCCGCGCAAGTCCGATTATCTGGTCACCAAACGGGGTCTTGCGGAGATCGCCCAGTACGCGGACGGCGTCGGCCCCTGGAAACGTTACATCATCAGTGTGAAGGGCGTGGACGCGAACGGGGATGGCAAAGCCGACGACATAAACAAAGACGGCGCGGTGGACGATGCCGACAAGACCCGCCTGGCGCCCACCAGCGTGATCGCCGACGCCCACGCCACCGGGCTCCTGGTCCATGCCTGGACCTTTCGCAACGAGGACCGCTATCTCTCGGCGGACTACCAGGACAATCCCCTTGAGGAGTACAAACAATTCTTCTGCCTGGGGGCCGACGGCGTGTTCTCCGATTTTCCAGACACGGCGGTCACCGGGCGTTCCATCGTGACCCTGGCCTCAAACGCTTGTCGGTAGTTCAGCTTCACATCACAAAAAAACCTGCTCCCAGCAGCGGAAGGGCTGGGAGCGTGTAGAGGCTGTTCCAGTCATCCTTGGAACTCGCGCCGCTGGAGCGGTTCGACGGCATTCCCACGCCGACCGGGCCGCTCGTTACGCCGTCCAGGATGGCGACGGGCGTCCGGCGGTGATGAGAGTGGACTTGCCGCCACGCCCAGCAGTTCGCAGATCCCGTGCAGGGTGGCGTCGGCGTAATGCTCGGGGTTATCCGACAGCAGTTTATTCATCAGTAGGCAGCCGTCGGGACGGCAGGCGACGATGTCGGTAAACGTGCCGCCTCGGTCGATCCAGAATTGCCAACGGGCGAAGGTGGGAAGGACAAGATCACTCATCGGGGTGGGTTCCGGGGGATGGTGGGCTTGGAGGGTGCAAGCATAAATCTTGAGATTCGATTTCCAACAAATATGCTTGGTTGTTGTAATCTTTTTAATCCGATAGAATCAAAATAACGCAAGTCGGATCAGAAGGTCATGCGTCCTTGATGAGTAATCGTAAAAAAACAAGTGGGTGATTGATGAATACTAGGCGGATCGGCATGTTCGTAGTTTTGGTTTTGGGGTTCCTACATTTAATTTCGATGCAATCGGCGCACGCTGCCCTGATGGCGGATTTGGAAGGACCTACGAATAACCAGCCTGTCTCGGGGATCGGAATCATCCGAGGGTGGGCGTTTTCGGACAGCGCCGGAGTGCGGATCAGTCAAGCGACATTGCGTATCGACGGCAAGGATATTACCGCTATTCCTTGCTGTAGCGTGCGGGCGGATGTACAGAGCGCTTTTCCACAGTTTCCCGCCGAGAATACCCGCAACAGCGGTTTTGGTATTACGTTCAATTACGGCAATCTAACAGCCGGAGCGCATACCATCGCGGTGACCATTCAAGATAGTAGTGGCGCCCGGTTTGAGCGCGCGCATACGGTCACGGTGGTCAAGGCCGGTGATTTTTCCTATATCGATCGGCTTAATCTGGACGGCGCCAGCGCTGAGCGCCAAGGGCAGGATGTGGTCATCGCGGGGCTGCGGGTGCGCGATAAGGCCAGCCAGCAGGAAAAGCGCGTCAACGCCCGGCTCCGGTGGTTCCAGAATACTCAGGCGCTGGGACTGGTGGAGGCTTCGTCATCCACCGCCGCCGCACAGGCCGCGACGCCCGAAAATAAGTTGGGGACGAAGGCGGAAAAAGTCCAGCCCACCAGCGCCGCAGCCAGCCTCCAATATGCCGCACTGGAAAGCCCCAATCATGGCGATACCGGCTCCGGCATCGCCGTCGTGCGGGGCTGGGCGGTCGCACCGGCTGGCCGCGCGATTCAGCGGGTGCAGTTGTTCGTCGATGGCGAACCCTCGATGACCATCCCTTGTTGCTCCTATCGCAGCGATGTGGCCGCCGCCCTGCCTGGCGAATCCAACGCCGCCAACAGCGGCTTTGGAGTGACCTTCAATTACGGCAATCTCCGCGCGGGCGTGCATTCCATGACGGTCGAGATCGAGGACAGCAGCGGGGCATTGCGGAAGTTCGTGCGTGGCATTCTGGTGCGTAATCCTGGCGATTTCAGCTTTCTGGAACAACTGGACCTTGGTGCCGCTCAGGTACGGATCACCGGCGGACAATTGGTGATCGAAGGCGCCCTGGCCCGGGATAAGGCGACGGGCCAAACCGCCCAGCGCAATTTGCGTTTCCAGTGGAACAATCCCGCGCAAGCGTTCGCGCTGAGCGAGGAAAGCGTGAAGGATGCGACCGTTGCGGATTTATCCTGCAACGTGGATGGGGATACCAGTAGCCTTGAAAACCTCAAGAATAATCCCGGATCGTCGGGTATTTCACTGGTGGAACTGATCACCGCCATCAATAGGGCAGGGGCTGGGTCGGGACGAGTATTCATTGGGTTTGAGCGTGAGGGTAGCATAACTTGTTCCAATGATTTCCCTGAGATCAACGCACCAATTTCAATTAATGGGGATATTAATGGTGACGGCATTCCAGATATTGATATTCAGGGTGGAAACCGTGATCGTACTTTTAAGGTTCGTAGTAGTGATGTAACGATTCAGCAATTTTCTTTTCAAGGTGTTAGTGCTTTTTTTCGAGCAGTAGGTATTTATGATCACGATGGCTTAGGTATTTCCAATGTGGCTGTTCTAAACAATAAAATGACTAATGTATACCGTGGATTTTCAGTTGATCTATACGACCGCTTGACGCTCAGTAACTTGCTTATCAGTAATAATTTTATAAGCAATGAGGATGATAATGATAATGTGATTGAAATTGAGACATCCTTACATAATCAGGATCATTACAAAAATCTAGTAGTTGCGAATAATAGGATTGAAAACGGGGATATCGCTATTGATTTAGATAAAAATGACGCCATTATTCATGATGTTAGTATTATTGATAACATTGTTGGAGGTAATATAAGAATGGGTACATTCCTATCATCCGCAAGAAGTACAGTAGAAATTGTTGTTATAGGTAATCAAGTAAATAGTCCTAATGGATGGTGCATGTTTTTAGCAGGATCTAGTGACAATAGTCAAAGCAACAACACACTGCTTGCGGAATTTCTTGATAATACTATTTCCTGTGGCTTAAATATCAGTGGGGAGGGTAATAACGAGCTTATCCAAGCTGTAGTTAAGGGAAATCGTTTCCTTAATGGAGAAGTTATTTCATATAACAGTAGTGGTGGCAACAATACTATAATTACTGACATATTAAGCAATCAATTCATATCAAATTCTGTATCGTCTAGTATCTCGGTTCCAATTTCATTAAATGGCGGTTCTGGCGGAAATAATAACAAGGTGATTGTAAAAATACATGATAATGATTTATCAGATAGCCTTCCTGTGGGTAAAAATTTTACTGGTGTTAGTATTAATGGAGGTGTTGGTGCATCATCAAACAATATTATTACAGGCGA
This sequence comes from Candidatus Contendibacter sp., assembly GCA_008933795.1. Classification (GTDB taxonomy): domain Bacteria; phylum Pseudomonadota; class Gammaproteobacteria; order Competibacterales; family Competibacteraceae; genus Contendibacter. Next base: position 2,308 of record WBUJ01000078.1, on the reverse strand, counting down.
GATTACATATAATAGAATCAATACGTTGAACAATAGTCAAGATTATAAAACAGGGTTATCAGTTATAGGAGGTTATGGGTTTAGTACTAAAGACTATATAGCAAAGAATAACACGGCTGATATGCTAGCCAATAACAATGAATTTCGGAACCTCAAGGATGGGGTTAAAGTCTTTGGTGGATATTCAAAAAATAATAGTTCAACTGATAACAAGGTTTTTAGTGAACTTCACAGTAATCTGGTAGAAAACTCTCGTACTAATGGAATCAATATCATTGGTGGTGATCGTGACCAAGGGAGTAGTAGTACTGTGGTGGGCAATGAAATTCAGGCTAAAGTCACCAATAATGTAACGGATGGCATTGTTTGCAAGGATAACATACCGGGTAATACTGCTAAATGTGTTTTATCTGGAAACACCGACACGAGTGGCGGTGCAAAATCCGCTCAAGCGGGATATTCGACAGGGATGAGTCATTCGGCCCAACAACAATTGGCTGCCCACATGGAGCAGATCGGAATCAAGGAGCAACAACTCCGGGAGCGAGCGGCAACGATCTCTGACCCCCGCTTACAAAAGCGCCTGCTCGATTTGAGCGACCGGTTATACGAGATGCAGCATAAGATGTCGGCCCGCATGGCGGGCGTTCCGCTCAGCGCCCTCAGCGATCAAATGGAACGATAATACCGTTGTTGGCTCATGGGACCGGCCTACCCGCAATCAGCACGAGGGGGGACATCCAAGAGTCGGCGGGTTACGCTGCGCTAATCCGCGCTACGCGCCAACTCGCCCTTACGCGCTACCCGCCTCAAGGGTCGCCAGCGTTTCGCTCTTCGCGGTCGTGCCACACCCGTACCACTACGATTACCCGCTCATCCAACCGGTAACGCAGCATATAGCCATGCTTACCGAAGGGAATAAACCAGTCGTGGAATTCCAGCAAGTCATCCACTGGACGACCCATCGCCGGTTGATCGAGCAACATTGCCGCTGCCTCCTTGATGCAGGCGGCGGCTCGCCGGGCGGCCAATGGATGATCAGCGGCAATGAAGGCGCGAATCTGAGCCAGGTCCTCAACCGCCCGCACGGTCCACTTCAGCGTTCAGATAGCGGACATGGCGCTCCTGCTCATCGTCCCAGGTATCCAGTCAGAATCTGACCGAGAGCGAGGATTTTCGTTACGCCTACGCGGGGCGTGGCCCCCACCCTAACCCCCGCCACCCTCGTCGCCGATCTTGAGGCGATTTCCGGCGACGCCACCGTTCGGGCTCTGATCGCCAACGGCCGGCTGAACGGGGTGGCGCGGCAAGCCGACCTGCCCGCTCGTGCCGGCATTCCGCCCGGCCAGCGGGTCGCCGGGTGGACGGAAAGCGAACCGATGCGCCCGCCCTGGCGCGGGGGAGGGTCAAAGCGCGGCGGCGATTTCGTCTTGCATCGCTTTCACCACGGCAACCGGGTCTTTCGCGTTGCGAATCGGGCGGCCCACCACCACGTAATCCGCGCCGTCGGCGATGGCTCGATGGGCGGTGGCGATGCGTTTCTGGTCGTCGTCCCGAACGACATCGTTGGTCCCCGGACGGATGCCGGGCGTGACGATCAAGAACTTGTCCCCCAGCCCATCCCGCAGTCTCGGGACTTCGAGCCCGGAAGAAATCACCCCGTCGCAACCGAGATCGAGGGCTTTCCTGGCTCGGTGATAAACCAGATCGGCCACGCTGCCCGTCATGCCCATTTCGCGCATATCGGATTCGTCGAAACTGGTCAGGACGGTCACGGCCAGAATCTTCGCGCTGTTCCGTTCCTGGACGGCGGCGCGCAAGATGGGATCGTTGCCGTGTACGGTGATAAAGGTCGCGCCCCGATGTTTGAGTTCTCGTACCGCCAGCGCGACGGTCTCCGGGATGTCGAAGAATTTCAAATCGACCATGACCTTGTGGCCGCGCGCCGTGATCATGTCGATGACCGGGAACCAGCCGGCCAGGAACAGTTGCAGGCCAACCTTATAAAAGCGAACGAGATCGCCCATTCGATCCAGCCAGCGTTCGGCCTCGTCTTTGGAATCGACGTCGAGCGCGAAAATGATACGCTCTTCCAGTGGGATGTTTTTTGCCATTGAGGGTTCTCGCGGTGTGGAAACGACAGGGCGGCGCGCACCGGTGGTCTCGCCGTGCGTCTGGCCGAACCCAGGTAGAGTAATCGTAGCGGTTGCTTGCAAGCAATCCATGCCCGCCCTGGCGCGAGGGAGGGATTGCGCGTTGGCGGCAGGCAACAAAAACCTTGCCGGAGCGGCGTGGGGACCAAGCGGCG
>WBUJ01000077.1 GCA_008933795.1 Candidatus Contendibacter sp. | reverse complement strand
ACCCCCAGCGCCCCGCCCGCCAGCGGCGTCTTGTTGGATTCGCTGCGACGCGGGCTGTCCAGCTTAGCGAAGCCCACCGACGCCACCATGCCCACCGCCGGCTCGCGCCCGATGCCGGCGGCGGTCGGCGACAATCCAGGACAACAGATCTACCGGAGCAGCATTCCGCGCACCTGCCTGATCGTCACCTTCCGCAACGGCAAGACCAGCAGTCTGGGCAGCGGCCTGTTGGTTTCGGCCGACGGGCTGGTCATCACCAACCACCACGTCATCGAGAACGCCGACAATCTGGCGGTCAAATGCGGGGAGCGCGAGTCGGTCGCCCGCGTCGGCAAGCGCAGCAAGGAACCCGACTTGGCGCTGTTGACGACCACGCTGAACCGCGTGGACGGTTTCGTGCTCAACGATGCCTACAACCAGGAGTTGATTGGGCTGGACGTGTTCGTGATCGGCAATCCCTATGGCCTGGAGGGAACCTTCTCCACCGGCGTGATCAGCGGACTGCGCGAAATCGACGGCGTCCGCTATCTCCAGATTTCCGCGCCGATCAGCCCCGGCAACAGCGGCGGACCGGTCATCCTGCGGGACGGCAGCGTGATCGGCATCGCCACCATGGGTCTCAAGAAAGGCCAGAACCTCAACTTCGCCATCGCCGCCGCCGAACTGATCCGTTCCGGCCTGTTCGACCCAGGTCGGATGAAAACCAGCACGGCGCCAAGTAGGAACAAATGACTGGGGCTCAGTCCGGCGCGGCCAGAATCATATCGGACGCCTTTTCGCCGATGACAATGGTCGGCGCGTTGGTGTTGCCGCCGATCAGGGTCGGCATGATCGAGGCGTCCACCACCCGCAATCCCGTCAGGCCATGCACCCGCAGTTGATCATCCACCACCGCCATGGGATCGTGACCCATCTTGCAGGCGCCGACCGGGTGATAAATGGTTTCGGCCCGGCGGCGGATGAACTCCCGTAGCTCGTCGTCGCTTTGCGCCGCCGCGCCGGGGAACAGTTCCTCGCCGCGATACCCGTCGAAGGCCCGCGCCGCCAGGATTTTCCGACAGGTTTTCACACCGGCCAGCAGGGTTTCCAGATCGTCCGGATGGTCGAGGTAATTGGGTTGGAGCAACGGCGGAATCGACGGGTCGGCGCTCTTCAGGCTCAGATGGCCGCGACTCTTGGGCCGCAGGTCGCAAACGTGCAACGAATAGCCGTAACCGCGCCAGAGGCGTCGGCCGTGATCGTCGAGAATGGTCGCGGTCAGGTGGTATTGCAGATTGGGCAGCGGCAGCGCGGGGTCGGATTTGACGAAGCCGCCGGCCTCGGCCAAGTTGCTGGTCAGGAAGCCGCGCCGGTGGCGGTGGTAGTCCACGATCCCCTTGACCAGGCGCGGCAGGAACGACAGCGCGAAGCCGTAGGAGGCCCGCCGGCATTCGCGGTGGGCGACGATCACGTCCAGATGGTCCTGCAAGTTCTGGCCGACGCCCGGCAAGTCATGCACCAGGGGAATGCCGTGTTTGGCCAACTCGGCGCGTGGCCCGACCCCGGACAACAGCAACAACTGCGGCGAGTTGATCGCCCCGCCGGACAGGATGACTTCCCGCCGCGCCTTCAATGCCACCGTCTGGCCGGCACGGTCGCGGTAGGCCACGCCCACCGCCCGCTGGCCCTCGAACAGCACCCGGCTGGCCAGGGCGCGGGTGATGACGGTCAGGTTCGGGCGCGAGCGCGCCGGGTGCAGATAGGCGCGGGCGCTGCTGCACCGCTGACCATCCTTCTGCGTTAACTGATAGAACCCGACCCCTTCCTGCTCGGTGCCGTTGAAATCGTCGCTGAGCGGATAGCCGACTTCGCCGGCGGCGCGGACGAACACTTCGCTGATCGCGCCGCGCTGGCGCGGATCGGCAACATTGAGCGGCCCGCCGACGCCGTGATACTCCGACGGGCCGCGTTCCTGATTCTGCGCCCGCTTGAACAGCGGCAACAGTTCCGCGTAACTCCAACCCCGGTTGCCCAGTTCCGCCCAGCGGTCGTAATCCCAGCGATGGCCGCGGGTGTAGACCATGGCGTTGCTGGAACTGCTGCCACCCAGGGTCTTGCCGCGCGGCCAGAACAACCGGCGGTGGTACAGATGCGGCTGTGGCTCGGTCTGATAGGCCCAGTTCAGCGTCTTGCTGCGCATCATGAAGAAGATGCCGACCGGAATATGAATCCACGGGCTGGTATCCTCGGGTCCGGCCTCCAGCAGACAGACCTGTCGGCTCGGGTCGGCGGACAGCCGGTTGGCCAGCACGCAACCGGCCGAACCCGCGCCCACGATGATGGTGTCGTACATGCTCCCAATCCTCTTGCCCGGCGCCTGACCGGACGGTTGCTCGCGGGGCGACGGAAGTCGCGAATGGCCAAGCCTAATCACTTCGCGGGAGCCGGGCTTGTCGAAAATGGCAGCGATTTGTTGAAACTGGCTAGCGCCGCGCGAGAGCATTACACTTTCGTGACTGTTCCCGGCTGGAATCCAGCCGGGAGATTGCCCCAACCCGGCTTGCCCCCTTCGCGATCCGGCCCCGTTCCACCATCTAGAAAGGCAAGACCTTGAACAGGCTGTATGTTTGGCAAAATCGCGGTCTTTTCATCGGCCGCCTGCCGGATATCTCCGAACACCGGCTCGGGTCGGCGGCGCTCTGCCTGGGCATCGACAAACCGTTCCGATTGTTGGAGAGCGAAAGCAACGTCTGGCAGGAGTGTCGGAGCGCGCTGGTCCCGCCCGGCTGTCTCAACGAACTCCAAATTGGCGGCGCGATCATGGCGATCCTGTTCATCGAGCCGGAAAGTCCCGACTACCTGGCGATCCAGAACGCTATGCTCGATGGCGAGTGGCAATGCCTGTACCGCCTCGCGCACGAAGCCGAGGCGCTGGCGGCGCTGCGCGAGGTCTGGGAGCGCCAGCCCGACGCCGCCACAACTCACAATCTGCTCGACCGCCTGATCCCGCAGCCGGCATCCGAGGAGCGCCAGCAACCGTTGGATCACCGGATTCAGCGGGTGATCCGGCTGATGAAGGAAGACTTGACGCATAGCTACTCGATGACCGAGCTGGCCGAGTATGTGAATCTGTCGCCGACCCGGCTGGTGCATCTGTTCAAGGAAGAGGTCGGGGTGCCGATCCGTCGCTTCCGGCAGTGGCACCGGATGCGGGTCGTGGCGGCGCTGGTCGCCAAGGGCGATACGCTAACCGACGCCGCGCTGGGCGCGGGTTTCGCCGATTCCTCGCACTTTAGCCGGGCGTTTCGCAACATGTTCGGCATCACGCCCTCCTCGGTGTTTGGCCGCGCGGCCAACGTCCAGATCGCGATCGCCTGACACTCGCTCATGCTCGCACTGATCGACAGTCACACCCATTTCGACGACGCCAGTTTCGATGCCGACCGCGGCGCCGCCTACCAGCGGGCGCGGGCCGCCGGGGTGGAGGCGCAGATGCTGGCGGCGGTCAGCGCCCGGCTCTGGCCGAAGCTCAAGGCGGTCGCGGCGGATTATCCCGGGCTGTATCCCTGCTATGGCCTGCACCCCGCCTATCTGGCCGAGCATCGCCCGGAGCATCTCGATCAACTGGCGGATTGGCTGACGCGGGAACGACCGACCGCCATCGGCGAGTGCGGGCTGGATGGCTATCTGCCGGACCTCGATCCCGATCTCCAGGCGGAGTACTTCGCCGGCCAGTTGCGCTTGGCCCGCCGCCACGACCTGCCCGTCGTCATCCACGCCCGCTACGCGGTGGATCGGGTGATCAAGCTGGTGCGACGGTTCGCCGGCGTGCGCGGCATGGTGCACAGCTTCTCCGGCAGCGAGAGTCAGGCCCGGCGGTTGCTGGACCTGGGCATCCTGCTCAGCTTCGGCGGGCCGCTGACCTACCCGCGCGCCACCCGGCTGCGCGGCTTGATACAAGTCCTGCCGCTGGACGGGTTCTTGCTGGAAACCGACGCCCCCGACCAACCGTCGAGCACGCATCCGGGCCAGCGTAACGAGCCGGCCTATCTGCCGGAGGTGCTGGTCTGCGTGGCCGAGTTGCGCAACGCCGATCCGGCGGAAATCGCCGCCGCCACGACCGCGAACGCCCGCCGACTGTTCCGACTGCCCGATGTCGCATCCTCACGCCCGGACTGAAATCCTGATCGGCGCCGAGGGTCTGGCCCGGTTGCGGACGGCGCATGTGCTGGTGGCCGGGCTGGGCGGGGTCGGTGGTTATGCCGCCGAAGCGCTGGGCCGGGCCGGCATCGGGCGGCTGACCCTGCTCGATCACGATGTCGTTTCGCCTTCCAATCTCAACCGGCAATTGCTGGCGCTGCACTCGACGCTGGGGCGGCCCAAGATCGCGGTCATGGCCGAGCGGCTGCGCGACATCGATCCTGCTCTCGAATTGACCCTGATCGGCGAGTTTCTCCAACCGGACATGGCCGAGGCGCTGATCACCGCCACGCCTTATGATTTCGTCGCCGACTGCATCGACAGCATCGCCTGCAAGGCGGCGCTGGTCGCGGCTTGCCATCGCCAGGGCACACCGGTGATTTCGGCGCTGGGGGCGGGGAATTGTCTGGACGCGAGCCGGGCGCGGGTAGCGCAGTTGAATCAGACCCAGATATGTCCGCTGGCTCGTGAACTGCGCCGGCGGCTGCGGGAATTGAACGCGCCGCTGAACTATCCGGTGATCTACAGCGACGAGCCGCGCCACCCTCCCCTGCCGCATCAACCGGTCGGCGGCGACACGCCAGGTCGGCCCCGCGCGGTGAACGGCACGATTTCCTATATGCCGGCGTTGGTTGGGGTGATGCTGGCGGGGGTGGTGATCCAGCGGTTGCTGCGTGACGCAGGGTAGTTGCCGACACACTTCACAGGCAGGTTGCCGGTAGATGCGACAGTCGCCTGCTGCAGGCAGCCACCTTCAACGAGCGGAGGCTGGAGGGGGATTATCCCTTCGTCCTAGTGGACGCGCTGTTCATCAAGAGCCGGGAGGAGGAGCGGGTAGTGCCCCGCGCGGCCCTGGTAGCCTCGGGAATTCGTAGCGACGGCCACCGGGAAATACTGGGCGTGAGGATGGGCGATGTCGAGAGCTTCTCGACCTGGGAAGAGCGGTTCCGCTGGCTCAAGGGACGGGGCCTGAAGGGGGTTATGTTCGTGATCTCGGACCGCCATGGCGGACTCACCGAGGCCATCGCCCGGCATTTCCAAGGGGCGACGTGGCAATGTTGTCAGGTCCACCTGATGCAGAATATGCTCGGGCACGTCTCGTTCCGGCACCGGGCCGAGGTGGTCGCCGCCGCCCAGCGGGTGTTTCAAGCCGCCGACCGGAAGGAGACGGAACGCAGCCTCACCGAGTTTGTGGAGCGTTTCGAGAAGACCGCGCCCCAGGCCGTGAAGTGCCTGGAGGACGGCTTCGAGGACGCCTTGGCGGTCCTGGCCTTACCGGAGAAATACCGCAAGCGTCTGCGCAGCACCAATAGGCAGGAACGGCTCAACGAGGAAGTCCGTCGCCGCGAGCGGGTCATCCGCATCTTCCCCAACGACGAGTCGGCCCTGCGCCTGATCGGCGCCCTCCTGGCCGAATAGAACGAGGCGTGGATGGAGCACCGTTACCTGGACATGGACGAGTTCAACGAGTGGCTCAAGGCGCGCAAGGCGGCCAAACAGGACGGCAGCGTGGTCGCTCTGACCGGCTGAAAATTAGCCGTCATCGCCCGAACCGAGGAGAGAATTTACAGCCACTTTTGGACTTGACCCGGCTCGGCTTAGAAGCCGTACAAAAACTCCATCCCCCCTTGCGCGGAGGAGCGTAACGCTGAAGCGCCGCTACCGGTTCCCGTGCTGGTCCGAAAATCGCCTTGAGTATTTTCCAGCGGCTTTGGTCTTTATACTACCGCGTCAGGAGCCGGATGGTTTTTCAGCGTGGCGCTGTTATCTTGAAACCGCCAAGGAAGGCACGGGCGCCGTCGGCAAGACCCTCGTTCCGATGCCGCCGCTCGATGACCCAGCCGATTTTCGTGGCATTCTATCCGACAACTTGTTCATTCCTTTTGGAAATCACGCCTCATGAATAATGCAGCCCTTCTTTCCCGGCCGATGCCGCACGCCCCTGCCCCGGCGCCCGCCGCGCCGCAGCCCGCCTGGAGCGTGGAAGCGGTGCTGGCGCTGTTCGATCTGCCCTTCGCCGACCTGTTGTTCCAGGCGCAGCAAACCCTGCGCGCCCACTTTACCCCCAACGCGGTGCAGCGTTCGACCCTGCTCTCGATCAAAACCGGCAACTGTTCCGAGGATTGCGGCTACTGCTCGCAGTCCAAGCGTCATGCGACCGATCTGGAAACCCAAAACCTGATGGCGCTCGACGAGGTGGTGGCCGCCGCCCAAGCCGCCAAGGACCAGGGCGCCAGCCGGTTCTGCATGGGCGCGGCCTGGCGCGGTCCCAAGGACAAGGACATGGGCCCGGTGCTGGACATGGTGCGCGCGGTCAAGGCCCTCGGCCTGGAAACCTGCGTCACGCTGGGGATGCTCAAGGAAGGTCAGGCCGAACAGTTGCGGGAAGCCGGGCTGGATTACTACAACCACAATCTCGACACCGCCCCGGAGTTTTACGAGGCGATCGTCACCACCCACACCTACCAGGATCGGCTCGATACCTTGCGCAGCGTGCGCGAAGCCGGCCTCAAGGTGTGCAGCGGCGGCATCGTCGGCTTGGGCGAATCGCGCCTGCATCGCGCCGGGCTGATCGCCACGCTGGCCAATCTCGATCCACCACCGGAATCGGTGCCGATCAATAATCTCATCGCCATTCCCGGCACACCGCTCGCCAACAACGAACCGACCGACATTTTCGAGTTCGCGCGCACCATCGCCGCCGCCCGCATCACCATGCCGCGCAGCTATGTGCGCCTGTCCGCCGGACGGGAGCAGATGAGCGAGGCCGAACAGGCGTTGTGCTTCCTGGCCGGGGCCAACTCGATTTTCTACGGCGACAAGCTGTTGACTACCAGCAATCCACAAATGGCGCGCGACGAAGCCCTGTTCGAGAAGCTGGGCTTACACGGGATCTAGCTGCATCGCCCATGAGCAATCGCGACTGGCTCGACCGCAGTCTGAAGGCCGTTTGGCATCCCTGCACCCAGATGAAGCTCCACGACGCTGGCGTGTTGCCGCTGGTGCCAGTGGCGCGCGGCCAGGGCGCGTGGCTGTACGACTTCGAGGGGCGGCGTTATCTGGACGCCATCAGTTCGTGGTGGGTGAATCTGTTCGGCCACGCCCACCCGCGGATCAGCGCCGCCGTCAAGGATCAACTGGACCGGCTGGAGCACGTCATTCTGGCCGGTTTCACCCACGCGCCGGTAGTGGAACTGTCGGAGCGGCTCTCGGCCCTGACCGGGGGCGCGCTAGGCCATTGCTTCTATGCCTCGGATGGCTCCTCGGCGGTGGAAATCGCCCTCAAGATGTCGTTTCACTTTTGGCGCAATCACGGTCAGCCCGACAAGAACCATTTTCTCTGTCTGGCCGGCAGCTATCACGGTGAAACGCTGGGCACGCTGGGGGTCAGCGATGTCGCGCTGTACAAGGAGGTCTACGCGCCCCTGCTGCGGCAGGCTATCACCGTCCCCTCGCCCGACGAGCGCCAAGCGGAAGCGGGAGAATCCGCCGCCGAGGTCGCACGCCGCGCCGCGACCGCGCTGGAAGCGACGCTGGCTGCGCGCCATGAATCCATCGCCGCCCTGATCGTTGAGCCACTGGTGCAGGGCGCGACCGGGATGGCGATGCACAACCCGGCGTATTTGCGGCTGGCCCGCGCCCTGTGCAACCGCTACCGGGTCCATCTGATCGCTGATGAAATCATGGTCGGTTTCGGGCGCACTGGCACGTTGTTCGCCCACGAGCAGGCCGGCATCCGCCCCGACTTTCTCTGCCTGTCCAAAGGACTGACCGGCGGTTATCTGCCGCTGTCGGCAGTGCTGACCACGGATGACGTGTTTGCCGCTTTCTACGACGACGCCGTGACGCGCGGCTTTCTCCATTCCCATTCCTACACCGGCAACCCGCTGGCCTGCCGCGCCGCGCTGGCGACTCTGGACATCTTCGCCGAGGATGATGTGCTGGCCCGCAACCGGCGGTTCGCCGAGCACTTCACCGCCTTGCTGGCGCCGCTGGCGAACCATCCACGGGCGCGGCATTTCCGTCATCGCGGCATGATCTGGGCAGCAGACATCGCTACCGACGATCCCGATTTCCGCCCGCGTTTCTACCGCGCGGCGCTGCAACGCGAAATCCTGTTGCGCCCGCTGGGGACAACGATTTATTTCATGCCGCCCTACATTCTCGACGACGCCGAAGCGGCCCTGCTGGCCGAACGGGCGGTCGCGGCGCTGGATGCGGCGCTGGCATGATCTGGGACGAACTGGAAACCGGCCTGGCCCAACTGGCCGCCGCTGGCCTGCTGCGCCGCCGCCGGACGCTGGACGCGCCCTGCGGCCCGGAAGCGGTGATCGAAGGTCAGCGCGGCGTCGCCTTTTGCAGCAACGATTACCTCGGTCTGGCGAACCATCCCGCGCTTGTCGCGGCGGCGCGGGAAGCGGCCAGCCGCTGGGGTGTCGGCAGCGGCGCTTCGCACGCGGTCAGCGGCCATCTGCGGCCGCACGCGGAGTTGGAGGAGCGGCTGGCGGCGTTCGTCGGGCGGGAGCGGGCGCTGTACTTCACCACTGGCTATATGGCGAATCTGGCCGTTGCACCGACGCTGGTTGGCCGCGACGACGCCATTTTCGCCGACAAGCTGAATCACGCCTCGCTGATCGATGCTGCCCTGCTGGCCCGCGCCGAGCACGTGCGCTACCCGCATGGCGATGTAGACGCACTGGCCCGTCGGCTAGAACAGAGTCAGGCCCGCCGCAAGTTGATCCTCACCGACGCGGTGTTCAGCATGGACGGCGATCTCGCGCCCTTGCCGGAACTGTTCACGTTGGCCGAACGCTTCGACGCTTGGCTGGTGGTTGACGACGCCCACGGGTTCGGCGTGCTCGGCCCCGGCGGACGCGGCAGCCTCGCCCATTTCGATCTGCCGCCGTCGCCGCGCCTGATCCTGATGGGTACGCTGGGCAAGGCCGCCGGCGTGTCGGGGGCGTTCGTCGCCGGCGACCGGCGAGTGATCGAGTGGCTGATGCAGCGGGCGCGGTCGTACATTTTCACCACCGCCTCCAGCCCGATCCTGGCCGCCGCGCTGCTGGCCAGTCTGGAACTGATCGCGGCGGGCGACGAGCGGCGCGCGTATTTGCAACGCCTGATCCTGCGGTTGCGGGACGGTCTCAACGGTCTGCCGTGGCGCTTGTTGCCCTCGCCGACCGCCATTCAACCGCTGCTGATCGGTGGCAATGACGCCGCCGTGCGCTTGGCCGAACGGCTGTTCGCACGCGGGTTGTGGGTTCCGGCCATTCGCCCGCCCACGGTGCCGGCGGGCACGGCCCGGCTGCGGATTTCCCTGTCGGCGGCGCATCGCGAATCCCATATCGACGACCTCATCGCGGCTCTTCATGACTGCGCCGATCACCGTGATTAGCCCATCCGTCGCGCTGCCGGCCAAGCAACGCATCCGCCAAGCCTTCGATCAGGCCGCGACCGGCTACGACGCGGCGGCCGACGTGCAGCGCGAGATGGCTGACCGACTGGCGGATCGCTTGCTCCAAGCTGGCGTGGATGGGGAACCCGCCGCCATTCTGGACGCCGGCTGCGGCACCGGCTACAGCGCGCGCTGGCTGGCGCAACGCTGGCCCCGGACCGAACTCGCCTTGCTCGACTTCTCGCCCGCGATGCTGGCGTTGGCGTGGACCCAGTACCCCGGTGCAAGGGTGATTTGCGCCGACATCGAAGCCTTGCCCTTCGGTGATGGTTATTTCGGTGGATACTGGTCGAGTCTGACCTGGCAATGGAACGATCCGCGCCGCTGTCTGGCCGAGGCCGCGCGGGTGCTCGAACCGGGGGGATGGCTGGCGGTCGCCACGCTCGGCGCGGACAACTTTCCCGAATTGCGCCATGCCTTTGCCGGGGCCGATGCCTATAGCCACGTCCTGGCCATGCCGCCGCCCGAACAGTTGCTGGCGGAATGCCGGGTCGCCGGCTGGAAGGTGAGAGTTTGGGAACGGCAACCGGTGCGTCGCCACTTTCCCGATGCGCGGAGCGCGCTGCGCAGCGTCAAGGCGGTCGGCGCCCGCGAAGTCGAGCAGCGTCGCCCGACGCCTTTGAGTCGCGGCGCTTGGCAGGCAATCAACGATCGCTACGAACAGTTGCGGGAAGCGGCCGGATTGCCGTTGACCTATGACGGGGTATGGCTGATCGCCACCCGGCCATGAACCGCGCCTTTTTCGTCACCGGCACCGATACCGGCGTGGGCAAGACCCTGGTCACCTGCGCCCTGTTGCACGCCACACGCCGGTTGGGATTGACCACCGTCGGCATGAAACCCATCGCGGCGGGGATCGAGGCGGACGGGTGCAACGATGATGTCGTGCAATTGCTGGCCGCCAGTTCGATTCGGCCTCCCTTGGAATGGGTGAATCCGTATCTGTATGCCCCACCTATCGCGCCGCACATCGCCGCCGCCGAAGCGGGCCGACCGATGCACATCGAAGTGATTCGTCAGGCGCTGGAACGGTTGCGAACGCTGGCGGAGGTGGTCTGGGTGGAGGGCGCAGGCGGATTTCGGGTACCGCTCGACGCGAGGTACGATACGGCGGATCTGGCGCAACATCTGGCCTTGCCAGTGGTGCTGGTGGTGGGGATGCGGCTAGGCTGCCTCAATCACGCCCTGCTTACTGCCGAGGCAATCGAGCATCGCGGGTTAGTCTTGGCCGGTTGGGTCGCCAACCGGATCGATCCGGCCATGACCCGCTTCGAGGCCAATCTGGAAACCTTGCAAATCCGCTTGAACGGCCCGTTGCTGGGCGTGGTTCCTTACGGCGCGAGTCCCGAACAGGCAGTGCCGGCGCTATGCTTGTCCGCCCTGCCGGATTTTGGAGGTGGTCCCATCCAACCTCGATAGCGGTTCCCTGGCAGGGCGCAGCCCCCTCGATCGAGGGGGCGTCATGAATGCAGCCGCCGCCTAGAGCGCCTTGGCCCGCTCGCGCAGGATGAACTTCTGCATCTTGCCGGTCGAGGTTTTGGGCAACGGGCCGAACACCACGGTTCTGGGCGCCTTGAACCGGGCCAGTTGGCTGCGGCAGAACTCGATGATTTCCTCCTCGGTGACGTGTTCCATGCCCGGCTTGACCGTCACGAAGGCGCACGGCGTTTCGCCCCACTTCTCGTCGGGCCGCGCCACCACCGCCACCTCCATGATCGCCGGATGCCGGTACAGCACATCCTCGACCTCGATGGTGGAGATGTTCTCGCCGCCGGAAATGATGATGTCCTTGGAACGGTCCTTGATGTCGATGTAGCCGTCCTCGTGCCAGACCGCCAGATCGCCGCTGTGAAACCAACCGCCCTGGAACGCCTCTTCAGTGGCGCCGGGATTCTTCAGATAACCCTTCATGACGTTGTTGCCGCGCATGAAGATTTCGCCGATGGTTTCGCCGTCCATCGGCACCGGTTCCAAGGTCTGGGCGTTGGCCACCATCAGCCCTTCCAGCATCGGATAGCGCACGCCCTGCCGGGATTTGAGCGCCGCCCGCTCCGGCAGGGTCAGTTCATTCCAATGGTCGTGCCAGGCGCAGACCACGGACGGGCCGTAGGTCTCGGTCAGCCCATAGGTGTGAGTGACATCGAAGTTCATCCGCTCCATGCCCTCGATCACCGCCGCCGGTGGCGCCGCGCCCGCCGTCATCACCTTGACCGGATGGTTGATGCCCGCCTTCATCTCGTCTGGGGCGTTCTTGAGCAGGTTCAGCACGATCGGCGCCCCGCAGAAGTAATTGGCCTTCTCCTGCTTGATCAGATCGAAGATCAGGTCGGCGCGGACCTGGCGCAGGCAGACGTTGGTGCCGACGGCGGCGGCGATGCTCCACGGGAAACACCAGCCGTTGCAATGGAACATCGGCAGGGTCCACAGATAGACCGGATGCAGGCCCATGTTCCACACCAGCACGTTGCTAATCGCGTTCAGATAGGCGCCGCGATGGTGATAGACCACGCCCTTCGGGTTGCCGGTGGTGCCGGAGGTGTAGTTCAGGGAGATGGCCTGCCACTCGTCGACGGGCGTTTGCCAGGCGAATTCCGGATCGCCCTCGGCCAGCAGCACTTCATAATCCATCGCTCCCAGCTTCTCGCCGCCCACGAACTGAGGGTCGTCCACGTCGATCACCAGCGGGCGTTTCTGGGGCTGGATCAGCCGCAGCGCCTTGCCGATGGTGTCGGAAAACTCGCGGTCGGTGAACAGAACCTTGGCCTCGCCGTGTTCAAGCATGAAAGCGATGGCTTCGGCGTCCAGCCGGATATTTAGGGTGTTCAGCACCGCCCCCATCATCGGCACGCCGAAGTGCAATTCGAACATCTCGGGAATGTTGGGCAGCATCGCCGCCACCGTGTCGCCCAGGCGGATGTCGCGCTGTTGTAGCGCCGAGGCCAATCGCCGGCAGCGGGCGTAGGTCTCTGCCCAGGTGCGGCGGGTTGGACCATGCACCACGGCGAGGTGGTCGGGATAGACCGAGGCGGCGCGTTCGATGAAGGTCAGCGGGGTCAACGGCACGAAATTGGCGGCGTTCCGGTCCAGGCCCATTTCGTAGAGATTCGTAGCAGCGCTCATGCGATATTGTCCTCAGTTATGTTTTTGCGTGGAGTGGCGATGGTGGTTCAGTGGGGTGACCGGGTCAGCGGCCCTGCCAAGTCGGCTTGCGCTTGGCGATGAAGGCGTCGATGCCTTCGCGGGCATCCTCGCTGTTCATGTTGCAGGCCATAACTTCGCTGGCGCGGGCGTAGGCTTCCTCCATGCCCATCTCCAACTGCCGGTAGAACAGTTCCTTGCCCATGGCGATGGCCAGCGGCGATTTGTGGCAAATGGATTCGGCCAAGCGCCAGACGGCGGCGTCCAGTTGATCCAGTGGCGCGACCCGGTTCACCAGACCCTGGCGCAGGGCGGTCGGCGCGTCGATGAAATCGCCGGTCAGCAACAGTTCCAGCGCCTGCTTGCGGCTCAGGTTGCGGCTCAGCGCCACGCCGGGAGTGGCGCAGAACAGGCCGACGTTGATGCCGGAGGTGGCGAAGCGGGCGTTGTCGGCGGCGACCGCCAGATCGCAGGCCGCGACCAGTTGGCAGCCGGCGGCGGTGGCGATGCCGTGGATCCGGGCGATGACCGGCTGCGGCAGGCGGTTGATGGTCAACATCACCCGCCCGCACTGGGCAAACAGCGCTTGGTGAAAGGCCGGATCGGTCTGGGCGCGCATTTCCTTGAGGTCGTGGCCGGCGCAGAAGGCTGGGCCGGCCCCGGCGATGACCACCACCCGGACAGTTTTATCGGCGGCGACGGCGTCCAGCGCCGCTTGCAGCGCCCCCAACATGGCTTGCGACAGCGCGTTATACTGCTTGGGGCGGTTGAGGGTCAGGGTGGCGACGCCGGCTTCATCCTGGCGCAATACGAGAGCGTCCTCGGCAAGAACGGTTGCGGTCATGGTCGTTTTCCTCAAAGATGAAAAAACCGTTTATGGGAGATCGGACGGTAGCGGCGCGGCGCGGCGCGCGATTTCGTTTGGATTTATTCTAGTGGGCTGGCGCAAAAGTTTTGACGGGTTCTCGTTCCCACGCTCCAGCGCGGGAGCCAGACCCTACCGGCCGGAATTTATGCGTCGATCCACCAGCCTAGCGATCTTCGCCAAGAGACTTAACCGACCCCGCCGCTTTTTCCTTGCCTGGGTCTTTCGCCCATGAATCCACCGCCTACTTCGATAGTCTACATCGTGGGCGCCGATTCAGCGCTCCACGATGCGCTTCGGGATCTGCTGGAATCCGTCGGTTTGCGGACCCTGGCGTGCGCCAACCTGGAAGCGTTTCTGGCCGCCTATCAGTCGGACTGGCCCGGTTGTCTGCTGTTGGACGCGCGGGTTTCGGGACGCGACGATCTCGGCGCCCAACGACGCCTGCGCGAGCAAGGTATCGACGCGCCGGTTATCATGATCGCCGGGCACGCCGATGTCGCCATGGCGGTGACCGCCCTGCGGCAGGGCGTGCTGGATTTCATCGAAAAGCCGTTCAACGACCAGATTCTGCTGGATGGCGTTCATCACGCGCTGGCCGTGGACGCGACTCGGCGGCGCGCTCGGGCGCAATATCAGGAGTTGCTCCGCCGGTTCGACACCCTGACCGCGCGCGAGCAGGGCGTGCTGCGTTGGGTCGTGGCGGGCCTGTCCAACCGGGAAATCGCCGAAACGCTGAGTCTGAGCCGCAAGACCGTGGAAATCCATCGCGCCAGGGTCATGCGGAAAATGGAGGCTGACACCCTGTCGCAACTGATTCAAATGACGGTGGCCATCGGCATTCTCAAGCTTTACGATCCGGATGCCTGAACTCGTTGATGACACTCGATCCGTGTATCGGATGGCCATTGCAACACATCGATCACCCACCGAGGAAATCCCCATGGCAACTCTAACTTTCAAAGGTAATCCGATCAACACCAGTGGCGATCTGCCTGCCATCGGCGAAACCGCTCCCGATTTCAAACTGGTCACCGCCGAGTTGAAGGACGTTACTCTGGCCGATTTCGCCGGCAAGAAAAAGCTGCTGAACATCGTGCCCAGCCTCGACACCTCGGTATGCGCGCTGTCCACCCGCAAGTTCAACGATCACGCCAAGGCCCATCCCGACACCGTGATTCTGGTCATCTCCGCCGATCTGCCCTTCGCCCAGAAACGATTCTGTGGCGACGAGGGGCTGAACAACGTCGTCACCCTTTCGATGATGCGTTCACGCAAGTTTGCCAAGGATTACGGCGTCTTGCTGGAAGACGGACCGCTGGCCGGGCTGACCGCCCGCGCCGTGGTCGTGCTGGACGAAAACAACCAGGTGCGCCACGCCGAACTGGTCCCGGAAATCGCCCAGGAACCGGATTACGGGGCGGCCCTGGCGGCGCTGAAGTGATCCACCCATGTTGATCTTCGACCAGTCCCGTCCCGGTCGGCAGGCGGTGATTCTCGCCACCGCGCCCGACAGCGCCTTGTCCGACATTCCTGAATCGCTGCGCCGCCATCGCGCCGCGCCCCTGCCCGAAGTATCGGAACTTCAGGCGGTGCGCCACTACACCCGGCTGTCGCAGAAGAATTTCTCCATCGATACCCATTTCTATCCGCTGGGTTCCTGCACCATGAAGTACAACCCGCGGGTTTGCCACCGACTGGCCTCGCTGCCCGGCGTTCTCGCCCGTCACCCGTTGACCCCGGAATCCATCAGTCAGGGCTTTCTCGCCTGCTTGTACGAGTTGCAGGACATGTTGCGGGAAGTCACCGGGATGCAAGCCGTCTCGCTGACGCCGATGGCCGGCGCCCAGGGCGAATTCGCCGGGATGGCGATGATCCGCGCCTATCACGTCGCCCACGGCGACCACGCCCGCCGCGAAGTGCTGGTGCCCGACGCCGCCCACGGCACCAATCCCGCCACCGCCATCATGTGCGGGTTCGCGGTCCGGGAAATTCCCACCGACGCCCACGGCGACGTGGACCTCGCCGCCCTGCGCCAAGCGGTCGGGCCACAGACCGCCGGGCTGATGCTGACCAATCCTTCGACCCTGGGCGTGTTCGAGCGCAACATCACGGAAATCGCCGCCATCGTCCACGCCGCTGGCGGTCTGCTCTATTACGACGGCGCCAACCTCAACGCCATTCTCGGCAAGGCGCGGCCCGGCGACATGGGCTTCGACGTGATGCACATGAACCTGCACAAGACCTTCGCCACCCCGCACGGCGGCGGCGGTCCCGGCGCGGGGCCGGTGGCGGCCAACGCCCGGCTGGAGCCGTTCCTGCCGATTCCCACCGTGGGCCGGGACGGCGACCGCTACCGCTGGCTGAGCGAGGCCGACCGGCCCCAGAGCATCGGTCGGCTGTCGGCGTTCATGGGCAATGCCGGGGTGCTGCTGCGCGCCTACGTCTACGCCCGGATGCTGGGCCGCGCCGGCATGGGCCGGGTCGCCGAATACTCCGCCCTGAACGCCAACTATCTGATGGCGGAACTGGCCAAGGCCGGTTTCGATCCCGCCTTCCCGCAGCGCCGGGCCAGCCACGAATTCATCATCACCCTCAAGCGCCAAGCTAAGACTCTGGGCGTGACGGCGATGGATTTCGCCAAGCGGCTGCTCGATCTCGGCTTCCACGCCCCGACTACCTACTTCCCGATGCTGGTGCCGGAGTGCCTGCTGATCGAGCCGACCGAGACCGAGTGCAAGGAGGAGCTGGACGCTTTCGTGGCAGCCATGGCGCAGATCCAGCGGGAAGCCGAGGCCGACCCCGACTGGGTCAAGGGCGCGCCGCACCATCGTCCCGTGCGGCGGCTGGACGAGGTGCGGGCCGCCCGCGACATGGATTTGGCCTGGCGGCCAGCCACTGAGTCCTGACGAGCGATGGGCTTTCAACAGCACAAGGGCTGGCGCCGGCTGGTTAACGCCACCGGCTATTCCTGGGCGGGGCTGAAAGCGGCTTGGCGCAACGAGGAAGCGTTCCGGCAGGAGGCGTTGCTGTGCGCCGCGCTCGCGCCGCTGGCGCTGTGGCTGGGCGACAACGCGATAGAGCGGGCGCTGCTGATCGGTAGTCTGTTGCTGATCGTGATCGTCGAGTTGCTCAACACCGGGATCGAGGCGGCCATCGACCGCATCGGCCCGGAACGCCACGAACTGTCGGGCCGGGCCAAGGACATCGGCTCGGCGGCGGTGTTCGTGGCGCTGCTGAACGCCGGCGTGGTGTGGCTGCTGATTCTGTTCGCCTGAATCGTTGGCAGGCTACTGCTCGCCAACCGTCCTCGGCTCGTCCAGCCCGCGTTCCGCCAGCGCCGCCGCCCGGAACAGCGCCCGGCCCTTGTTCATGGTTTCCTCCCATTCGTTCTCCGGCACGGAATCGGCGACGATGCCGGCCCCGGCCTGAACGTGCAGCAGGCCATCCTTGAACACGGCAGTGCGGATGGCGATGGCGGTGTCCATGTTGCCGGACCAGGACAGATAGCCGACTGCGCCCGCATAAACCCCTCGCTTGACCGGTTCCAGTTCATCAATGATTTCCATGGCGCGAATCTTGGGCGCGCCGCTGACCGTCCCCGCCGGGAAGGTGGCGCGCAGAGCATCCAGCGCGCTCAATTCAGGCCGCAGCCGCCCGGTGACATTGGAAACGATGTGCATGACATGGGAATAACGCTCGATCGCCATCTTCTCGGTCAGATGGACGCTGCCGATGGCGCTGACCCGGCCCACGTCGTTGCGGCCCAGATCAATCAGCATCAGATGCTCGGCCAGTTCCTTGGGATCGGCCAGCAATTCCGCTTCCAGCGCCTGATCCTGCTCCTCGGTGGCGCCGCGCCAGCGGGTGCCGGCGATGGGACGCACCGTCAGCAAGCCGTCCTCCAGTCGCGCCAAAATTTCCGGCGAGGACCCGACGATGTGGAAATCGCCCAGGTTGAGGAAATACATGTAGGGCGAGGGATTCAGCCCGCGCAGCGCCCGGTACAGGTCCAGCGGCGCGGCCTGGAATGGGGCGGATAGCCGCTGCGACAGCACGACCTGCATGCAGTCGCCGGCCAGGATGTACTCCTTGATTCGCCGCACCGCGTTCTCGAAACCGTCCTGGGTGAAGCCGGACACGAATTCGATCTCGTGCGCCGCCGGATGGGAGCGGTAGGGCGCATAGAGCGAGCGCGGGCTGCGCAGCAGTTCGCTCCAATCGTCCAGGCGCTGTTGAGCGCGGGAATAGGCGCGCTCCACTGCCGGGTCCACCAGGGTGATCAGATACAGCCTCCCGGCCAGGTTGTCGAACACCACCATGTCCTCGGAGACCAGCAGCAGGATATCCGGGTTGTCCACCGGGTCGGGATTGGGGCAGCGGGCGAGCTTGGATTCGACGTAACGGATGGTGTCGTAGCTGAAATAACCGACCAGCCCGCCGATGAAGCGCGGCAACCCTTCGCCGGTGGCCGGTACCCGATAACGGGCCTGGAACTCCTGAATCCAGGCCAGCGGATCGGGGCAATCCAGCGCCTCGACGATTTCGCCGGCGTGTTCCACGGTCACGCGCTGGCCGCGCACCCGGATGATCTTGCGGCAGGGCAGGCCGATGATGGAATAGCGGCCCCATTTCTCGCCGCCCTGCACCGATTCCAGCAGATAGCTGTACGGCGCGTCGGCCAGCTTGAGATAGGTGCTGAGGGGGGTATCGAGATCGGCCAGCACTTCGCGGGCGACGGGAATGCGGTTGAAGCCTTGTTTGACCAGGCGCTGAAATTCGTTCTGATTCATGATGAAGGACAGCCTCGAACAGCGGAAACGGAAACCGGCAGATATCGAAAGCGCGTCAGGCTGAGCGGCGCCATCGAAAGTCTGGAGCGAGGTTTCCGGGCATCAGGCTGCCTTGCCCAGCAGGGCGGGCAAATCGGCAATCGAGGCGATCACGGCGTCCGGTTGGGCGTCGCGGATGTCGTAGCCGTGATTGTAACCGTAGGGCACGCACACCACCGGACAGCCGGCGTTGCGGGCCGCGCCCACGTCGTTGCGCGAATCGCCGACCATCAGGCCCTGATAGATCGGCATGCCCAGCCGTTCGGCGCACAGCAACAGCGCATCCGGGGCGGGCTTGGGATTGGGTGCGCACTCGCCGCCGACCACGGTGGCGAAAAAGTGGCCGATGCCCAGCCGGTCCAGCAGGGGCAGGGCGAATTCGGCGGATTTGTTGGTCACGCAGGCCATGGGAAAACCGACGGCGCGCAGTTCGGTCAGGCCCTCCATCGCGCCGGGATAGAGGCTGCTGTAGACGCTGATAT
>WBUJ01000076.1 GCA_008933795.1 Candidatus Contendibacter sp. | reverse complement strand
CGGGGTATGGACGTCCAGAATCTCCCGCCATTCCACCGCCGGATTGTCCAGCAACCGATAGGCCGCTTTGGTCTCCGGCCAGCCCCCGCAGGCCCGCGGGATGCTCCCGGTCGGCTGGGCCGACCGATCGTCCACCAACCGGATCAAGCGCTGGGTCCGCCGCGCATCTCCCAACGCTAGATCGTGAAACTCTACTTGTGCCCAACTCATGCCACACATCTGACGCTTGATGAAAAATTACATCTTAACAATGAGTTGGGATTTGTGGGTAATCGGATGCGCTAAAGGTGACGGTAGGTATGGTGTTGAAATTGAACATCTGGGGGCCGTTGGGCGCCGTGTTGCCCTACAGGATGACGTTGGTCAGCGTCAGAGTTGAACCCGTTAACATAGCCCCACCACTGTCAGTCGCGGAGTTGCGGCTGAAGGTGACGTTGGTGACGCTCGCATTTGAATCGATGTAGAGCGCCCCGCCGCTAGAGGCTGAATTCGACGCCAGCGTACTGTTGGTGACCGTCAGGGTTCCATCAACGGCATAAATCCCGCCGCCGTGACCGTCAAAGCCGCCACTATTCCCCGACACGGTGCTGTGGGTGACCGTCAGGGTTCCAGCAACGGCATAAATCCCGCCGCCGGCGCTGAGGCCGCCGCTGACGCTATTCCCCGACGCGGTGCTGTGGGTGACCGTCAGGGCTACACCATCGGCGTAAATCCCGCCGCCAGCGTTGGCGCTATTCCCCGACACGGTGCTGTGGGTGACCGTCAGGGTTCCACCAGCGGCATAAATCCCGCTGCCGCTGCCGCCCGTGATATTCAACCCCTCCAGGGTGACCGTGGCCGAGTTGGTAATGTTGATATTGATCACACTGGACCCGATGATGTTATTGCTGCCATCGATGGTGATTTTCGGTACGCCATCGTTGTTCAGGTTGCCGTCGATGGTGAGGCTTTGCGTGATGGGCGGTAGGGGGCAAGCAGGGTGATCGTCTGACCGGAGAGCGCGTTATCAAACGTAATCGTGTCGCCTGCACTCGCATCAACAATGACCTGTCGCAGTGAGCCAGGGCCACCGTCATTGTTATTGATAACGGTGAGGGTGGCCGCCTGCGCCGGTCTGGTCATGCAGGCCAACCCGATGACCAAGGCCAGTAGCGCCAGCGCCAGCGCGGCTGGGCGATGGGAGAGGCGCAGAGCGGCGGAAACCACGGGCAGGTCGGCGTGCAACATAGGGGCCTCATGGGGTTGTTGTTGGCTATGCCATTATTTTTATCATGGATTCTAGCAAAAAATGTTATTGCCGACCCGTGTATTGCCGACCCGTGACCGCGCAGGTGTTTGCGCTTGGGCGACCCGTAACTCTCTTTCAAACCCCCGCGCCGATCAATCCGGTCGAGCACTCCCCCGTTGGAGGAACACGAAACGACTACGACGCCGGCCTCGTACAAATCGTTACAAAATCCCTTTTCCGGCAAAATCCCGGTTACATGCGCGGTGTCTAATAGCCTCCGAAGTAAGCCAACACGAGGAATCGAAGATGAAGACGCTACGCAAACGCCTGTTGATCGCCGCCACAGTCGCGGGTCTGGGGTTGACCACCATCGCGTTCGCCGGCCCTTGGGGCGGTTACGGCCCGATGGGCGGCGGCATGGAAGATTGCCCGATGATGGGTGGCGGTTCGGGGATGGGACGCGGCTCGATGGGCGGCGGCCCCGGACACCGGATGGAGAGGATGCAACAGTTCCATGCCGAGCGAATGGAATTGCTGGAGGCGCGGCTCAAGCTGAAGCCCGAGCAACAGGCCGCATGGAAGGGGTTGCTCGCGGCCCAGGACGCCCATCACGCTGAAAAGATGAAGATTCGGCAGGAGATGCGCGACAGGGAGACCACCGCCATGGCCCATTTCGAGGAGCGGGTGCAGGCCATGGAGCAACGGCTGGCGAGCATGAAAACCATGGTGAAGGCTGCTGGCGATCTCTACGCCGCGCTTGATCCGGAGCAAAAGCAGATCATGGACAAGTTCTTCACCGACCGGCCGACGCGCCGGATGATGCGCGGCCCAGAGGGGGGCCAGGCTCAGCCCGCGCAATAATCCACCCATCCGCGATCAGCAGGGGCGACCCCCGGACGGGCGTCGCCCTTGTAATTTTTGTGGCCCACGCCTCGTTTTCCCGCCTTCTTTACGCCTGAACGGGGCGAATCTGTTCTAAATAAACCCGCAAATTTGTTATGTTATCCCGACAGCGGCACAACCAATGAAGGGAAGGGCAATGCTGGAAGAACAGATTCGGAAAATCATCGAGTTGCGCCATGACGCGCCTTACGCGATTCTGGGGCCTCACTACGTTGAAGGGGAACGGGCGCTGATCGTTCGCGCCTTCCTGCCGTGGGCCGAACGCGCCTACGTGCTGCCAGCCGATGGAACCGGCAAACGCGAGATGCGGCGACCGCAGTCGGATGGCCTGTTCGCCGCCCGCTTTCCCGGCGTCAGGAAACTGGAGTACCGGCTGGTCGCCATCGACGCCAGCGGCCAATCCGTCACTTTCCACGACCCCTACGCCATTCACGAACCGTCCTTCAGCGCCGCCGATGGCCAAGCGCTGCGGCGGGGAACCCTGGAAAGCCTGTTCGCCAAGCTGGGCGCACACCAGTGGGTGAAGGAAAGCGTCATAGGCGTCAATTTTGCTCTCTGGGCGCCCCACGCCAGTCGGGTCAGCGTGGTCGGAACCTTCAACCAGTGGGACGGCCGCCGCCATCCGATGGAGCGGCACGAATCCGGCGTGTGGGAACTGTTCATCCCCGACCTCGGCTTGGGCGAACTGTACAAATACGAGATCCGCAGCGCGGAAGGCGCAGTGTTCCTCAAGACCGACCCGCTGGCCTTCCAGACCGAGGTTTATCCCAAGACCGCCGCGTTCACCTACGATATCCAGCGTCGCCACGACTGGGGCGATGGTTCCTGGATGGCGCGCGCCATGGAAGCGCCCGGTTGGGAATTGCCGGTTGCGATTCACCCGGTCACGCTCGGCGAGACCGCCAGCGCGGGACCCGAGCGGGTTTCCTCCTACGGCCAGTTGAAGGAAATCGTCCTGCCGCACCTGCTGGAGCGGGGCTTCACCCATGTCGAACTGGCGTTCTGGGCCGACGGCGAGACGGTGGCCAGTTACTACGCGCCCAATCCGCGTTATGGCCAGCCCGAGGAGTTGATGGCGTTCATCGACGCCTGCCACCAAAGCGACATCGGCGTCATTCTCGACTGGATTCCGCCATTGCTTCCGCGCGAAGGGCAGGAGCTAAGCTGGTTTGACGGCGCGCGGCTTTACGACGCCGACGTACCGAATCAGCCCACCTTGCTGGCGTTCGATCTGGAACGGCCCGAAGTCCGCAACTTCCTGCTGGCCAACGCACTGTTCTGGCGGCAGATCTATCATGTGGACGCATTGTGCGCCGATGTCCGCACCCATACCGCGCGACTGGAAGGGCAGAGCGCGGGGGCGGGATTGCGCTTTCTGTTGCGGGAACCCCTCGTCGCGCCGACGCTGGCGACGGCGGAGAGCGCCAACCTGATCCAGGGGCGGCATGCCGATCCCCATGCCGTGTTGGGACCGCATCCGCTGGCTGGAGAATCGGGCCTGGCCGTGGTCCGCGCCCTGTTGCTGGACGCGGAATCGTCCTGCCTGCTGCGCGAGGACCGGCCGCAACTGCTGTATCCGCTGCAACGGGTCCATGACGGTGGGCTGTTCGAAACGATCATCGCCGCCAAGCCGGAGGCGCTGCGCTACCGGTTGAGCGCGACCGAGCACGGTCAGACGCGGATCTTCGAGGACCCTTATGCGTTTGCGTTCTCGATTCTCGGTGACCAGGACTGCTATTTGTTCGCCGAGGGAAATCACTACCGGATTTTCGAGAAACTCGGCGCGCATGTCTGCACGGTGAAGGGAGTCGCTGGAGTCAACTTCGCGGTCTGGGCGCCCAACGCCCAACGGGTCAGCGTGGTCGGCGCCTTCAACCACTGGGACGGGCGCCGCCACCCGATGCGGTTGCGGCCGGGTTCCGGAATCTGGGAGCTGTTCGTTCCCGGTCTCGGCGAAGGCGATCTGTACCAGTTCGAAATTCTGGCTCGCAACGGCAACCTGTTCCTGAAGATCGACCCCTTTGCCTTCCATACCGAGGTTCCGCCCGGCACCGCCAGCGTGGTCTACGACCCGGTCGGCAAACACCGGTGGCGCGATGGCGAGTGGATGCGGCAGCGGGCAAGGAACAACGCCTGGGAACAGCCGGTCGCCATTTACGAGGTCCATGCCGGTTCCTGGCGACACAAGGCGGACGGCGAGTTCCTGTCTTATCGGGAACTGGCCGATCAGTTGATTCCCTACGTGCTGGAGATGGGCTTCACCCACATCGAATTTTTGCCGCTGGCCGAGCATCCCTACGGTCCGTCCTGGGGTTATCAGATTTCCAACTTCTACGCCCCGACCGCCCGCTACGGTCGGCCGGAAGATTTGATGGAACTGATCGACCGCTGCCACCAGCATAACATCGGGGTGATTCTGGACTGGGTGCCGGCGCATTTCCCCAAGGACGCCCACGCCATGGCTTGGTTCGACGGCACCTGCGTCTACGAGCACGCCGATCCGCGCCAGGGCGAGCACCCCGATTGGGGCACGCTGATTTTCAACTACGGTCGCCACGAGGTCGAAAACTTCCTGATCGCCAACGCCCTGTACTGGCTGGAGACCTTCCACTTCGACGGACTGCGGGTGGACGCGGTGGCCTCGATGCTGTACCTGGATTACTCCAAGAAGGACTGGATTCCGAACAAATACGGCGGCAACGAAAACCTGGAAGCGATCGAGTTCATCAAGCACACCAACGCCGTGGTCCACGCCCAACACCCCGGCGTGATGATGATCGCCGAGGAATCCACCGCTTGGCCGAACGTGTCGCGGCCCACCGACGTCGGCGGGCTGGGGTTCGGCTTCAAGTGGAACATGGGCTGGATGCACGATGTGCTGTCCTACATGCAGCAGGCGCCGGTCCATCGCCGCCACCACCACCACAAGCTGGCCTTCGGCATCGTCTACGCCTTCAGCGAGAACTTCATCCTGTCGCTGTCGCACGACGAGGTGGTGCATCTGAAGAAGTCGCTGCTGGGCAAGATGCCCGGCGCCGAGCGGGAGCAGTTCGCTAACCTGCGGCTGCTGTACGCCTTCATGTACGGCCATCCCGGCAAGAAACTGCTGTTCATGGGCGGGGAGTTTGGCCAGCCCAGCGAATGGAACCATGATGCCGGCCTGGAGTGGGAACTGCCGCGCGGTAAACCCCAGCATCAGGGTCTGCAACGGTTCGTGGCCGATCTCAACGCGCTGTACGCGCGGGAGCCGGCGCTGCATCAGGTGGATTTTCACGCTGCCGGCTTCGAGTGGCTGGACGCGGGCGCGGCCGAGACCGGCGTGCTGGCTTTCGTGCGCAAGGCCCGCGACCCGCGCGATGCCCTGGTGCTGGTGCTGAACTTCTCCGATGCGCCGCGCCCGCACTACCGGATCGGCGTGCCTTATCCGGTCGAATATCGGGAGTTGTTGAACAGCGATGCCCGGATGTACGGCGGTTCCGGTCTCACCCAGCCGGGCGGCAAGGCCAGCGCGGAAGCGTATTCCAGCCACGGCTTCCCCTTCTCCATCATCCTCGACCTGCCGCCGCTCGGTGGCTTGGTGCTGAAGCCGGCGCCACCGAAGCTGGAGTGAGGGCGCGCCCTCATCCGACCGGCGCGCGACGCTACTGCCGGGGACCGTCGGCGATGTCCACCAGCGTATCGCCGTGGAAGGTGAGGATTTTCAGAAAGGTGCCGCGTCCCAGATCGTATTCCCACTTGTAGACCGGAGTCACCTGGCGGGACTCGATTTCGTAGGTGGGCGGGCTGGGATAGGGATTGGGCGAGACCGGACTGACTATCATATTGCCGTCGTTCCGGCGCACCACCTGCTCGATAAAACCATCCTGCCGGGCGCTCTGCGGCTCGCCGCAAACTTCCAGCACCCGCGACTGGGAATCACCGGTGTTCACCAGATAGCCACCGCAGCGGATGCTGTCCGCGCTCGCCAGCGCCGGCGGGATCAGGAACAGAAGCAGGAACCGTCGCATGAAGTTGTCTCTCAGGGTTGTCATTGGTTTCAAGTGTAGATCAACTAGGGGGGGATGGCCAATAATCCCGTGCTGGAAGCTGGATTGTTTACTATCATGCTTATTAAGAAAACCAACAATCATGCATGTTTATTAAGAAAACAAACAATCATGCGTTCTTGGCCGGACCACCGGGCCGCCTCGTACCCGCCCTCGATGGCCGGGCTTTTTTCGATGAGTGAATTTTTCGTCACTGCCTCCACTACGCTGGGGCTGGTCGCTCTGGCCGAACTGGGCGACAAAACCCAACTGGTTTGCATGACGCTGGCCGCCCGTCATCCCCCGATGCCGGTGCTGAGCGGCACGGTGCTGGCGTTCGCGCTGTTGAATCTGCTGGCGGTCCTGTTCGGCGCCTCCGTCGCCGCTTGGCTACCGGAAGGGTTGACGGCGGCGGTCGTAGCGGTCCTGTTCGCGGCGTTCGGCGTCAAGGCCCTGCGCGACGCGGGCGGAGAAACGGTCGAGGTCGAGGAGCAAAGCAGCCGGGGCGTGCTGCTGTCCACCTTCGGTCTGATCTTTCTGGCGGAACTGGGGGACAAAACTCAACTGGCCGTGGCGGCTCTGGCCAGCACCCAGTCCGCGCTCCCGGTCTGGGTCGGCGGCACGCTGGGCTTGGCGGCGGTCTCGGCGCTGGGCGTCCTAGCCGGCCGCACGGTGTTGCAACGGCTGCCGCTGCCCCTGCTGCACCGGGTCAGCGGCGCGCTGTTCCTGCTGCTGGCGACGCTGGCCGGCGGACGAGCCATCGCCGCACTGGCCGGTTGAGCGGCGGACAACGCGCGCATGACCCAACCCGCCTCGCCGACTTCTCCTCGTCCCCCTGACGCTTCCCTGATCGGCGTGGCGAGCGCGCTGGGCTGTTTTGGCCTCTGGGGGGCATTTCCCGTCTATTTCAAGCTGCTCGGCCATGTCCCGGCCCTGGAGGTGCTGGCGCACCGCGTGCTGTGGTCCGCCGTGCTGTTGCTGGGGCTGATCCTGGCGCAAGGGCAATGGTCGGCCTTGCGGGCCGAATTCCGCGACCCGCGCCGCCTGTGCTTCTACTTGGTGACGGCCCTGCTGATTTCCGGTAACTGGCTGCTGTACATCTGGGCGGTGCAGCATGGGCGGATTCTGGAGGCCAGCCTCGGCTATTACATCAATCCCCTGGTCAACGTGCTGCTGGGCGTGCTGTTCCTGCGCGAACGGCTGAATCCGCGCCAATGGAGCGCGGTCGCCCTCGCCGCCGCCGGCGTGCTGGTCCTGGTGGTCGGCCACGGCGTGTTGCCCTGGATTTCCCTGACCCTGGCGCTCAGCTTTGGCGGTTATGGGCTACTGCGCAAGAAGGCGGGACATGCCGCGACCCTGGGTTTATGCGTGGAAACCGTGCTGCTGGCGCCCCTCGCCCTGGTGTTCCTGGCGGGCTTGGCGGCGCGCGGCGGCGGCGCGCTCGGCGGCGCGAACGGGCAAACCGATCTGTTGCTGCTGGCCGCCGGCCCGGTCACCGTCGCGCCCTTGCTGCTGTTCCTGCAAGCCACCCGACTGTTGCGCCTGTCCACCGTCGGCTTGATCCAGTACCTGACCCCGACCCTGCAATTCCTGCTGGCGGTCGCGCTCTACCGCGAACCGTTCACCCCGATTCATTTGGCCGCGTTCGGTTGTATCTGGCTGGCGCTCGCCTTGTACAGCATCGATGCCTGGTTCGGCTACCGGCCGCGGTCGCGGCCCGCCTGGACCACGACCTCGCGGCGTGGAGTTCCACCATGAAAGCGTTGATCGGCGCGATCCGGTTTCGCATCCTCGGGATGCTGATCCTGGCGATCGCCTTGTTCGCGGTCGGAACGTTGGCTTTGGAACCCGTCGAACCCGAGCGGCTCATTCTTTACGATCTGCTGTTACTGATCGGCCTGATGGTCGCGCTGCTACACGAGGTGCATAAGCCGCTGGACCGCCTGATTCGCAGCCTGCGCGCCCGCGATCCCGCCCTGCTGGCCCCCCTGGTAAACCAGAACGCCGAATTCGGTCAACTGGCCCGACTGGTCCGGGATTTTTTCCAGCAGCAACAACAACTGGCGGCGGAAGTCCAGGAACGGCGCCAAGCGGAACAGATGCTGCGGCTCTTTTCCCGCGCCATCGAGCACAGTCCCAACACCGTTGTCATCACCGACCGCGCCGGCGTCATCGAGTACGTCAATCCGAAGTTCGCCGAAACCACCGGCTATGCCTGCGCCGAGGCCATCGGCGCCAACCCGCGCCTCCTCAAATCGGGCAAGACCACGCCCGAACAATACGCGCGGCTGTGGCAAACTATCGCCAGCGGCGGCGAATGGCGGGGCGAATTCCACAACCGACGCAAGGACGGGACCCTGTATTGGGAATTGGCCTCGATCGCCCCCATCCGCGACGACAGCGGCGCCATCACCCACTTCGTCGCGGTCAAGGAAGACATCACCCGGCGCAAGAAGATCGAGGCGGCGCTGCGCGCCAGCGAACTGAAATACCGCAACGTGTTCGCCGCCGTCGGCGACGCGATCCTGATGCTGGACAACCGCGACGGGCGCATCCTCGACGTCAACCCGGCGGCCTGCAAATTGTACGGTTACAGCCGGGACGAACTGTTGGCGTTGCGGGACCGCGATCTGGCCACCGGGAACGGCACCAACGGCGAAATGCCGCGCACCGTGTCGAAGCGATTCACCGACTATCCGCAACGCCGCAAGGACGGCACGATCTTTCCGGCCGATCTGTGGGTGCGGCACTTTACCTATAAGGGCTACGAGATCACGGTCGCGGCCGTCCGCGATATGACCCCGCTCAAGCAGGCGGAACAAAAGATCTTGCGTCTGAGTCATTGCTACGCCGCGCTCGGTCGCACCAGCGCCGCCATCATGCGCTGTTCCGATCCCCAGGAACTGTTTCGGCAAATCTGTCGTATCGTGGTCGATCTGGATCAGATCCGGGTCGTCATGATCGAGTTCGTCGATCCAGCCACCGGCGTGTTCCAGCCGGCGGCCCATGCCGGCGCGGCATCCGGCTACTGGCACTCTCTTGCCCACATCCGCGCTTCCAACGACCCCAGCCTGCCCGAGGGTTTGGGTCCCACCGGAATCGCGTTTCGCCAGGGCGCTCCCGCCGTTTGCAACCATTTTCTGGACGATCCCAATACCCAGGTTTGGCATCCCCTCGCCGAGGAGTTGACGATTCGGGCCGGCGCGGCGTTTCCGTTGCGCCGCAACAATCAGGTGGTCGGCTGCCTGAGCGCCTATGCGGCCGAGCAAGATTTCTTCAACGCCGACCTCACCGAGTTGCTGACCCGACTGGCCGGCGAGGTTTCCTTTGCCCTGGATTTGTTCGAACGCGAGAACCAGCGCAAGAACGCCGAGGATCGCATCCGCCACTTGGCGACCCACGATGCGCTCACCGGCTTGCCCAACCGCACCCTGCTGCTCGATCGCCTGGCTCAGGCACTTCGCGCCGCTCAGCGCAAGCAGAATTGCGTCGGCGTCTTGTTTCTGGATCTCGATCATTTCAAAACCATCAACGACTCGCAGGGCCACGGCGTGGGCGACCAACTGCTGCAAGAGATCGGTCGGCGACTGCGCGACGTCGTCCGGCAGGAGGACACCCTGGCGCGTCAGGGCGGCGACGAGTTTATCCTGGTGCTCACCGATCTCCCCGATCCCGCGGCGGCCGGGTGGGTGGCTGAGCATTTGTTGAAGGCGCTGCGCGCGCCGTTCATGCTGGACCACCAGATGTTGCATGTCGCCGCCAGCATCGGCATCAGCCTCTATCCGCTTGACGCCGCCGATCCGCCGACCCTGATCCGCTTCGCCGACAGCGCGATGTATCAGGCCAAGGCAGACGGCCGCGCTGGCTATGCCTTCTTCACCGCCGAACTCAACGCCCGCGTGTCGGAACTTTTCACGCTGAGCAACGAACTGCGCCAGGCTTTGGAGCGGGACGAGTTCGTGCTGCATTATCAGCCCCAGATCGAACTGGCGACCGGTCGGCCGGTGGGGGTGGAAGCACTGATCCGCTGGCAACATCCCCGGCGCGGCCTGATTTTGCCGGGCCGCTTCATTCCGGTCGCCGAGGAGACCGGGTTGATCGGCCCGATCGGGGAATGGACCCTGCGCGCCGCGTGCGCCCAAGGCCGCCTCTGGCAGGATGCCGGCTTGCCGCCGCTGTCGGTCGCCGTCAATCTGTCCGCCAAGCAATGGTTGCAGCCCCATCTGGAAAATCAGGTGATCGATGCGCTCCAATCCGCCGGTCTGGAACCGTGCTGGCTGGAGCTTGAAATCACCGAGAATCTGCTGATGCGGGATACCGACAAGATGATCGAGACCATGCGCCGGCTCCGGGCGGGCGGGGTGCAATTCGCCGTGGACGATTTCGGCATCGGCTATTCCAGTCTGAGCTATCTCAAGCGCTTCCCGGTCAGCCGGATCAAGATCGACCAGTCCTTCGTTCGGGACATCCCCGGCGATCCCGACGATGCCGCCATCGCCACCGCCATCATCCGGATGGGCAAGAGCTTGCGATTGACCGTCGTAGCCGAAGGGGTGGAAACCCCCGAGCAGTTACGGTTTTTGGGCGCGCAGGGCTGCGACGTGGCGCAGGGCTATCACTTCAGCAAGCCGTTGCCCGCCGCGGAGTGCGCGGAGTACCTCGCCCGGCTGGCGCGAGCGCCCTGAGCGCCGGCCGCGATCACGGCGGATCGACCCGATCGGGCTCGGGCAGTGCCGGCGGTGATTCCGGCTCCGGTTTCGATTCCGGCTCCGGTTTCGATTCCGGTTCCGGGGCGACCGGCGCTGGCGGGTCCCCGCTTCCCAGCAAGGCTGTCGCCTGTTCCACCCAGGACCCGATCAGTTCGGCCGCCGGGCGATCCTCGCACAAGTGGCAGCCCTGCCCGGCCCACAGCGCCATGAAATCGGTCAAGCCCCGGTCGGCGGCGACTTGGCGTAGATCCTGGGTCAGCAACAATTGCAGGGGGAAGCCGGGAAGTTCGGCTTCGTGGGCGCGCAGTTCATCGACCAGCCGGTTGCGCAACACCCGGCCGTGACGACCGGTGAACACGCGGCTTAGCGTGGTGGCGATCTCGCTGCCCTGGCGTAGCAGCGCCTGGTAAGCGGGATGGGCGCCGCTTTCCGGGCAGGCCAGAAAAGCGGTGCCCATTTGCACGCCAGCCGCGCCCAACACCCGGAGGGCGGCGATGCCGCGCCCGTCCATGATGCCGCCGGCGGCGATGATGGGAACCGCGACGTGCTTGGTCAGCAGCGGCGTCAAGGTGAGGATGCCGACCAGACCCTGTTCGGGATGGCCGACGAAGGTGCCGCGATGACCGCCGGCCTCGGCGCCTTGGGCGATGATGAAATCCACGTTGCTTTCCTCCAGCACGATGGCCTCCAGCAGGTGGGTGGCGGTGCCCAGGGTGACGATGCCGGCGTCCCGCAGCAGATCCAGATACACGTTATCCGGCGCGCCGAAGATGAAGCTCAGGGCCGGCACGCGCTCTTGCAGCAGGACATCCAGTTGTTCCTCGAATTCCGGGGGATCCGGCGGCGGCGGGGGATCCAGCGGCAGCCCCAATTCGGCGCGGTATGGCGCCAGCAGTTCCCGGGAGCGGGCAATCCGGACGGGATCGACCTTGGCTGGACCGGCAACCGCCAGATTGACGGCGAACGGTCGGTCGGTGAGGGCGCGCACTTCGGCGATGGCCTGCCGCAGCGGTTCGGGGTGCAGAGAACTGCCGGCCAGGGTGCCCAGTCCGCCGGCATTGGATACCGCCGCCACCAGGCGCGGCGTGCCCGGTCCGCCGGCCATGGGGGCTTGGATGATGGGATAGCGGATGCCGAGTCGCTCGGTCAACGCGGTGTGGGTCCAGTTCATCATGCTGGTACTCGCGGCTGGGGTAGTGATACCAATTACCGATCAGCCTTCCGGCTGATCGGCGGGCGGCGCCGTTTCCTGACTGTCGCGTGGAGTCATTTCCAGCAGGTGAATCCGCCGGTTGTCGGCGCGCAGCACCTGAAAACGGAATTGGCCCAGATCCACGGTCTCGCCGCCCTTGGGCAGCCGGCCCAGTTCCATCATCACCAGCCCGCCGACGGTGTCGGCCCGCTCGTCGCTCAGTTTGGCTTTGAAATACTCGTTAAAATGCTCGACTGGGGCGAGCGCCTTGACGATAAAAACCTCGCCCTGCGGGCGGATGAACGCGCCATCATCAGTATCGTGCTCGTCGTCGATTTCGCCGACGATCTCTTCCAACACGTCCTCGATGGTGATCAGGCCGGCCACGCCACCGTATTCGTCCACCACGATAGCCATGTGCAAGCGATTGCCGCGAAATTCCTTCAGCAGGACATTGAGGCGCTTGCTTTCAGGGATGAACTTGGCCGGTCGCAGCAGGGTGCGCAGGTCGAAATCCTCGCGCCGGTCGAAGGCGTGGGCCAGCAGGTCCTTGACGATCAGGATGCCGATGACGTTGTCCTTGCTCTCGTCGATCACCGGAAAGCGGGAATGGCCCGATTCGACGATTTCGGCGATGAGGCGCTCCAGACTCCAGTCGCGCTCCAGCACCATCATCTGGGCGCGAGGGATCATCACATCGCGCACCTGGGTTTCCGACACCCGCATGACGCCTTCCATCATCGCCAGGGCGTCGATGTCCAGCAGTTCCCGTTGCTGGGCGTCGCGCAGCAGTTCCATCAATTCGTCCCGGTCCTTGGGTTCGCCCATCAGGGCGAGGCCCAAACGCTCCAGCCACGAGGGTTTATGGCTGGGTTCGGATCGTTCTTCGCTCATGAGTCGCGCCGGTCTCCATAGGGATCAGGGTAGCCGAGTCCGGCCAGGATGCGGATTTCCAAGGATTCCATGGCCTCGGCCTGGGCTTCGTCATGATCATAGCCCAGCAGGTGCAAAACGCCATGGGCGACCAAGTGCGCCCAATGCGCCTCCGAAGTTTTGCCTTGGACGACCGCCTCGCGCAGCACCACCGGCGCGCAGATCACGATATCGCCCAGCAGCGCGCTCTCGACCTCCGGCGGGGCCTCGAACGGGAAGGACAGCACGTTGGTCGGCCCCTGCTTGTGGCGGTAAGTCTCGTTGAGCGCAATGCTTTCGGCCTCGTTGACCACGCGGATGGTCAGTTCGGCGTCTTTTGGATAGTCTGCGCCGGCCAGCGCCGCCTCGGCCCAGCGGCGGAAGTCGGATTCAGCCGGCAGTCCCGGCAGGTCCAGCGCGATTTGCAGATCCAGTTCCAGGGTCATGAAGGATTGTCCTGTTCGTAGCGGGCGTAGGCATTGACGATCCGCTGCACCAGCGGATGCCGCACCACGTCGCGGGCGTTGAAGAAGGTCATGCTGATCCCCTCGATGTCCTTGAGCACCTGCAACACCTGGCGCAGACCGGACGGGACGTTGCGCGGCAGGTCCACCTGGGTGACGTCGCCGGTGACCACTGCGGTCGAGCCGAAGCCGATCCGGGTCAGAAACATCTTCATCTGCTCCACCGTGGTGTTCTGGGCTTCGTCGAGGATGATGAAGGAGTCGTTCAGCGAGCGACCCCGCATAAAAGCCAGCGGCGCGACTTCGATGATATTGCGTTCGATCAGCTTGGCGACCCGCTCGAAGCCCAGCATCTCGTACAGGGCGTCGTACAGCGGGCGCAGATAGGGATCGATCTTCTGAGCCATGTCGCCGGGCAGGAAGCCCAATCGTTCGCCTGCTTCCACCGCCGGACGCACCAGCACCAGCCGCCGCGCCGCGTTGCTTTCCAGCGCGTCCACCGCGCAGGCCACCGCCAAGTAGGTCTTGCCGGTGCCCGCCGGCCCGACCCCGAAATTGAGGTCGTGGTGCTGGATGTTCCACAGATAGCGTTGCTGGTTGGGACCGCGCCCGCGAATCAGCCCGCGCCGGGTGCGGATGGTGACTTCATCCGTTTCCGGTTCGGCCTCAATCAGCGCATCGGCGCCGGCTTCCTGCAAGAACAGATGCACTTGCGCCGGCGTGAGCGCCTCGTCGCGGGTGGTGCGGTACAACGCCTCCAGCACTGCGACCGCCACCGCGACCGCATGAGGTTCGCCGATCACCCGGAACTGGTGGCCGCGATTGTTGATCTCCACGCCCAACCGGCGCTCGATCTGGCGCAAATGCTCGTCCAGATTGCCGCACAACGTCGCCAGCCGGGCGTTGTCGGCGGGTTCCAGCAGCAGATCCTGAAATTTGGGGGAAAGGTTCGGGTTCAAGGCGGAACCGGCGGCGGGTGCGTTCATCAACTCGCCTGTTGCAAAGCCGGCAGTTCCGGGCCGGCGACCAGGCGGCCACGCAGGGAATTCGGCAGCGCCTCGGTGATGGCGACCTCGGCGAACTGGCCGATCAGGTGGGCCGGGCCGTCGAAGTTGACCACCCGGTTGTTCTCGGTGCGGCCGGCCAGTTGCCGGTCGTCCTTGCGGGCCGGACGCTCCACCAGCACCCGTTGCGTCGTGCCCACCATGCGCCGGCTCACGTCGCGCGCCAGTTCCTCGATTCGCGCCTGCAATCGGGCCAGCCGCGCCTTCTTGACCGCCAGCGGCGTGGGATCGGGCAGGCTGGCGGCGGGCGTGCCGGGCCGGGGGCTGTAGACAAAGCTGAAGCTGTGGTCGAAGCGGAGGTCTTCGATCAGCGCCATCGTCGCTTCAAAATCGCGTTCGGTCTCGCCGGGGAAGCCGACGATGAAATCCGACGACAGGCTGATATTGGGTCGCACGGCGCGCAACTTGCGGACCTTAGCCTTGTACTCCAGTACGGTGTGGCCGCGCTTCATCAGCGCCAGGATGCGGTCGGAGCCGCTTTGCACCGGCAGGTGCAGGTGGCCGGCCAGTTGCGGGACGCGGGCGTAAACCTCGATCAACCGGTCGGAGAATTCCACCGGATGCGAGGTGGTGTAGCGGATGCGGTCAATGCCGGGAAGGGCGGCGACGTGTTCGATCAGCAGCGCCAGATCGGCGGTCTCGCCATCGTCCATCGGTCCCCGGTAGGCGTTGACGTTCTGGCCGAGCAGGGTGACCTCGCGCACGCCCTGGGCTGCCAGCGCCGCAACCTCGGCCAGCACCGCGTCGAGCGGCCGGCTGACTTCGTTGCCACGGGTGTAGGGCACCACGCAGAAGGTGCAGTATTTGTCGCAGCCTTCCATGATGGAGACGAAAGCGGTGGGACCCTCGGCGCGCGGTTCCGGCAAGCGGTCGAATTTTTCGATCTCCGGGAAGGAGACATCCACCACGGGCCGCCGGTCGGCCCACACCGCAGTCAACATCTCCGGCAGGCGGTGCAGGGTCTGCGGCCCGAACACCAGATCGACGCAGGGCGCCCGCTCGCGCAAGGCTTCGCCCTCCTGGCTGGCGACGCAGCCGCCAACGCCGATCACCATGCCGGGCCGCTGAATTTTCAGGGCGTTCCAGACCCCCAGTTGCGAAAACACCTTTTCCTGGGCCTTTTCGCGGATCGAGCAGGTATTGAGCAGCAGCACGTCGGCCTGTTCGGGATCGTCGGTGCGCTCCAGACCGCAGGCCGTGCGCAGCCCATCCGCCATCCGAGCGGAGTCGTATTCATTCATCTGGCAACCGTGGGTCTTAATGTACAGTTTGCGCGTCATGAGGGATTTTTGAACAATAACAAGGCGGAAAACTATAGCATCGCCGTTGGGGGGGCGCTAGGCAAGGAGCGGGTCGGCGCCTGCGGCGTTCAGGCTCTTCCGTCCAGCACTGTTCCGCTGGGAGGGGGAATGAACGGTTGGATTTGTAGAAAACATCGGCTTGGAACGCCTGGCGGGGTGAAGATGGATAAAGCTACGAAGAAATCAAGGGGGTTGAGCGATGCGCGGATATAACTGGCTGATGGGGTTGGTATTGCTGGGCGTGGGATGGTCGGGACTGGTGGTGGGTGGGGAACCCGACCCGGAGGAAGTGCGCCGGCGGATGGAAAAGTACGAACGGGATTTCCCGTCGGAGGCATCGAAGCCCGCACCGACAGTGGATTATGACCATGAAGCCTGGAAAGCAGCGACGGAATGCGGGGCGGCGGCGTGTTTTCGGGCGTATCTGGAAGACTACCCAAAGGGCCGATACGCGAAGATGGCGCGGGCGCGGCTGGAATCGGAATCGGAGTCTCGGCCTGCGGCGGCAGAACGTCCGACCTCGCCATCCCGCCCGGTTCAAACTCTGTTGGCGGATCGCTACCGGGATCACGACGACGGCACGGTGACGGACGTGCGAACCGGACTGCAATGGATGCGCTGTTCCCTGGGGCAAACCTGGCGGGGTGGGACGTGTGTTGGTGAGGCCAAGAAGCACGCATGGCAAGCCGCGTTGGGTGCCGCCAAAGCGATGAATCGCCAAGAGGGCTATGCCGGTTACCGCGACTGGCGGGTGCCAACAATAGAGGAATTGAAGACTTTGGTCTATTGCTCCAGTGGCCAGCCCAAGACTTGGAATGTTACGGGGGAGACATGCAAAGGCGACAACCTTGAACGCCCGACCCTCTATCAACCAGCTTTTCCGAATACACCGGGTTTATGGTACTGGTCCTCCTCGATCCACGGTGACCTTCTGGACTACGTCTCGAACGTCAGCTTCGTCGACGGCCATGTGTACGCCGATAATAAGGTTAGCGGCAACCATGTGCGGTTGGTGCGCGGCGGACAGTGATCTGGCTTTTGTTCTGGCTCCCACGCTCCAGCGTGGGAGCAAGTCCAGACGCTCCAGCGTCTTGGTCTTGCTGAGTTGACTCGCGCCGCTGGAGCGGCTCCGACGGCATTCCCACGCTGGAGCGTGGGAACGAGAAAGGATGTCAAGCCATGGGCCGAGACCGCTACCGTATTCACGAGCCAACCGCCCCGCATTTTCTCACCTGCACGGTACTGAAATGGTTGCCGCTGTTCGCCCAGCCCGCCAATGCCAAGATTTTGCTTGACTCATTGACCTACTTGCAAAATCAGGGGCGTCTGACGCTCTACGGCTACGTGATCCTGGAAAATCACTGCCACCTGCTCGCCGCCGCTGCGGACCTGGGCCAAACTATCGCCAGCTTCAAATCCTTTACCGCCGGCCAGATCATCCAGCGCCTGACCGAGCGCCAGTCGCCACTGTTGGAACTCCTTGCCTTCCACAAGGCCCGGCACAAAGTTGACCGGGATCATCAGGTCTGGCAGGAAGGTTCGCACCCGGAGCAAATCCAGGGGGAGGCGATGATGCGACAGAAATTGGAGTATATGCACCATAATCCGGTCGCCAGGGGCTATGTCGATGATCCCGTGCATTGGCGGTATTCGAGCGCCCGCAACTACGCCGGTCAAGCAGGGTTGATTACGGTTGAAACGCGATGGCTGTGATTCGAGACGCTGGAGCGTCTGGACCTGCTCCCACGCTGGAGCGTGGGAGCCAGTTACACAAGCAGCGTTATCCTATCTCCCTGACGCGATAACCGTATCACCATAATATTGACCGAGGGAGATCGTTCTGGATGACCGCGCCACTGGAAGAAACCCGCGCCCAGCCGGTTGAAGTGACCTGTCCGGGCTGTTTTCACCCGCGCGAATGGGACATCGCCGGGGTGTGCCCGATCTGCCACTACCGCGCCGGCCTGGAGGGCCGTTCCGGGGCGTTGCTGCCGGTCGGGACGCAACTGAAGGGCTACGTAGTCGGGGAAAAGCTGGGCCAGGGCGGGTTCGGGATCACCTATCGCGGCTTCGACGTGACCTTGAAGATGAAGGTCGCGATCAAGGAATACTACCCGAGCGAGCTGGTCGGGCGGTCCACTGACCGCAAGACGGTGGTGCTCAACGCCCACGACCACGAAGACCTGTTCCACTACGGCTTGAGAACCTTCCTGCAAGAAGCGCAAACGGTGGCGCAGTTGCGCCATCCCCATCTGGTGCGGGTGCTCAACTACTTTGAGCTGAACGACACCGCCTATCTGGTGATGGACTACTACGAAGGCGAAGACCTGGCGCGGCATCTGAAACCGGCCAAAGGCCAGACGGGCGTCCAGATGCCGTGGCGGCGGGCGCTCAAACTGCTGTTGCCGGTGCTGGACGGCTTACAGAAAGTGCATCAAGCCGGGTTCATGCACCGGGACCTCAAGCCGGGCAACCTGTACCTGACCCCAGACGACGACCTGATCGTGCTGGACTTCGGCTCGGCGCGGCAAGTGACCGGCACCCACACCCGCAGCCTGCTGATCTTTTCCGAAGGCTACGCCCCCTACGAACAGTACCTGCAAGGCCACCTGAACCGGCAGGGACCGTGGACCGATGTCTACGGCGCCGCCGCCACGCTGTACTTCATGCTGACGGCGCGGCGGCTGCCGTCGGCGCTGGAGCGCAAGCAGAACGACCTGCTCGGGCAACCAGATCC
Source organism: Candidatus Contendibacter sp. (assembly GCA_008933795.1). Classification (GTDB taxonomy): domain Bacteria; phylum Pseudomonadota; class Gammaproteobacteria; order Competibacterales; family Competibacteraceae; genus Contendibacter. The sequence goes on along the minus strand of WBUJ01000076.1, from coordinate 577 downwards.
GCTGCACCCGGCCCGGCACTGGATGCCCGACCTGCCGGAGGCGCTCGACGCCGCGCTGCGGCGGGCCTTGGCGGTGGAACCGGGGCAGCGCTTTCAATCCATGGTGGAGTTTAAGCGGCCACTGGAAGCGGTATTGACGGCGGAGGAACCCACTCGCCCGACGCCGCCCAAGCCAACCGCAGCCCCCGAACCGCCGATCAAGCCGCCGCCCAAGCCAAAAGTTGCGCCCGAACCGCCGAAATCGAAAGCAGCACCCGAACCGTCCAAAGCAGCGCCTAAACCCAGTGCCGTTCCCGAACGATCCGCCATGCCAAAGCAGCAGACCGCAATAGTGGGGCTCGCGGTGATCGGGCTGACCGCGTTGGGCGGGTGGTGGCTTTGGGAGGAGTTTGGAGTTTCGCCGAAGTTGCCGGCCACGCCGGGGATGGTCGCACCGCCCGTGCTCACTCCCCCAGTCACGGAATCGCCGCCAACTGTCGCACCGCCGGTGGTGGAGCCACGCGCCTATTGGACGGTCGAGGCCACGCCGGGGACCGCCCAAATCCGGATCATGAACATTAACCCGGCGTACCGGGAC
>WBUJ01000259.1 GCA_008933795.1 Candidatus Contendibacter sp. | reverse complement strand
CGACGCAACAACCCGCTTCCTCCCTGTAAACAACAGAGGCAAAGATCATGAGTTACCTGGATACCCTGCTATTTGGCGTCTATCCTTATCTGGCCGGCTCGGTGTTCCTGCTCGGCAGCCTGGCGCGATTCGAACGCGACCAGTTCACCTGGAAGGCGCATTCCAGCCAGATTTTGAACAAGAAGGACATGCGGCTGGCCAGCAACCTGTTCCACGTCGGCATCATCCTGCTGTTCTTCGGCCACTTCTTCGGCATGTTGACCCCGCCGGAGATCTTGCACGCCCTGGGCGTTTCCGCCACCGCCAAGCAAGTGCTGGCCGTGGTCGCTGGCAGCATCTTCGGCCTGATGTGCTTCGCCGGCCTGACGATGCTGGTGCGGCGGCGGCTGACCGATCCACGGGTGCGGGCCACCAGCACCAACATGGATATCTTCATCCTGCTGCTACTGTACGTGCAGTTGATCCTCGGCCTGTTGACCGTGCCACTGTCGCTGATGCACACGGACGGCCACAACATGCTACTGCTGATGAGTTGGGCGCGGAATATCGTCACCTTCGATCCCACGGAAGCGGTAGCCGCCGTGGCGCCCATCGGCTTCCTGTTCAAGCTGCACATGGTTCTCGGCATGACCGTGTTCCTGGTGTTCCCTTTCAGCCGCCTGGTGCATATCTGGAGCGTGCCGGTCACTTATCCAACCCGTCCGTATCAGGTGGTGCGGCAGCGTTGATGGGGATAGGATAAGGTCTCGTTTGGTGGATGAGGCCGGACGCGGATCGAGAGGCGGTTTGGCGCGGTCTCCAAGGCTGGCCGGCTGAAAGCAACCCTCGTCCCTACCCCTCTTTCCCGCGATCGGGAGAGAGGGGTTTTTACATGATTCTTGCAAGATGGCTCTCGCTCGTTGTCGCCTCGGCTGCCCGGTCTGGAGCAACCGCGACTGGATTGGAGGGTTGTTCGCCGCCGGCGCCAAACCCGGCGATTTCCTGCGCCAGTACTCGGCGGCGTTCGATACGGTCGAGGGCAACAACTGCTTCTACGGCTTGCCCAAGCCGGAAACGGTCGCCCGCTGGCGCGAACAAGCCGCGCCGGGATTCCGGTTCTGCTTCAAGTTCCCGCGCGCCATCAGCCACGAGCGGCGACTGCGCGCGGTTGCGGCGGAAACGACGGAGTTTCTGAATCGGCTGGCGCCGCTGGCCGAAGCGGATCGGCTGGGTCCGAATTTTTTGCAATTGCCGCCCAGTTTCGGCCCGGACGATCTGCCGGCGCTGCGCGATTATCTCGCCGCGCTACCGAAGGAATTTCGGTACGCCGTGGAGGTGCGGCATCGCGCCTTCTTCGCTAAGGGCGAGGAAGAACGGCAACTGAATCGGTTGTTGCTCGATCTGGGCATCGACCGGGTGATGCTGGACAGCCGCGCCCTGTTTGCCGCCGATCCCACCGATCCCGACACTCGAACCGCGCAAGGCAGGAAACCGCGCTTGCCGGTCCACGCCATCAGTCTCGGACCGCGACCGTTCATCCGCTACATCGGCCATCCCGACGTGGAGGCGAACCGGCCGTTTCTGGCGCCGTGGCTGGACAAGCTGGCGCTGTGGCTGGGCGAGGGCCGGGAGCCCTACTTCTTCGCCCACACGCCCAACAACCGTCAGGCCCCACGCTTGGCCCGCCTGGTTCACGAATTGCTGCACGCCCGCTGTCCCGATCTGGGTCCGTTGCCGCCCTGGCCCTTCGAGCGGCTGGGCGGCGGTTCGTAGCGACCCGTTCGAGCCACGAAAGGAGAGATTGCGATGAGCAGCGAACAGCCCCCCGCCAAGCCCCCGCGTGGCAAAACCGCGAAGGCGAAACCATCCGCCAGGGCGAAAGCCGCCGATCCCGCGCCGCCGCCCGCGCCCAACATACCGGCGCCGGTCGCCGAATCGCCCTCGCTGGTCGGGCGGCTGACCCGGTTGCCCGGCGCGGTGGCCGATACCGTGACCGATACCCTGCGCAAGGTGACGAAAACCGCCGAAACTCCGTGGCGGGTCGGCAAGGCGCTGCTGCTCAATCCCGAGCAGGCCGAGGCGATGAGGGAAGCGGGCGAGTACCTGCGCGACTTGCGGCTGGTGGCCGGCTTGACCCTGGAGGACCTCGGCGCCGCGCTGGATTTAAAGGACCAGTCGCTGTTGGCGGCGGTGGAGAAAGGCTCGGCGGCGCTGTCGTTCGATCTGATTCTGCGCTTGGCGGCACTGCTGGCCCGGCGCGATCCGGTGCCGGTGGCGATGCGGCTGGCCCGGATTTACCGGCCCGAACTCTGGCAAATTCTGGAGGACTGGGGCGTGGGCCGGCTGTCCCTGCAATACGAGCGCGAGCGCCAGTTCATCAACCTCTACCGCCGCCACGACCTCGCCCGGGCCTTGTCGGACCCGGGTTTCGCCGAGGTGCTGGCTTTTACCCAGCAGGCTTTTGAGATGGTGCTGCGCTTGGTGGCGGCCCAGGAAGGGCTGAACGGTGTAGCGGACGCGGACGGCGCCGATAATCGGCGCTAATCCCGGTGCTAGCGCGGCGGCGGCCTCGCAAACCCCTCGTCCTCGTCGGCAGACCGCACCGGGGGTTGCCGCTGCGTGACCGTATTGCCGCCGTGGCGGTCGGACCAGCGGTCGCGGCGTTCGACCTGAGTCGTATTCCGGCGGCAGCCATCCGCCTGGTTGCAGCGCCCGGTCCACTGCCCCACCGTCCGGTCGGCGGTTTCCAAACCCCGCCGCACTTCTCCGCCGACTGTGGCGCTGGTGCGGCTCGCCCAGTCGCCGACCGCAGTGGCGGCGCGACCGGCTTCATCCCGGAACTGGGTAATCGGGTCGGCGGACCGCGCGGGCGGGGGCGGCGAACTCGGCGGTGGCTTGGGTTTGGTGGCGGCGCGCGCCACCACGG
>WBUJ01000258.1 GCA_008933795.1 Candidatus Contendibacter sp. | reverse complement strand
ATGGAACGCAAGCACGAGAAATACGAACGGCTGATCGCCCGATGCCAGGCGCTGACCCCAGTGCCGACCGCCGTCGCCCACCCCTGCGACGAGAGTTCGCTCAAGGGCGCGGTGGAAGCGGCGGAACTGGGCATTCTGCAACCGATTCTGGTCGGCCCGCGCGACAAAATCGAAGCCGTGGCGGCTCAGTTTCAACTGGACATCTCAAGCTACGAAATCGTAGACGCGCCGCACAGCCACGCCGCCGCCGATCTGGCGGTGCAACTGGTGCGCGAGGGCAAGGCCGAACTACTGATGAAGGGCAGCCTGCACACCGACGAACTGATGGGCGCGGTGGTGCGGACGGGGACGGGACTGCGCACCGAGCGGCGCATCAGCCACGCCTTCATCATGGACGTGCCGAATCTGGACCGGCCGCTCATCGTCACCGATGCCGCGATCAACATCTTCCCGACTCTGGAAGACAAGGTTCACATCGTCCAGAACGCCATCGACCTCGTCCGCGCTCTGGGTCTCGACCAACCGAAAGTGGCGATCCTGTCCGCCATGGAAACGGTCAACCCCAAGGTGCCGTCCACGGTGGAAGCCGCCGCCCTGTGCAAGATGGCCGACCGTAAGCAGATCACCGGCGGCATTCTGGATGGCCCGCTGGCGCTGGACAACGCCATCAACCTGGCGGCGGCCCGGATCAAAAAGATCGATTCGCCGGTGGCGGGGTTGGCCGACATCCTGGTAGTGCCCGACCTGGAAGCCGGCAACATGCTGGCCAAGAGCCTGAGCTTCCTGGCCGAGGCCGACGCGGCTGGCATCGTGCTCGGCGCACGGGTGCCGATCATCCTGACCAGCCGCGCCGATTCGGTGATGACCCGGCTGGCGTCCTGCGCGGTGGCCGCGCTGGTCGCCCAGGCGCGGCGGGAAAGCGCAAGCAAGGCGGTGGCGTAATGAGCGACGCGATTCTGGTGGTCAATGCGGGTTCGTCCAGCATCAAGTTCTCGGTGTTCCTCGAACAGGGCGAAGCGCTCAACCTGTTGCTGGGGGGGCAAATCGAGGGTCTCTACACCACGCCCCGGTTCAAGGCCAGGGACGCGGCGGGCGTCGTCGTCGTCGAACGGCAGTGGGCGCAAGGTGAAGCGCTGGGGCACGACGGCGCCATCACCTATCTGGCCGGCTTCCTGCGCGAGCAACTCGGCGCGCACCGGCTCGTCGCCGTCGGCCATCGGGTGGTGCATGGCGGTCTCGACTATGCCGCGCCGGTCCGGCTGACCGCCGAAATCGTCGGCCACCTGGAGCAATTCATTCCGCTGGCACCCTTGCATCAACCCCACAACCTCAAGCCGATTCGGTTGCTGCTGGCCAACCGGCCGGAACTGCCGCAGGTGGCCTGTTTCGACACCGCCTTCCATCGCGGCCAGCCGGAAGTGGCCCAGGCGTTCGCCCTGCCGCCCGAGATCACCGAGCGCGGCGTGCGCCGCTATGGCTTCCATGGCCTTTCCTACGAGTACATCGCTTCGGTGCTGGCCCAATACGATCCCCGCGCCGCGCAGGGACGCACCGTGGTGCTGCACCTGGGCAACGGCTCCAGCCTGTGCGCCATCCATAACGGTAAAAGCGTGGCCAGCACCATGGGCTTCACCGCCGTGGACGGACTGCCGATGGGCACCCGCAGCGGCAATCTCGACCCCGGCGTCGTCCTCTATCTGCTGGACGAACTGAAAATGGACGCCCGCGCCATCGAAAAGCTGCTCTACCAGCAGTCGGGCTTGCTCGGCGTTTCGGGCCTGTCCAGCGACATGCGCACCCTGCTGGACTCCGCCGATCCGAAGGCGCAATTCGCGGTGGAGTTGTTCGTTTACCGCATCGGCCGGGAACTGGGCTCGCTGGCCGCCGCACTGGGCGGACTTGACGCCCTGGTGTTCACCGCCGGCATCGGCGAGCACGCCGTGGCGATCCGGGAACGGGTCTGCCGCGCCGCTGCCTGGCTCGGGGTGGAACTCGACCCCGCCGCCAACGCGGCCGGCGGTCCGCGCCTCAGCACGGCGGGCAGCCGGATTGCCGTCTGGGTCATCCCGACCAACGAAGAACTGATGATCGCCCGCCAGACCCGGCGCCTCCTCAACCCCGTCGCTTAAGGAGCACCCCCTCATGGCCGTTGAAATCCCCCGTCCCCCGCTCAAGGGCAAGAAGGCGCTGGTCGCCGGCATCGCCAACGAGCATTCCATCGCCTACGGTTGCGCCAAGGCGTTCCGCGAACTGGAAGCCGACCTGGCCATCACCTACCTCAACGAAAAGTCGAAACCCTACGTCGAACCGCTGGCGAAACAATTGGAAGCGCCGATCTTCATGCCGCTCGATGTCAGCCAACCGGGCCAGCTCGAAGCGCTGTTCGATGCCATTACGAAACAATGGGGCCGGCTCGACATTCTGGTCCATTCCATCGCCTTCGCGCCCAAGGAGGACTTGCAGGGCGGTTTGCTCGACTGCTCAGCGGCAGGGTTCGCCAAGGCGATGGACATTTCCTGTCACTCCTTCATCCGCATGGCCAAGCTAGCCGCACCGCTGATGACCGAAGGCGGCGCGCTGTTCGCCATGAGCTACCACGGCGCCAACGAGGTAGCGCCCAACTACAACGTGATGGGACCGGTCAAGGCGGCATTGGAATCATCCTGCCGCTATCTGGCCTACGAACTGGGCCGGCAGGGCATCCGGGTCCACGCCATCTCGCCGGGACCGCTCAAGACCCGGGCGGCCTCCGGACTTAAGGACTTCGATCTGCTGCTCAACGAAGCCGTGCAGCGCGCGCCGCTCGGCGAACTGGTGGACATCATGGACGTCGGCTTCACCTGCGCCTTCCTCGCCACTCCCTACGCTCGGCGCCTGACCGGCAGCACGATCTACGTGGACGGCGGCGTGAATATCATGGCTTGAA
>WBUJ01000075.1 GCA_008933795.1 Candidatus Contendibacter sp. | reverse complement strand
ATCATTGCCTGGCGGATCCTGCACTTGGTCACCTGGGGCCGGGATTGCCCAAAGCTGCCCTGCGACGTGGTGTTCGATCCCGAGGAATGGCAGGCCGCCTGGATCGTCGCCCACCGGACTAAACCCCCGGAAACCCCACCCGGGAAGCCCGGCCATTGACGCCGGAACCAACACAGGAGCGCCGAGCGACGATATTCGCGGCCTGCCCCGACCCTTCAATACCACCACAGACATCGGCGCTTACGAATGGCAAGGACTCACCCTGAGCAAGAGTGGCGGGGATAACCAAAGCACGCCGATCAACACCGCCTTTGCCAACCCCCTGATCGTCACGGTCAGCAGCGCCGCGCCATCGGCCCAAGCCGAACCAGTGACCGGCGCGCAAGTCACTTTTACTGCCCCGGCCTCGGGTTCCAGCGCTGCTTTGAACCCCACCAGCCCGGTGACCGTCACATGCAGCGGTTCGCCCGCAGTCTGTACCGCCTCGGTGGCCGCCACAGCCAACGGCACGGCGGGGACCTACGCCGTCAACGCCAGCGCAGCGGGGGCGACCCCCGTCGCGTTCAGCTTGACCAATAGCCCGGCGTCAGCGACCATGACCTTAAGCGATCTTGGCCCTTACACCTACGACGGCACCGCCAAGAGCGCCACCTGCACCACCAACCCTAGCATAGCAACCAGCATCACCTACGACGGTTCGACCACTCCGCCCACGAATGCCGGTAGCTACGCCGTGGTTTGCACGGTGACGGATCCCAACTACACCGGCTCCGCCAACGGCACGCTCACCATCGCCAAGGCCGGCCAGACTATTACCTTCACCCCCCCGGCTTCGGGCGCGGTCGGCGGCAGCGCCACGCTGAGCGCCACCGGCGGTAATTCCGGCAACCCGGTCACTTTCGCCAGCCAGACCGGCAGTATTTGCAGCGTCAGCGGCGCCACGGTCAGCTACTTGGCGGCAGGCGCCTGCACGATGCGCGCCAGCCAAGCCGACAACGCCAACTACAACGCCGCGCCGGATGTGGATCGCAACATTGCGATCGGCGGCGCGCCCGCCGATATTCCCACTTTGAGCGAATGGGCCCTGCTGTTGCTTACTGGCCTATTCGGCCTGTTCGGAATACGGCGGTGGCGGCGAACGTAACACCAATTCTCGTTAGGCTTGGCGATTTTACAGCCATAAATCACGATGGATGCGGTCCATACCTCACCGCATCCTACGGCACTGAGGAATCGGAAAAAAACCGGTTTATTTGGGCGGTCGGTCCTGTAACGATTTGTTATTTGTCGCAGCTTCCAGGAAATCACCGTAATTCTTTGGGCAGCGCGAACACTACATGCTCCTCCCGCCCCGTGCTTTCCGTCACCGCCGTGGCGCCCAGTTCCCGCAGGCGGGCGATCACCTGCTGCACCAGCACCTCGGGCGCCGAAGCGCCGGCGGTTACGCCGATGGCGGTTTTCCCGGCCAGCCAGACCGGGTCGATATCCCCGGGTCCGTCGATCAGCCAGGCAGGTGTGCCTTCCTTCCCGGCCAGTTCCCGCAGCCGGTTGGAGTTGGAACTGTTGCGCGAGCCCACCACCAGCAGCAACTGGCAGCGCCGCGACAGGTCCTTGACCGCGTCCTGCCGGTTCTGGGTGGCGTAGCAGATATCGTCCTTGCGCGGCCCCTGGATCGCTGGAAAGCGCGCGCGCAGGGCGGCGACGATTCGCGCGGTGTCGTCCACCGACAGGGTGGTCTGGGTGACGTAGGCCAGCTCGGTGGGATCGCGCACCGCCAGCGCCGCCACGTCCTCGACTGTCTCCACCAGATACATCCGCCCGCCCTGGCTCTCGTCGTACTGGCCCCTGGTGCCCTCGACCTCCGGGTGGCCGGCATGACCGATCAGGATCACCTCGCGGCCCGCGCGAGCATGGCGGCTGACTTCCAGGTGGACCTTGGTGACCAGCGGACAGGTGGCGTCGAACACCTTGAGGCCGCGCCGCGTCGCCTGCTCCTGTACCGTCCGCGATACCCCGTGGGCGCTGAAGATCACCGTCGCGCCGTTTGGAACCTCGTTCAGTTCTTCGACGAACACCGCCCCTCGCTGGCGAAGGTCATCGACGACGAAGCGGTTATGCACGACTTCGTGGCGCACATAGATCGGCGCGCCAAACAGTGCCAGCGCCCGTTCGACGATGCCGATGGCCCGGTCCACCCCGGCGCAGAAGCCACGCGGATTGGCCAGATGGATATGCACGCTCATGCGGGTCTCCTGGAAAAAGGTGACGCGGATCAGGCGTCTCCGGACGGATGCTTCAGGTCGCCGGCATTCCGGGACCACAGGCTGTCCAGCACCAGCAACACCGCGCCGACGGTGATGGCCGAATCGGCGATGTTGAAGGCTGGAAAATACCAACGGTCGTAATAGAGTTGGATAAAGTCGATCACCTGCCCCAGCCAGGCCCGGTCGATCAGGTTGCCGACCGCCCCGCCCAGAATCAGCGCCAGGGCCGCCGCCAGCCATTGTTCCCCGGGCTTGAGCCGCCACAGCCAGACGATCAGACCGATGCTGACCGTCGCGCCCAGCCCCAGAAAGAACCAGCGCTGCCAGCCGCCCGCGCCGGCCAGAAAGCTGAAGGCGGCGCCGGTGTTGTAGGTCAGCATCAGGTTGAACGAGGGCAGCACCGGCACCGGCTGGTGCATGGTCAGAAAGGTCTCGGCGAGGAATTTGGTGGCCTGATCCAGCACGATGACAAGGGCGCTGAGCCACCCCCATTGTTTTAGCATGAGAGATTCCAGGTATAACCGTCCACTATTCCACACTTCATTAAACGAATTTTCTCTCTTCCCCCGCCCCGAACGCATTGTCCACGCAGCGCCCGCACAGTTCGGGGTATTCGGCGTTCCGGCCTACATCCTCGCGGTGATGCCAGCAGCGCACGCACTTGGTATGGGCGCAGGGCAACACCTGAATCGCCAGCGGTTGGCCGTTGACTTGGACTTCGACCGCGTCTGCCGGCTTGGCGGCCAGCGGTTGCACGCGGGCGTAGGAGGTGATGAAGAAGAAGCGCAGTTCATCGCCGATCCGGTGCAAATCGGCCGCCAGGTCGCCATCGCCGTACAACTCCACTTCTGCGTCCAGCCCCGAACCGATGCCGCCTGCGACTCGCAGCTTCTCCAGTTCCTTGCTGACCGCCTCGCGCACCGCAATCAGTCGGTCCCAATAGGCCGCGTTGAGGGGGTCGTTGTCGCTGACCGCGAACAGTCCGGTGTACCAGGTGGTCAGGAACACCGACGGACCCCGCGCGCCGGGCAGGTTCCGCCAGATTTCCTCGGCGGTGAAGCTCAGAATCGGCGCCAGCCAGCGGGTCATCGCTTCCAGGAGGTGATACATTGCGGTCTGCGCCGAGCGGCGGGCGATGCTGTCGCGCCCGGTGGTGTACTGCCGATCCTTGATGATGTCCAGATACAGACTGCCTAGGTCCACCGAGCAGAAGTTATGAATCTTCTGATAGATCAGGTGAAACAGGTACTGGTCGTAAGCCTCCAGAATCTCCTCCTGCAAGCGGTGGGTGCGATCCACCGCCCAACGATCCAGCGCCAGCATCCGTTCCGGCGGCAACTGATGTTGGGCGGGATCGAAGCCGTTGAGATTGGCCAGCAGGAAACGGGCGGTGTTGCGCATCCGCCGGTAGGAATCGGCCATGCGCTTGAGAATCTCGTCGGAAACGCCCATCTCGCCGCGATAGTCGGTCGCCGCCACCCACAACCGCAGCACGTCAGCGCCCAGCGAACTCACCACCTTCTGCGGCGCGATCACGTTGCCCAGCGACTTGGACATCTTGCGGCCCTGGGCGTCCACGGTGAAGCCGTGGGTCAGCAGGCCCTTGTAGGGCGCGACGCCGCGCATCGCCACCGAGGCCAGCAACGAGGACTGGAACCAGCCGCGATGCTGGTCGGAACCTTCCAGATACAGTTCTGCCGGGAAATGCAGTTCCGGGCGGCGGTCCAGCACCGAGAAGTGGGTGGTGCCGGAGTCGAACCAGACGTCCAGGGTGTCGGTCACCTTGTCGTAATCCGCCGCGTCCGCGCCCAGCAGTTCCGCCGGGTCGAGTTCGAACCAGGCGTCGATGCCGCCCCGTTCGATGCGCTGGGCCGCCTGTTCCATCAACTCCAGCGTGTTCGGATGCGGCTCGCCGGTTTGCTGGTGCGTGAACAGGGCGATGGGCACGCCCCAGTAGCGTTGCCGGGACACGCACCAGTCCGGGCGATTGGCCACCATGCCCTGAATCCGCGCCTCGCCCCAGTCCGGGGTGAAGTGAAGCTTTTTGATCTCCTCCAAAGCACGGGCGCGCAAGGCGTGGGGGTGATCCATGCCGATGAACCATTGCGGAGTGGCGCGGAAGATCACCGGGGTCTTGTGTCGCCAGCAGTGCGGATAGCTGTGTTTCAGGCTGGCGACCCGTAGCAACTTACCGTGGACTTTCAGCGTATCGATCACCCGTTCGTTGGCGGCGAACACGTGCAGCCCGGCAAACAGTGGGATATCGGGCAGGAAGCGACCATCCGGCCCCACCGGATTGTCTACCGGCAGCCCGTAGCGCGAACCGACTACGTAGTCTTCCTGGCCGTGGGCCGGGGCGGTGTGGACCGCGCCGGTGCCGGCGTCGGTGGTGACGTGATCGCCGAGGATGACCGGCACTTCCCGGTCGTAAAACGGATGACGCAGAGCCAGCCCCTCCAGTTCAGCGCCCGGACCGTAGGCGATCACCTGGTAATTTTCGACCTGCCAGCGGGCCAGCGAGTCCTTGAGCAACGGCTCCGCGACCAGCAACCGTTCCCGACCCCGGTCGGTCTCGACTTGCGCGACCACGTACTCCAGTCCCGGGTTGACCGCTACCGCCTGGTTGGCCGGCAGGGTCCACGGCGTGGTGGTCCAGATCACCACGGCCAGCGGTCCCTTGCCTTCGTGGCCCTCGACATGGTGCATGCGGGCCATCAGCGCCTCGGGGTCCACCACCGCGAAGCGCACGTCAATCGCCAGCGAGTCGCGGTCTTCATATTCCACCTCGGCTTCGGCCAGCGCCGACCCGCAATCAATGCACCAGTACACCGGCTTGGAACCGCGATACAGGTGACCGTTGGCGACGATCCGCGCCAGCGACCGCACGATGTCGGCCTCGGCGCGGAAATCCATGGTCAGGTACGGCTTTTCCCAGTCGCCCAGCACGCCCAGTCGCTGAAAATCGGCGCTCTGGCTGGCGATCTGCTCGGCGACGAACGCCCGGCAGGCAGTGCGGAACTGGCGGGCGTCCACCTTGACCCCGACCTTGCCCAGCTTCTTTTCCACCACCTGCTCGATGGGCAGGCCGTGGCAGTCCCAACCCGGCACATAGGGCGCATCGAACCCGCTCAGGGTTCGGGACTTGACGATGATGTCCTTGAGCACCTTGTTGACGGCGTGGCCGATATGAATCGTCCCGTTGGCGTAGGGCGGGCCGTCGTGCAGCACGAACTTGGGCCGCCCGGCGAATTCGGCGCGCTGCCGCGGGTACAAATCCAGTTCCCGCCAGTAGCGCAACAAATCCGGCTCGCGCTTGGCGAGATCGGCCTTCATCGGAAAGGCGGTCTGGGGAAGATTGAGGGTGTCTTTGTAATCGGCCACGGTAAACCTCTGAAAAAACCGGTGCTCAAAAACCCCTCATCTCGCCGGAGTGAGGGGTGAGGGGTGAGGGGATGGCAGGATGCTCCGCGCGGCGAACCAAGCCCGGGCGGTCTGTTCGTCCCGCTGAATCTGCGCTTGCAAAGCCGCCAGGGAATCAAAGCGCTGTTCCGGGCGAAGATAGTGCAGGAAGTCCACCTTGACATGCTGGCCGTAGAGATCGCCCTGAAAATCGAGCAGATGGACTTCCAGACGCTCGCGCTCGCCTTCGACCGTCGGGCGGCGGCCGACATTGGCGATGCCAGGCCACGGTCGCAGATCGGGGCCAATCAGCAGTACGGCATAGACGCCGTAAACCGGGGTGACTCGGCGGTGCAGATGGATATTGGCGGTGGGGAAACCGAGTGTGCGGCCGCGGCGGTCGCCATGCGCCACCCGCCCGCACATGTCGTAAGGTCGGCCCAACAGCCGCGCCGCCAGTTCCAGATCGCCCTGGGCCAGCGCTTGGCGGACCCGGGTGCTGCTGACCCGTTCGCCGTCCAAAATGTAGCTGTGGTTGTCGGCGACCTCGAAACCGTGCCGCTGGCCCGCTTCGACCAGCATGGCGAAATCGCCGGCGCGACGATGGCCGAAGCGGAAATCGTCGCCGATCACCAGATAGCGGATGCCCAGCCGCTGGACCAGCAAATCCTCGATGAACCGTTCGGCCGGCGATGCCGCCAACCGGTGGTCGAATTCCAGGCACAGCACTCGTTCGATGCCCAGTCCATCCAGCGCCAGCAGTTTTTCCCGCAACCGCATCAGTCGGGCCGGCGGCGCCTTGGGACCGGCGAAGAATTCCTGCGGCTGCGGTTCGAAGGTGATGACCAGTCGAGGCAGGCGCAGGCGCGCGGCCTGCTCGGCCAATTGAGCGAGGATCGTTCGATGGCCGAGATGCACGCCATCAAAATTGCCAATCGTGGCGACGCAGCCCCGGTGGCGGGGCCGCAAATTATGTTGACCGCGAATCAGTTCCATGCCGGCTTTCAGGTTTCAATCCGCGCCCACCCATTACGGCAAGCGAATCGTAGCGAGTAAAAAGCGGCATTATAGGGATAATTGGCGGCTTCTTGACACCACGCCAGCACGCGCTGGCGCGGAACGCCGGTTCGTCGCACCGTTCGGCGACGGGGGCGCACGAACTACCAAAAAGTTCTTTTGAATTCGTCCCTGAATTTCCGCAATCCTTGCTTGAATGCACCGCCTTGCGCTGCCGGTTGATTCGGCCAGTTGGCCCGGTTCCCGCTGCCAGCGCTTTGATTCGGCCAGTTGGCCCGGTTCCCGCTACTGGCGCCTGCCGTTGTCCGTTTATGTGGGATCGTCCTGCCGTGGTTTATCGCCACTGAACGGGTTAAGCGCAGCGTATTTTTTTTCACCGGCGGCTGAACCACCTGGTTAGCTTGGAGGGCCTGGAGGGGGGGCGGGCCACCAGGATCGACTGGGTGATCAGTTTGCAGTTCCAGCTTTAGCACCACATTTAAATCAGCATCGGTGATCGTGATCATGTTTCGTTGGGTCTGATAGCCAGGGCAGGCAATTTCAATTTGATAGACGCCTGCTTCCAGTTTCATCCCCGGTTGATAAGGCTTCTGGACGTTCAGGATGTTGATAACGCTGATTTTGGATTTGGGCGGGTCGACGTCGACCATGAGCGCATAGAGGGCCTTTTCCAGGTTAATCAGCAGGGTCACATCGTTTTGAGCCATCTTTGCACGGGCTTTTTGCGTGACGTAACCGGGATGGCTGACTTCGATTTCATAAGCGCCGGTGGGCAGCCGTATCCCCGCTTGATAGGGTTGGCCGACATTCAGCAGCCTGACCGTGGCGTTGGCGGGTTCGGTCTTGACCGTCAAGGCACGCCAGGATTGCGGCGCGGAAACCGGCGTGGTCGTAACCGACATCACCAGTTTGTCCAGTTTGACCTGGACTGCGTCAATATCCTTATCTTCGATCTCGCCGCTGCGCAGGACGGTGCCGGTGCGGGTGTCGATCAGACGCGCCGTGACCCTGACCCGATCTCCCAAGCGGCTGACCGTGCCGGTCACGATGCCATGAATGCCATACAGCTTTCCCAACTGCATGGCCGTTTCGGCATCGATGGGGCCGATCGAACCGAAGGGGTTGTTTTTGGCGATCTTGGCGATGGCGCTCAGGGACATGCGGTCCTTGAGGGCGAAATAGCCCAGGCTGGCGATCGCCGAGGTCATGGAATCGGCGATGATGGCGCCGGCCTGCGGATCAAGATCGCTGCCGCGAATCGCGAATTCGACCACCGCAATCGTTTTTTTCGGTTCCAGCAGCCCGGCGGCCAACGCCGATCGGGTTGGAAACCCGGCAATCAGCCAGCAGCCCATGAAAACGATCGCGCCAAGTCGTTTCGGAACACTCAGGTTTTTCATCGCTACCGCCTCGCCTCGACCCGTCGGTCTGAAGCCCGCCTCGGGCGGACAATCCGGCCTCTCCCGGCTACTCCCACAACTCGCGCGGGTAGTCGCGGTACAGTTCCCGGAACGCCCGCTGGTAACGCCAGTCGGCATGGACAATCCGCGCCAGTTCCCACGGACGGGTGAGATGGCGCTCGACCCGCAGCGGATTGCGCCGGCCCGCTTCGCCGATCTGCCGCGCCAGCAGCGCGCTAAACTCGCGCAAAGGCAGCGCGGTGGGCGTGAGCGGATGCATGCAGTCGTGCAGGTCGTAGGCATCTCCACACCAGAACCCCGGCCGCGCCGCTTCGTAGTCCGGCGTGCCGGGCGAAGGGGTGCAGACGGTGAAGCTGCATTGCGCCGGGGGCATGGCGCCGACGTAATCGCGCAGGCGCTGAAACTCGGCGTGGCCGTACTCCGGGCGGACCATGAACGCGGCGTGGCAGGCGATGCCCAGTCGGCGCAGCGTGTCGTGGGCGCGCTCGTTGTGCGCCACCGTGCCGCCCTTGCGCGCCGCCTTCAATTCCTCGTTGGTGGCGAATTCAAACCCGACAAACACCCCGTCCAGACCGATCTCCCGCCAGCGCCGCAACAATTCCGGCGAGTGTAGCACGGTCGTGGCGCGCGCCCAAGCAAAGTAACGTTTCTTTACACCACGCCGCGCCAGCGCCTCGGCCAGTTCGAAGCCGTAAGCCTCGTCGATGAAGTTTTCGTCATCCGAAAAGTAGACGTGATCCGCCGCGACCCGCGCCAGATCCTCGGCGACCATCTCGGCTGGGCGTGGCCGATGAACACCGCCGCACAGGAGCGGCACGATGCAAAACGAGCAGACCATCTTGCAGCCATAGGAGGTGCGCGCCATCGCCACCGGTGGGAGCAGAACCTGCCAGTCGCGCGGGTTTTCGCACACCCAGATGCAGTAATAGTGGCAACTGTCCCACAGATCGCGGCGCGGGATCGGGATGGTTGCGGGGTCGGGATAGCGGGGCCATGCCTTGGCGGCCTCTTGGTCGAAACGCTCGCCGGCGAACAGCAGGCTGGGAATGCCCTCGGGTTCCGCGCCCCGGGCCAGCGCCGCGACCAGGGCGCGAAACGGTGCGCAGCCCTCGCCACGCACGATGTAATCAATCGCGGGAACGTTGCAATCGGTGGGGGCCACGGTGGCATGATGGCCGCCGACCACGATTCGGGCGTTCGGCAGCAACCGGCGCACCATGCCGGCCAGCCGTTTCATGATCCCGGATTCGTGGCTGTAGGCGGTAAAGCCCACCAAGTCGGGTTGGAACCGGGCCAGTTCGCGCTTGAAGGCGTGGTCGGCAAACCGATACAGCCGCAGATCGAGCACCCGGACTTGGTGTTCCGGTGGAAGCGCGGCGGCCAGATAACCGAGTTCCAGCGGTTCCAGGCGCTGGAAGCGTTCGAGGCCCAGCACGGTTTGAAGCCAGGCCTTGGGCTTGACGAGCAATATGCGCATGGGGTCGTCCTCCATCATTCACGGCATTCTCCGCCATTCAAACCCGACCGGGTTGCGCTCGGCGCGGCTGAACTCCATGCCGATCAGGGTCACCGGCTGGCCGGCGTATTTCTGATGGTAGCCGCGCGCTTCAATCTGCACCAGCGCCTGGCCCGGTTCGCTCAGTTCCACCACCTTGAATTCCAGCAAATACGCCCGACCCGGCCACAGGATCGTCAGGTCGATACGGCCGTGATCGGTCACATCCTCCGGGATCACGGTCAGCCCGAGGGCGGCGAAGTAGCAATAGACGATGGAGGCCCAATAGCCTTCGTAGTCGGCGATGTCGTTGCAGCGATGCCAGTCGTGGGGGATGGAGGCAAAGAAGGCATGAAACGCCCGTTGCAACCCATCCGGGTCATCGGCCTCCAGGGCCGCGTAAATCCGATCCTGCTACCATTTACGGCTAGATTATATTGTAATATTCTTTACCAGACAGCTTCTAAAGGTTTCCGTAGCAGCCATGTTTTATTGTGACACGGCGCATGGCGCTTGCATGAGAAAAGGGCTTATCGAATAAATTTCGATAAGCCCTTGATTTGTCTGGTGCCGGAAAGAGGAATCGAACCTCCGACCTACTAATTACGAATCAGTTGCTCTACCGACTGAGCTATTCCGGCACGTTGGAGGATAAAACTATAGCCCACTTACCCCCGAGCGCACAAGATTCGATGCCCCGGCTGGGGTTCGGCATTCGAGCCGCTCAGATCTCCTTGAGAAACTGACGAATCGCCGGAAGATGGCGACGGCTCACCTCCAGCCGGTCGGGAATACCATGGAAAACCAAGCTTATACCGCCGTCCAAGGCTTTCTCCAGCCCCGCCACCTGTGCGGCCATCGCCAATGCATTGCGATGCACCCGCACCGCCCGTGCGCCCAGTTCGGTTTCCAGTACTTTCAACGATTCCTCGATCAATACGCGTCCCTGACGGTGGCGAACCGTGACATATTTCTGATCGGCCTGGAAGTAGAACACATCCGCCAGCGGAATCCGCTCCAACCGCTGACCGAGGCGCGCGCTGATGTGGGTGCGGCTGGCTGCCGCCGGCTCAGCCGCCAGACTGGCCAGTTGCGCGCGATTCAGGCGGCTGGCGCTGGCCAGCGCCTGTTCCAGTCGCTCCAGCCGCACCGGCTTGAGCAGATAGGCGACCGCATGGGCATCGAACGCCGCCAATGCATGGTCGCCGTAAGCCGTGACGAAAATGATGGCGGGTGGATGGGACAATCCCGCCAGCCGACTCGCGGTTTCCAGCCCATCTAGGCCCGGCATCTGGATATCGAGCAGCACGATGTCGGGTTGGACGCTGGCCGCCAGCCGCAGCGCATCGGCGCCGTTGCCGGCTTCGCCGCAAGGCTCGTAATCGGACAGGCGGTTGAGCAGTTCGCGCAACCGGTCGCGGGCGGGGGGCTCGTCATCGACGATCAGCACCTTCATGAGTCAAAGCCAGCTTGGGAGTGTGCATGCCGCAAGTGTAGCAGGCGCCCTGTCGCGAAGCCCGGGACCGT
Organism: Candidatus Contendibacter sp.; assembly: GCA_008933795.1. Classification (GTDB taxonomy): domain Bacteria; phylum Pseudomonadota; class Gammaproteobacteria; order Competibacterales; family Competibacteraceae; genus Contendibacter. The sequence continues at coordinate 8,201 of WBUJ01000075.1, read as the reverse complement.
TAACCAGCCAGCGGCCAGACCGGCAACGGGAGGGCGAACGTGACTTGGTAGCGGTCGGGCGTCTCGACGATCTGCAGTGGATCGCGGGTTTCGTAGGCCAGTTGCAACCGCTGTCGGATATTGTCCTGAGCCAGGCGCTGGCCCACGCCGCGAGGCGCGTTATCGCCAGCCGGTCGGCGGGGGTTGACGACGGTAATCCGCAAGTCGCGGGTTCGCCGCTCGACCTGAATGGTCAAGGTTCCACCCTCCGGCAGGCGCTGAATGCCGTGATAGATGGCGTTCTCGACCAGCGGTTGCAGCAGCAGCGCGGGAGTCGGCAGATCGAGTGGCAAATCGGGATCCAGCCGCCAGTCCACCCGCAACCGGTCGCCCAGGCGCAAACTCTCGATGGCGAGATAGTGTCGGGTCAGTTCCAGCTCTTCGCGCAGGGTGATGGTTTCACGTTGAGCCAGCGCGGAGCGGAGTAGATCAGCCAGGGCGAGCACCGCCTGCTCGGCTTGGTCGGGCCGACCGTGGATCAGGCTGGCGATGGTGTTGAGGGTATTGAACAGGAAATGTGGGTGAATTCGCGCTTGCAGGGCCTGCAAGCGCGCGCGCGCCTCGGCTTGGACCTGCTGTTTCCACTGGTGCTGAACGTAGAAATAACGCAACGCCATCAGCGTGATAATGCCGCTGATGGCCTGGTCGCCGACAATGACCGACAGCGTGGTCGGAGGCTTGAGGCCAAGGCTCGTATCGGCGGCCAGCCGCAACGCCGCCAGGGAACAAATCAGCGTAATCAGTTGGGCGACGCCAAAGGTGACCAGGGTGACGGTGGGGGGACGCAAGCGGGCCAACCAGCGGCGGCAGCGACACAACACCAGGGCTACCGCCAGCGCCACCCACTGCATGAACAGGGAAATCAGGGCCAGTTCGGTCCAGAAGCGTTCCAGCGTGCGGCCTTGGATCAGCGCCAGCACGAAGGCCAGCAGTTCGACGATCAGCACGACCAGGAAAACCGTTTGGCTGTCGCAGAAGTCGGGCAAAAATCCTGCGGTCACCTGGGGTGCGCCGCCAAGCTGGGGTGGATGAGAACGACCGGCGGGGTTGAAGAAGCGCATGAGGAGCCTCGCGGGCAGGAAACGATGTCGCCCCGCTTGGGTAGCGCGAATTCAATCGAAGCGCAAGAAAAGAGGGGTTGCCGTGTTGGCAACCCCTCTTGGCTTGGCTGGGGGACTAGGATTCGAACCTAGGTTGGTGGAGTCAGAGTCCACAGTCCTGCCGCTAGACGATCCCCCAGAGGAATGGTTAGCGCTTGGAGTACTGGGGCGCGCGGCGGGCCTTGTGCAGACCCACTTTCTTGCGCTCCACCTCGCGGGCGTCGCGAGTGACAAAACCGGCCTTGCGCAGGGAGGGGCGCAGGCTCTCGTCATACTCGATCAGGGCGCGGGTGATGCCATGGCGGATCGCGCCGGCCTGACCCGTGATGCCGCCGCCCTTGACCGTGACGTAAATATCGAATTTTTCCTTGAGATTCACGGCTTCCAGCGCCTGATTCACCACCATGCAGGAGGTTTCGCGCCCGAAGTATTCGTTCAGGGGCCGCTGATTGACGAGGATGTTGCCCGCGCCGGGCCGCAGGAACACCCGCGCTGCGGCAGTCTTGCGCCGGCCCGTGCCGTAGTGCTGGTTTTCGATCATGCTTGCCTGTTCCGCTCCGGTGAATGCGCCAGCCGGTCAAAAATTCAGTTGCAACGGCTTGGGTTGTTGCGCGGCGTGCTGGTGCGTGGCGCCCGCGTAAACTTTCAGTTTACGGAACATCGCCCGCCCCAACGGATTCTTGGGCAGCATGCCCTTGACGGCGATCTCGATGACCCGCTCTGGAGCTTGCTGCAACAGCTTGTCCATCGAGATGGACTTGAGGTTACCGACGTAGCCGGTGGTTCGATAATAGAATTTGTCGGCCTTTTTACGGCCGGTCGCGCGCACCTGTTCGGCGTTGACCACGATGATGTAGTCGCCGGTATCCACGTGCGGCGTGTATTCGGGCTTGTGTTTACCCCGCAAGCGGCGAGCGATTTCCGACGACATCCGGCCCAAAACCTGGTCCTTGGCATCGATGACGTACCAATCGCGCTTGACCTCGGCTGGCTTGGCGCTGAACGTTTTCATGTTAACGGTGCTCCGAAAAGTCCATATCCGCTTGGAAAGTCGCGTATCTTACCCAAGCGGCGCGGCCCCCGCAAGCCTTTGCAACCTGCGCGAAGCGGAAATGACGCCGCGCGCCCTAGATGCGCAGGCGTTCCACCGGGCGGCCGTGGACCAGATGCTCGTCGACGATTTCGTCCAGATCGGCACGGTCCACGTAAGTGTACCAAGTTTCCTCGGGGTAAATCGCGATGACCGGTCCCTCGGCGCAGCGGTCCAGGCAGCCGGCGGTGTTGATCCGCACTTTGTGCGGGATGGCCGGTCCCAATTGTTTGACCCGTTGCTTGACGTAATCGCGGGCTTCCTGGGCGCCGCACTGCTGGCAACACTGCGAGCCGTCGGGCCGCAGGTTGGTGCAAAAGAAGACATGATAGCGATAATAGGACACTTCCATTCCTCATCCCGGTTTTGGATATTCTACGATGACCACTCGTAACTATACCCCCGTTGACGAACTGCTGATCAATCTGGATCAGGCGGTTCGCACCTTGTTCGGCCAGCCAGCGACCACTGGACGACCCAATCCCACCGCTGCCGCGCCGCCGGCCGAACTGCCGCCACGGGAACAGCGGCGGGCGGCCCGGCTGATGCGGGTCAACCATGCGGGCGAAGTCTGTGCCCAGGCGTTGTATCAGGGTCAGGCGTTGACGGCGCGGCTGACCGAGGTGCGGGAGCGGATGGAACGGGCCACCGTCGAGGAAAACGACCATCTGGCCTGGTGCGAGGCGCGTCTTCGGGAGTTGGACAGCCGTCCCAGCCTGCTGAATCCGTTATTTTACGCCGGCGCCTTCGCCATCGGCGCGCTGGCCGGTGCGGCCGGGGATCGCTGGAGCCTGGGCTTCGTCGCCGAGACCGAGCAGCAGGTAGTCGAACACCTGAACGCCCATTTGGAGCGCCTGCCGGCCGCCGACCAGCCAAGTCGGGCGATTCTGGAGCGGATGAGGGAAGACGAGGCCCGCCACGCCGCCACCGCGATGGCGGCAGGGGCTGCGCGGCTGCCGTTGCCGGTGCGCGCGCTGATGAAGGGAGTGTCCAAGATAATGACCCAGACGACCTACTGGGTTTGAATCCGCCGTTCTTCCTTCGCCCCTTGAGGAGGAGGGGGACAAAGGGTATTAAAGCTACAAACCCTTAGCGCGGATTCTCGCCGTAAAAGATCTCGGTCATTTCCCGCCGCACCCGCCGTTCGATCTCCGCCTGTTCGTGGGGCGCCACATCCTGCTTGTCCACGCCGAACAGATAGCTGTTCGGCTCGAAATCCTTCAGGATCATCTTGGTGTGAAAGATGTGCTCCTGATAGATATTGACGTCGATCATCTGATAGCGGTCGCGGGTGTCCTTGGATAGAAAATTCTGGATCGAACCAATCGGGTGGTCGATGAAATGCTTCTTGCCGGTGATGTCGCGGGTGAAGCCGCGAACCCGGTAATCGACGATAACGATGTCCGACTCGAAACTGTGAATTAGATAGTTCAGCGCCTTGAGCGGCGAGATGCGGCCGCAGGTCGAAACGTCGATGTCGGCCCGGAAGGTGCTGATGCCGTTGTCGGGATGGCTTTCCGGGTAGGTGTGAACGGTGATATGGCTCTTGTCCAGATGACAGACCACCGCGTCTGGCAACGGGCCGGGCGATTCGGAGTTGGACAGGCGATCGGAGGCGACTGGCTCCTCGGAGATCAGCAAGGTGACGCTGGCCCCCTTCGGTTGGTAATCCTGGCGGGCGATGTTCAGGATGTTGGCGCCGATGATCCTGGAGACGGTGGTCAGGATTTGGGTCAGCCGCTCGGCGTTGTACGCCTCGTCGATATAGGCGATGTAGCGTTCCCGCTGCGCGGGCGTCGCGGCGTAGCGGATGTCGTAGAGATTGAAGCTGAGCGTTTTGGTGAGGTTGTTGAACCCTTGCAGCCGCAGCTTGGACATTGTTGGCCTTAGAGACACCACATCGACCCTCCCCCAGGCGAGAAAGCCCAATCCGCCGCCCTCGGCGTCGGCGTTCCTTGCAGAAAATTTATAAGTGCAGCAGGATCGAATGGTAACACTAATTTTTTAAGGCTTTCAGGCGTCGCGGGTTTCAAAGGTATGGGTGATCTTGGCGGTCTGGCCGAGCATGATCGAGGCCGAGCAGTACTTTTCCGCCGACAACTGGATCGCGCGCTCGACGTGCTTGGCGCTCAGACTCTTGCCACTCAGGATGAAATGCACATGGATCTGGGTGAAAACCTTGGGGTCGCTGTCGGCCCGTTGGGCTTCGAGTTGCACCTCGCAGCCGCGCAAGTCCTGCCGGGATTTACGCAAGATGTTGACCACGTCGATCGCGGTGCAACCGCCCATGCCCATCAGCAGCATTTCCATGGGGCGCGGCCCGAGATTGTGACCGCCCAGTTCCGGTGGACCGTCCATGACCACGGCATGGCCGCTGGGCGATTGGGCCACGTAGGTCATGTCTTCCAGCCAAGCGATACGGGTTTTCATTTTGATTCCTTGGAAGATTATGGCGATGAAACTCCCTCCGTCCCTTGCGGGAAAGAAGCTGGGATCGGGGGGATTAACCGAACAGTTCCGCCAATTTCGCGCCGGGGTCAGGCGCGCGCATGAAGGCTTCGCCCACCAGGAAGGCGTGAACGCCGTGTGCGCGCATCAGCGCCACGTCGGCGGGAGCGCGAATGCCGCTTTCGGTGATCACGGTGCGGCCGGCGGGAATTTGGGGTAACAGATTCAGCGTCGTGTCCAGTCGAGTCTCGAACGTTCGCAGGTCGCGGTTGTTGATGCCGATCAATGCCGCGCCGCTGGCCAACGCCTGCTCCAACTCCCCGGCGTCGTGGACCTCGACCAGCACGTCCAGATCCAGATCTGTCGCCAGTCGCGCCAGCTCCAGCAGCGTGGCGTCATCCAGCGCGGCGACGATCAGCAGAATGCAGTCGGCCCCGATCAGCCGCGCTTCGTAAACCTGATACGGGTCGATGATGAAATCCTTGCGCAGCACCGGCAGCTCGCAAGCCGCCCGCGCTTCCTGTAGATAGTCTTCGTGACCCTGGAAGAAGTCGCGGTCGGTGAGCACCGACAGACAACAAGCGCCGGCGGCGGCGTAGCTCCGGGCGATGGCGGCGGGCAGGAACGGATCGCGCAACAAGCCCTTGCTGGGTGAGGCGCGCTTGATTTCAGCGATGACCGCCGGCCGGCCCCGGGCGATGGTCCGCTCCAGATGGTTCAAGAACGGCCGGGGCGGCGGCAGGTTTTGCACCTGCCGGCGCAATTCGCGCAGACTCAAGCGCGCGCTGCGCTCGGCGATTTCCTCGGCCTTGCGGGCGAGGATTTTTGGCAGGATGTCGCTCATGACGCCAGTTTCTGGGTGCAACGCACGAATTCGTCCAACTTGGCCCGCGCCGCGCCGCTGGCCAAGGCTTCCCGCGCCAACTCGATGCCGCCGGCGATGGAGTCGGCTAGATTGGCGGCGTACAGCGCCGCGCCGGCGTTGAGGATCACGATATCGCGTTGGGGACCGGGCTGGTTATCCAGCGCGGCCAGCATCATGGCCTTGGACTGCTCGGCGGTTTCGACCTTGAGGGTACGGTTCGACATCATGGCCAGCCCGAAATCCTCGGGATGAATCTCGTACTCCAGAATCTGACCGTTTCTGAGTTCGCCGACCAGGGTGGCCGCGCCCAGCGAGACTTCATCCATGCCGTCCTTGCCCCAGACCACGAGAACGTGGTTCGCGCCCAACTGCTGCATCACCCGCACCTGGATGCCGACCAGATCGGGGTGGAACACACCCATGAGCTGGTTGGGAGCGCCAGCGGGGTTGGTCAGCGGGCCGAGGATGTTGAAAATGGTGCGCACGCCCATCTCCCGCCGCACCGGGGCGACGTTTTTCATCGCCGAGTGAAAATTCGGCGCGAACATAAAGCCGATGCCGGTGATTTGAATGCACTCTGCGACCTGTTCCGCGTTCAGGTCAATCCGGGCGCCGATCGCCTCAAGCCCATCGGCACTACCGGACTTGGAGGAGACGCCACGGTTGCCGTGCTTGGCCACCTTGGCGCCGGCGGCGGCGAGCACGAACATGGCGGTGGTCGAGATGTTAAAGGTGTGAGAACCATCGCCGCCAGTACCGACGATATCGACGAAATGGTCGTGCGGCGGCGGAACGCGAACTTTGGTGGAAAGGTCGCGCATGACCGTGGCGGCGGCGGTGATTTCGCCGATGGTTTCCTTCTTGACCCGCAGGCCGGTAAGGATGGCGGCGGTCATGACCGGGGAGATGTCGCCGGCCATGACCTGGCGCATCAGCGACAGCATCTCGTCGTAGAAAATCTCGCGATGTTCGATGGTGCGCTGCAAGGCTTCCTGGGGGGTGATGGACATGGGGCGGTTCTCCGGGGCGGTTCAGTGCGGGTTGAGAAAGTTGCGGAGCAGGGCGTGACCGTGCTCGGTCAGGATGGATTCGGGATGGAACTGCACGCCCTCAACGGACAGGGTCCTATGCCGCACGCCCATGATTTCGTCCAGCCCACCGTCCGGGGTCTCGGTCCAAGCGGTCACTTCCAGGCAAGCCGGGACCGTGACTTTCTCGATCACCAGGGAATGATAACGCACGACGGTAAAGGGGTTGGGCAGACCGGCGAACGCGCCCCGGCCGTGGTGGTGGACAGCGGAGGTTTTACCGTGCATGACGTGCGCGGCGCGGACGATATGGCCGCCGAAGGCCTGGCCGATGCTCTGATGGCCCAGGCAGACGCCGAGGATCGGCATCTGGCCGGCAAAACGCTCGATGGCGGCCAGCGACACCCCTGCCTCGGTGGGGGTGCAGGGTCCGGGTGAAAGCACGATGCGCTCTGGCTTTAGCTCGGCGATTTCGTCCACGGTAATCTGGTCGTTGCGAAACACGAGCACGGTTTCGCCCAGTTCGCCCAAGTATTGCACCAGGTTGTAGGTGAAGGAGTCGTAATTGTCGATCATCAGCAGCATAAATAATATATCCTTTTGGTTATAAAGATAATTATTTCATAAAAAGATCGGCGGTTGCGGATAATCGGGTGGGCGGCGCCTGGGCGAGGCTGGAATTGCGCTACGCTTCATCCCAGCCTACAGGGTCAAAACTCAAAATCCATCGAGAATTGGTAGTAACCATGCATCAAGCGACCGGCGCGGCCTCGCCCAGCAGCAGGAATTCCATCAACGCCTTCTGAGCGTGCAGGCGATTCTCGGCCTCGTCCCAGACCCGGCTTTGCGGCCCATCGATCACCTCGGCGCCGACCTCCTCGCCCCGATGCGCCGGCAGGCAGTGCAGAAAGATCGCGTCGGGCTTGGCTTGGGCCATGATCTCGGCGGTGACCCGATAGCCGGCGAAATCCCGCGCCCGCCGCTGCTGTTGCGCTTCCTTGCCCATGCTCGACCACACGTCGGTGGCGACCAGATCGGCGTCCCGGGCGGCGGCTAGCGGATCGCGCAGCAAAATCACCCGGCCAGCGGCTTGCTTGAGCAGTTCCGCGTTCGGTTCGTAGCCCGGCGCGACGGCGATGCGCAACTGGAAATCGCACTGAATGGCGGCCTTGAGATAGCTGTTGCACATGTTGTTGCCGTCGCCGATCCAGGCCACGGTGCGGCCGCGAATGTCGCCGCGATGCTCGATGAAGGTCTGGAGATCGGCCAGCAACTGACAGGGATGGTTATAATCGGTCAGACCGTTAATGACCGGCACCGTGGAGTGCGCGGCGAAGCGCTCCACTCTGGCGTGTTCGAAAGTACGGATCATCACCAGGTCCACCATGCCCGACAGCACCCGCGCGGTGTCCTCAATGGGCTCGCCCCGGCCCAATTGGGTGTCGTGCGGCGACAGGAAAATGGCGCTGCCGCCCAGTTGCGCCATGCCGGCCTCGAAGGAAACCCGGGTACGGGTGGACGCCTTCTCGAAGATCATGGCCAATACTTTCCCCGGGAACGGGGCGTAACGCTCCCCGCGCCGGTACAGGGCTTTCAACGCGCTGGCGCGCCGCAGCACTTGCTGCAATTCG
>WBUJ01000257.1 GCA_008933795.1 Candidatus Contendibacter sp. | reverse complement strand
GAAAAAGGCAATCGTTTTGCCCGTGGCCCGGCTTACAAGGGTCATGGCAAGAAGGTGCTATCCAGTGTCGGGCAAACGGCACGGTGGTACGAAAGCATGGGTTATACCAAATTGATGGAATTCGACGATCCCCCGGTCTACGCGGTCCTGAAACGCGGGCGCCACGAAGTTCATATTTTCCAGCCGCCCGATCCAACCCTTCGCGCCTGGCTGGAGAATGACGAAGCCGCGCTCGATGACCCGGCCATACGCGCCTATCTGTTGCAAAAGTCCGGCTTGGACGAGTGGGAGCTGCCGGTCGCCAGCAAACCCCACTATTTTCATATCAACGAGGTGGACGATGTGTTTATCGCCACCACGGATGAAGCCCAATGAACTCCAAGACAAAAACCGCCAACACCCAAAACGCCAGAAGAATGACCACGCCAAACTCGACCATCGATCTGAAGCGTCGCCAACTGTTGGCAGGCGCGCTGCTGCTGGCTCTACCCCGCACATGGGCGGCGCCCGGCCGTCTGCTGGTCGAAGTGTGGAAAGATCCAACGTGCGGTTGCTGTAAAGACTGGATCGCGCATCTGGAGAAAAACGGCTTCGAGGCGCGCGTGCATGACGCGGGCAACACCGATGCGCGCAAGCGCCTGGGCATACCCAGCCAGTACGGCTCCTGCCATACCGCCGTGGTGGACGGTTATGCGCTGGAGGGCCATGTTCCTGTCCGGGAGATTCTGCGCTTGCTGAACGAGCGGCCAAACGCCATCGGTTTGGCCGTCCCCGGCATGCCGATCGGATCGCCGGGCATGGATGGCCCCGAATACGGTCGTCGCCGCGACCCGTACGACGTGCTGCTGTTGGCGCGAGACGGGATGTCCCGGATTTTCCAGTCCTATCGATAAGCGATGATCGCCGGCCGCGCCGGGTCGTCGGGCGAATTCTAAAAAATCCAGGGGGATATTCATGCACGGTTTGCGGAAAACCGGGTGCGTGCTGGCGCTCCTGGTCCTGCCGCTGGGCGTTCAGGCGGCGAAACCAGCCGCCGATTTGCCGGGGGCCACTCTGCCCGAATTATTGGCTTGGGCGGAGCAACACAATCCCGAACTTGCGGCGATGCAACATGAAGCCGCCGCCGCCGAAGCGCGCATTCAACCGGCGGGCGCGCTGCCCGATCCGATGTTCAGCGTCGAATGGCGGGACATTCCCAACGACAGCGGCTTTACTCTCGCTCCGGCGCAAGTCGGTTCGGTGAAATACACCGTAGCGCAAACCTTGCCACTGGGCGGGAAGCGGAAGTCCAAGCAGCGGGTCGCCGAAGCGGAGGCGGAGAAAGCACGCCGACAGCGGTCGGCCCTGTCTGCCGCGCTGCGGGCCAAGCTCGCCACTGCGTTTATTCAGCGTTATCAGGCGCAACAGAACGAGATTCTGCTGAAAGAGGAATGGATGTTTCTGCGGGAAGTCGAGCGGGTTGCCCAAATCCGCCACGCCAACGGCCTCACGCCCCAGCAGGATGCCTTAAAGGCGCAGATCGAACAAACCACGCTCAAAGCCGATCTGATCACGGTGGCGACCGAGCAACAACAGGCTCGCGCCAAACTCAATGCGTTGTTAGGCCGGCCGGCAAACGCGCCGCTGGCCGAACCGAAAGCGCTACCCCCCTTGCCTAAACCGGCCGCGCTGGCGGATGCGGCGGATCGGGCGCTCGGCGCCAACCCGGAGTTGCTGGCTCAGGCCGCCGCCATTACCGCCGCTCAACAGAACCAGCGTCTGGTCCGTGCCAACCGCTATCCGGATTTGACCGTGAGCGTGTCTCCGATCCAGGTCGGCGACCGGCTGGCGGATTGGGAAATCATGCTGTCGGTCAACATCCCGCTGCAACAGACCAGTCGTCGCTCTCAGGAGCGCGAGGCCGCCGAACTGGCGAGCGCCGCCCAACTCCGACAGGACGCCATGGCGAATCAAGTGCAAGGCGACTTGCAGGAACAACTGGCCGGGCTGGATGCCGCCCGGCAACAGGAAACGCTGATCCGCACCAGCCTGCTGCCGCAGGCGGAGTTGACGTTCCAGGCGGCGCTCGCCAGCTATCAAACCGGTCGCGTGGACTTCACCACCCTGCTGGATGCGCAGCGGCAAATGCGGCGGGCGCGCTTTGGCCAGTTGAAAGCCCTGCTCGAGCAATACCTCCGCTTGGCCGAAATCGAGCGATTCATAGGAGAACCGCTGTGAGCCCGCGTACTCTGGTTTTAGTAGTCTTGGTCGGAACTGCCGTCGGGCTGGGTTACACGGGGTACCCGGAAAACGGGTTCCTGCCACCGGCCGCTATCGCCGCCGAGCAGGGCAAGATTCTCTATTACCGCAACCCGATGGGGTTGCCAGACACCTCGCCGACCCCCAAGAAAGATTCGATGGGGATGGACTATATCCCCGTCTACGAGAGCGAAGTCGCTCCGCCAACACCCGCCACGGCGTCGAAGCGTATCCTGTTCTACCGCAATCCGATGGGATTGCCGGACACCTCGCCGACGCCGAAAAAAGATTCGATGGGAATGGACTACATCCCCGTCTACGAGGGTGAAGAGACCGGCGGCGATCAAGTCCGCATCAGTCCGGAGAAAGTGCAAAAACTGGGAGTACGAACCGAAGCGGCGCGGCGGCGTGTTCTCAGCCGTCCGGTACGCGCCGTCGGCCTGATCGCTCCCGACGAGCGCCGTTTGTTCACGGTGACGGCCCGCTTTGAAGGCTGGATCGAGCGCCTGCTGGTCAACAGCACCGGCCAGACCGTGAAACGCGGCGAGCCCTTGATGGCCGTGTACAGCCCCGAACTGGTTTCCGCCCAGCGCGAATATCTCCTGGCCAGCGGTGGGCTGCGTTCTCTACGCGCGAGCAGTCCCGAAACCCGCGAAGGGATGAGCCAGTTGGCGGAAACAGCCCTGCTGCGAC
>WBUJ01000256.1 GCA_008933795.1 Candidatus Contendibacter sp. | reverse complement strand
AAACGGTTGCTTTCCTTGAGAGAGGCTTATCGGCAATGGCGATAACGCGCGAAGCGATGCTGGAACCGTGGGAGCAGCCGACGCTCTGGCAACGGCTGACGGCTTGGGACGCGCTCTGGGCGCTGCTGGTGATGGTGGGAGCAGGCTATGCTTGGCGGTTCTACCAGGCCCAGATGGATGGCTACGAGGTCGCTATCCTGTTCGGCAGCGCCCTGGCGCTGATCGCTTGGGGGTGGTACTGGAAGCCGGCGCGACTGTTCGCCCTGGCGGCAGCGCTGCTGGCGCTGCTGGCGCTGTGGCGGTATGGCGCGGACTACGAGTTGCGCAAGGGCGATTTCCTGCTCAAGTACTTTCTGGAAAGCCAGGCCGCGTTCATGTGGATGAGCGCGTTGTACGTGCTGGCGACTGTCGTCTATTTCGCCGCCCTGTTCGGCCGCTCCGAGTTCGTCGGCAAGACCGCCACCGCCCTGACCTGGAGCGCGACCGTGCTGGGGATGACCGGCCTGCTGGTGCGCTGGCGCGAGTCCTATCTGCTGGGCGCCGACATCGGCCACATTCCGGTCAGCAATCTGTATGAAGTGTTCATCCTGTTCGCGTTGATTACCGCGCTGCTGTACCTGTTCTACGAAGACCGGCATCGCACCCGCGCCCTGGGCGGCTTCGCCCTGCTGGCGATCAGCGGAGCGGTCGCTTTTCTGCTGTGGTACACCTTTGACCGCGAAGCCCATCACATCCAGCCGCTGATTCCAGCCCTGCAGAGCTACTGGATGAAGATCCACGTGCCGGCCAATTTCATCGGCTACGGCGCCTTCGCCTTGGCGGCGATGGTGGGCGTAGCGTATCTGCTGCGCCAGCGCGCCGCGCTCCGCCGCCCCGATGGCGTGCTGGCCACGGTGTTGCCATCGCTGGAACTGCTGGACGACGTGATGTACAAGGCCATCGCCCTGGGTTTTGCTGCCTTCACCATCGCGACGATCCTCGGCGCGCTGTGGGCGGCGGAAGCGTGGGGCGGTTATTGGTCCTGGGATCCCAAGGAAACCTGGGCGCTGATCGTCTGGCTGAACTACGCTGCCTGGCTGCACCTGCGGCTGACCAAGGGCTGGCGCGGCGCACCGATGGCGTGGTGGGCGATCATCGGTTTGTTGGTCACCCTGTTCGCCTTCCTGGGCGTGAACATGTTCCTGTCCGGGCTACACTCCTACGGTACGCTCTAGGCCGATCCGCCGCGCCCCGTTTTCACTATCCGAACCCGAGGATTTCACTGCAATGTTGCATTCGCTCCGTCGCTTGCTGCTGGTACTGCTGGCCTGCGCGTTGCCGCTGGTCGTCGCCCGCGCCGCCGATCCGCCCGCGTTCGAGGAGGGCAGGGATTACGTGCGCCTGCCGACGCCGATGCCGCCCGCCACGCCCGACAAGATCGAGGTGATCGAGTTTTTCTCGTACACCTGCCCGCACTGTTACGATCTGGATTCGACCGTGCAAGACTGGCTCAAGCGCAAGCCGGAGAACGTGACGTTCGTGCGGGTCGCGGTCGCCTTCGGCGCGAGTTGGGAGCCCAGCGCTCGCGCCTACTACGCCGCCGAGGCGCTGGGGGTGCTGGACAAGCTGCACCAGCCGCTGTTCGACGCCATCCACCGGGACAAACGCCGGCTGGGCAGCGAGGACGAGCTGGCGGCGTTTTTTGCCGAGCATGGCGTGGATCGGGACGCGTTTCGCAAGGCCTACCAATCCTTCCAAACCGAGACCCAGTTACGGCGCGGCAATCAACTGGCCCAGCGCTACGGGGTGCGCGGCGTGCCGACGGTGATCGTCGATGGTCAGTACGACGTGCGCTCGCCCCGGATCTTCGAGGTGGTGGATTTCCTGATTGCCGCCAAACTCGCCGCGTCGCAGGGTTGAGGGCGGAACCGGAATGGCCGATCCCGCCCAGCCGCGTCGCCTGCGGTTGCTCAGCTACAACATCCAGAGCGGGTTGACCACTCGCAAGTATTCCCAGTATCTCACCCGAAGTTGGAAGCATCTGGTGCCGGTGCCGTCGCGGATGAGCAATCTCGACGGCATCGCCCGCGTTCTGGCCGACTACGACTTGGTCGGCTTGCAGGAAGTGGACGCCGGCAGCCTGCGCAGCGGTTTCGTCAACCAGGTGAAGTACTTGGCCGACCAAGCCAGCTTCGAGCACGTATTCGATCAGTCCAATCGCAAGATCGGGATGATTTCCCAGCATGGCAACGCGGTGCTGAGTCGGGTCCGACCGGACGCCATCGCCGAACACAAGCTGCCGGGGCTGCCAGGCCGAGGCGTGTTGGAGGTTCGGTTCGGTTCCGGGTCGGATGCGTTGCATGTGTTGATTCTGCACATGGCGCTGGGCCGGCGCGGCCGGTTGCGACAGATTGGTTTCCTGGCGGAGCGGGTGTGCGATTACCGCCATGTCATCCTGATGGGCGATTTCAACTGCGATTTGGACAGCTCGGAAATGGCGGTGCTGCTGGAAACGGCCCGTCTACGCGAGCCGGCGCCGGGTTTGCACACCTTTCCCAGTTGGCAGCCAAGCCGCCAACTGGATCATATCTTGGTGTCATCGTCCATCGTGGTCGAACAGGTTGAGGTGCTGGATTGCCTGTTTTCGGACCATTTGCCGATCGCCATGGCGGTGCGCTTGCCGGAGTCGGTGCGGCTGGCGTGGGAGTCGCGCCCGGTTGCGGTCCCGGCGCTGTAATTCCTTAACCTTCCGACCGATGGTTTTTCGCCCTTAGCCTCCCTGATACCAGGCATAGGTCTCCCGAAGTCCGGCGGCCAAGTCGATGCTCGCGCGCCAGCCGAGGCCGGCGAGTCGGGAGACGTCGAGGAGTTTTTGCGGGGTGCCGTCCGGTTTCGTGGGGTCGTAGGCGATGGGGCCGGTGTAGCCGACGATAGCGGCGATCTGGTCGGCCAGTT
>WBUJ01000255.1 GCA_008933795.1 Candidatus Contendibacter sp. | reverse complement strand
TTGCGCCTTGAAGATATCCTGATGATGCAAAAGGCTGCATGATGCCCAAGCGACAGCAGGTCAGTCTCTCTCTTCCCTTCTCGTCCTATCCAGAAAGGCGGCTTACAGTGGTTTGAGCCCAGTGCCCAATAGTTAAATTTAAATATTATTATTATTTAAATTTAACTTTACTATCGTAATCCGATCTTCTCCACCGGAATCCGCCATGACCGCCACCTGCTCCGCCCTGCTGATCAGCGCCCCAGCCTCCGGTCAGGGCAAGACCACCGTCACCGCCGGCCTAGCGCGCTATCACCGCAATCAGGGCCGCATCGTGCGCGTGTTCAAGACCGGGCCGGATTTCCTCGACCCGATGATCCTGGAACGCGCCTCTGGCCAGCCAGTTTACCAACTGGATTTGTGGATGGTCGGTGAACCAGACTGCAAGGCCCTTCTTTATCGGGCGGCGCGAGAAGCCGATCTGATCCTGATCGAAGGAGTGATGGGCCTGTTCGACGGCACGCCCTCAAGCGCCGATCTCGCTGATCTGTTTGGCGTGCCGGTGCTAGCGCTGATCAACGCGCACGCCATGGCTCAAACCTTCGGCGCTCTCGCTTATGGGCTGGCGCATTATCGCCCGGGGCTACCCTTCGCCGGGGTGCTGGCCAACCGGGTCGCGGGGCCGGGCCACGCCGAACTGCTGGCCGAAAGCTTGCCGCCGGACCTGCGTTATGTCGGCTGGCTGCCACGGGACGGCGCAGTCGCCCTGCCCGACCGTCATCTGGGATTGGTACAGGCCGCCGAAATCGCCGATCTGGAAGCGCGGCTGGAAAGCGCCGCCGCGCTCATCGCCAACACCGGGCTGGCCAGCTTGCCGCCAGCCATCTCCTTCCCCGCCGCGAGCGTAGAATCGCCGCCGCCCCTGCTGAAAAACGCGCGCATCGGGATTGCCCGCGACACCGCGTTCGCCTTTCTCTATCCGGCTAATCTGGACACGCTAAGGGCGCTGGGCGCGGAACTGGTGTTCTTCTCGCCGCTGGCCGACGCGGAATTACCAGCAGCGGATGCGGTTTACCTGCCCGGCGGCTATCCCGAACTGCATCTCGATACGCTGGCGGCCAACGAACCCTTGCGCGCAGCCTTGCGCCGCCACCACGAATCCGGCAAACCGATTTACGCCGAGTGCGGCGGCCTGCTCTACGCGCTGGAATCGCTGGCCGACAAGGAGGGCAACCGCGCGCCGATGTTGGGCTTGCTACCGGGTCACGCGGCGCTACAGTCGAAACTGGCGGGATTGGGGATGCAATCGGTGGAACTGCCGGAGGGGGAACTACGCGGACACACCTTTCATCATTCCCGGCTGGAAACACCGCTGACGCCACTGGCGCATGGCCGTCGCCAGCGCGATGGCAAACCGGGCGAGGCG
The DNA here is from genome assembly GCA_008933795.1 of Candidatus Contendibacter sp. Lineage (GTDB taxonomy): Bacteria > Pseudomonadota > Gammaproteobacteria > Competibacterales > Competibacteraceae > Contendibacter. The sequence goes on along the minus strand of WBUJ01000255.1, from coordinate 1,550 downwards.
GTCTATCGAGTCGGACGGCTGACGGCCTCGTATCTGCATCTGTACTTCGCCAGCAACCCGGAAGCGGCGGCCCAGTTGTTCCTGTCCTGAGCCGCCGCCAATTTTCAAGGCTTTGTTTCCACAGAGTTTTAAGCTCGAACGATCCTATTCGACCATGCTCGCCAGCAGAGCGTTGCCGCGAGCTGTCATCTCCTCGGCCTGCTTGAGCAGGTTGGCGAAGAAGTCCAGGCCCCCCTCCCAATTGTTCATCATCACATCGAGGCTGGCCGAATGGGCCTGACTGGTCAGGTTAATGAAGTCCCCGAACAACTGGGTGGGGTCGAAGAGGTCTGAGTTGGTCCGATTCATGCGAAGGCACTCCAGAATTTGTGATTTTCCCGGCGACCGGTTTTGCGCCCGACGCCATCAACAAACGATCATCCTGACCGGAAAAAAACAGCGGCGATCCCGCGCAAGGCGAGACCACAACCCGATTCTAAAGAAAAACCTCCGCGAATACAGCCATGGAATCAAGATTTTTGTGCATTGCAACCAAATCATGCAATATCGAACCGGTCGAAGGTCATGGTGAACTGGCCGCGACCGCGGGTCATGCCGCGCAGATCGGTGATGTAGCCGAGTAGCCGATCCAGCGCGCAATCGCAGTGAATGATCGTCATTTCGCCCAGCGTGGTCGTGTCCCGGATCACCGCCCGGCGGGACTGCAAATCGCCCAGCACCGCGCCGACATCGCTTTCCGGCGCCACCACTTCGGTGTTCATGATCGGCCGCAACACCAAGCCGCCCGCCTGGGCCAGCGCCTTGCGCGTCGCTTCCGCCACCGCCACCCGCAGCGCCGACGGGCTGGACGACGCGCCGAACAATTCCACCTCCAGCACCCGCACCGCCAGATCCTGCAACGCCGCACCAGTCGCAGGACCGCTAGCCAGCGCGTCCTCGGCTCCGCCCGCCGCCGCGTCCCGTTGCGCGGGATTCAATTCGACCCCCTCTGGCCGCACCCTCGGCGCAGCGTCGATCGCGATGCCTGCCCCCCGCAGCATCGGCGCCACCGCCACCCGCGCCCCGGCTTTCATTTCCAGCTTCTTGCCATCCGGCTGCTCGATCAGCCGGTGGAACAGGCTGCCCGCTTCCGCCGATCCGGCGATCGTCTCGCGGGTCACCACGTCGGGATTGCCGACCCGGATGTTGACGTTGAACTCCCGCCGCAGCCGCTCCCCGGCAATCTGCAAATGCAGCTCGCCCATGCCGCGCAGCACGCGCTGGCCAGTCTCCGGGTCCTCCTCGACCCGCAGGGTGGGATCTTCCTGCTGCAACTTGTCCAGCGCCTCCAGCAACTTCTCCTCGTCGGCGCTGGACTGCGGCTCGATGGCCAGCCCCAGCACCGGCTCGCGGGTTTCGATCCGCTCCAGCCACAGCGGATGGCCCGGCGCGCACAGCGTATCCCCGGTGGTGGCCCAGCGCAGCCCGGCCAGCAGCACGATCTGACCGGCGGTCGCTTCATCCAGCCGGGTTTTATGGTTGGCGTCCACCTCGAACAGCCGCGCCACCCG
>WBUJ01000074.1 GCA_008933795.1 Candidatus Contendibacter sp. | reverse complement strand
GATCTGGAGCGCGAGAACGACGAGAAGACCAGCGCCGTGCATTTCCTGCGCTTCGAACTCACGCCCGCGATGAAAGACCGGCTGAAGCAGGGCACGGCGCTGGCCATCGGCGCCGACCACCCGGACTATGCCGCCGAGGTTCGGGCGATACCCCAAAATCTGCGCCAGTCGCTGCTGGCGGATTTGAGCTGAACGTCGACCGGTTTGGCGATTCGAGTGGCCGGGAATGATCGCCGTCAGACGGGATCAGCCCGCCGCCCGCGCCGCCGCGCATACGCACAGCGCCTGCGCGGTCTCGCGGACATCGTGGGCACGGATGATGCTTGCCCCTTGCCAGAACGCGATGACCGTCGCCGCCAGACCGCCGGCCAGCCGTTCGCCCACCGGCGCGTTCAGCAGCGCGCCGATCATGCTCTTGCGAGAGATGCCGACCAGAACGCCGGCGGCCAGATCGGTAAAGCGGTCGAGATGGCGCAGCAGCAGCAGATTGTGATCCAGAGTCTTGCCGAAGCCGAAGCCGGGATCCACCAAAAGGCGGTTGCGCGGAATGCCGGCGCTTTCGCAGACGCGAACCCGCTCGGCCAGAAAAGCGTGAACTTCCGCCACCACGTCGGCATAAGTCGGCTGTTGCTGCATCGTTCCCGGCTCGCCCTGCATGTGCATCAGGCATACCGGCAAACCGCTGGCGGCGGCGGCTTGTAGCGCACCCGACAGGCGCAGCGCCCGCACGTCGTTGATCAACCCCGCGCCGGCACGCGCTGCTTCCCGGATGATTTCGGGCTTGCTGGTATCCACCGAGATGGGGACCGGCAACTCGCGCGCCAGTCGCTCCACCACCGGCAGCACCCGATCCAGTTCCTCCTGCACCGACACCGGCGGCGCCCCAGGCCGGGTGGATTCGCCGCCGACGTCGATCAGCGCCGCGCCCTCCTCCACCATGGTTTCGGCGCGGCGCAGGGCAGCGTCCAGTTGCAGATAGCGTCCACCGTCGGAGAACGAATCGGGGGTGACGTTGAGCACCCCCATGACGGCGGGCTGGCTCAGGTCCAGAACCTTGCCCGCACAGTCGAGTCGCATGGCTCAGTGCTGCTGGGCCGGGCCACCGATCGGCTTTTCGCCCCGCCGATCCTTGTCCAAGCCGACGGGCGAACCGGTAGCAGGCGGTTCCTGGTCGCTGCTCGCATCCGCCGGCTCACGCGGTGGCCGCCCCGCCATGATGTCGTCGATCTGCTCCGAATCAATGGTTTCGTACTTGATCAGGGCGTCGGCCATGGCGTGCAGTTTGTCGAGATTGTCCCGCAACAATCCTTCGGAACGCTGGTAGTTGCGATTGATGACGGCGCGGATTTCCTCGTCAATCACGTGGGCGGTCTCGTCCGAAACGTTCTTGTGCCGGGTCACGCTGCGGCCCAGGAACACCTCGCCGTCGTCCTCGCTGTAGGTCAGCGGCCCCAGCCGGTCGGACAGGCCCCACTTGGTAACCATGTTACGGGCGATGTCGGTGGCGCGCTCGATGTCGTTCTGCGCGCCAGTGGTGACGAACTCGGCTCCGAAGATGATCGCTTCGGCGATGCGGCCGCCGAACAGGCTGGAAATCTGGCTCTCCAGCCGCTGCTTGCTGAAGCTGTAGCGGTCGCCTTCCGGCAGGAACATGGTCACGCCCAGCGCCCGGCCGCGTGGGATGATGCTGACCTTGTAGACTGGATCGTGCGCCGGCACCAGCCGGCCGACGATGGCATGGCCCGCCTCGTGATAGGCGGTGAGCTTTTTTTCCTCCTCGCTCATCACCATGGACTTGCGCTCGGCGCCCATCATGATCTTGTCCTTGGCCTTCTCGAAATCGTCCATATCCACGTCGCGCTTGTTGGCGCGGGCGGCGAACAGGGCGGCCTCGTTGACCAGATTGGCCAGATCAGCGCCGGAGAACCCCGGCGTACCCCGAGCGATCACCGCCGGCTTGACGTTGTCGGACAACGGCACCTTGCGCATGTGAACCTTGAGAATCTGCTCGCGACCGCGCACGTCGGGCAAGGGTACGACCACCTGCCGGTCGAAGCGACCGGGCCGCAACAACGCCGGGTCGAGCACGTCCGGGCGATTAGTGGCGGCGATGACGATGATGCCCTCGTTGCCCTCAAAGCCGTCCATTTCCACCAGCAACTGGTTCAGGGTCTGCTCGCGCTCGTCGTGGCCGCCGCCCAGGCCCGCGCCGCGATGCCGACCCACGGCGTCGATTTCGTCGATGAAGATGATGCAGGGCGCGTGCTTCTTGGCTTGCTCGAACATGTCGCGCACCCGCGAAGCGCCGACGCCGACGAACATTTCCACGAAATCGGAACCGGAGATCGAGAAGAACGGCACTTTCGCCTCGCCGGCGATGGCCTTGGCCAGCAGGGTCTTGCCGGTGCCGGGCGAACCGACCATCAACACGCCGCGCGGAATCTTGCCGCCGAGTTTCTGGAACTTGCCGGGATCGCGCAGGAACTCGACCAGTTCGGCGACTTCCTCCTTAGCCTCGTCCACCCCGGCGACATCGGCGAAGGTGATCTTGATCTGATCCTCGCTCATCATTCGGGCGCGCGACTTGCCGAACGACATCGCGCCCCGGCCCGCGCCGCCGCCCTGCATCTGCCGCAGGAAGAACACCCAGATACCGATCAGGAGCAGCATCGGGAACCAACTGATGAAGATTTGCATCAGCAGGCCCTGCTTCTCCGGCGGCTGGCCTTCGATGTCCACGCCGTGATTGAGCAGATCGCCGATCATCGGGCTGTTGTCGGTTTCCGGGCTGTAGGTGGTGAACCGTTCGCCGCTGTCGGTTCGGCCCTGAATGGTGCGGCCATCAATCGTCACCTGCTTGATCCGCCCCTGTTTGGCATCCTGCAAGAATGTCGAATAGGACATCTGGGCGGACGGCGCCACCTTGGGGCCGAAGCTGTTGAATACCGACATCAGAACCACCGCAATGACCACCCACAACAGGATGTTTTTGACCATGTCATTCAAGGCAATGCACCTCAACGCTGCGCAACTGGGATAAGAGAGAATAGATTGAAAGTCGCGGAATTTTTAGACCCACTCACCCGCGATAGTTCCTGGCCAGCAGGTACTGCTCGGCGCTACGGGCGCGCGACGCCTTGGGTTTGCGAATCACCACCGTGGCGAACGCGGCGCGCAAGTCCCGCAGAAACGGATCGAAACCCTCGCCCTGAAACGCCTTGGTCAGAAAATCTCCGCCGGGCCGCAGACCGCGCTGGGCGAAATCCAGGGCCAGTTCGGCCAGATACATTCCGCGCGGCTGATCCACTGCCTTGATGCCACTGGTATTGGGGGCCATGTCGGAGATTACAAGGTCCACCAGCCGGCCGTTCAACACATTCAGCAACCGCTCCAGCACCGCCGCCTCGCGGAAATCGCCCTCGATGAACGTCACGCCGGGCAGCGGTTCCATCGGCAGAAGGTCCAAGGCGATGACCGCGCCCCGATCTCCCACCAGCCGGGCCGCCAGTTGCGACCAGCCGCCTGGCGCGGCGCCCAAGTCCACTACCGTCAGGCCGGGCCACAACAGGCGGTCTTTTTCATGAATTTCCTGCAATTTGTAGACGGCGCGGGAGCGGTAGCCCTCGTGCTGGGCGCGCTTGACGTACTCATCGGTAAAGTGTTCCCGCAGCCAGCGGGCGCTGCTCTTACTGCGAGCCATTCGGGTGCGCTTCCCGGTCGCGGGCGATGCGTTGCAGGATTTTGCGGGCGCGGATCACGATCCAAAGCATCCCCAGCACGCCATAGCTCGCCAGCACCAGCAGTTGCGCCAGCAGACTGTCCAGCAGTCGCCCCTGCGCGAGCAGCAGCAATACGCCGACCACCAGGATGATCGCCAGGTCCAGCTTGACCTCGTTCAGCGGACTCGGGGCTACCGTCATTCCCTTGCCGCCGGTTACACTGCGTGAATCTTCAGCCATCGCGGTAACTCTCGTGTTCGCGCTCACCAATCCGCAGAAGCGTCATCTCAAAACCCTGGCCCATCCCCGCAAGCCGGTCGTGATCGTCGGCGACAGCGGCGTCACGCCAGCGGTCCTGCACGAAATCCTGCTGGCGCTCGATCATCACGAACTGATCAAAATTCGGGTGAACGCCGAGGATCGCGAAGCGCGCGAGGCCATGATCGGAGAAATCTGCGCGACGACCGGGGCGGCGCTGGTCCAGCGGATCGGCCACATCGCCACGCTGTTTCGGCGCAACCCCGAGAATCCGCGTATCGAATTGCCGTAAACCGGCACGAAATTGTCGAGGTTTCAGGAGCGTGGCGTCAATCGCGGATCGCGTGTTTTGGCCGTCCGCGCGATCGTTATTGTCAAGCTCTCCACCCAGGGCCTGCACATAAAGCCAAGCTGTCGATAATGGGAACGGGCTTGTCCGCGATCACAAATCCTCGTCGCGCGCAAACCCGCTCCCGCATCGCGGCAAGACTCCCCTCGGTTTTATCCAGGAACCTCCGATGACCTTCACCTCCATCCCGGTCACGCGACGTCAGCTACCGTTGCACGTCCACATCGCCACGTTGTTCATCGTGCTGATCCTGCTGCTGGGTGGAGCGGTGATCTGGAACAGTTACGCCGAGACCACCCGGCTGATGCTGCGAGCGGCAGACGAGCGTTTTGAACGGATCGCCGATAACACCGCCCGTCAACTCCAGATGCTGGCCGCGCCGGTCGCCATCACGGTCGATTTACTGGCCTGGCAGCGGTTGACCTTCGCGACTTCGTTGACTGAACGCCTGGACAGTCTGGATTATCTGCGCGAAGCGCTGGCGCAATCCGAGCATCTGGCCGCTCTGTACATCGGTTACGATGACGGTGATTTCTTTCTGCTGCGGTTGCTGCCGGAAAATTCACCGCTGCGCGCCGCGTTCGCCGCTCCAGACCCTGCCCGCTATCTGGTGCAGAGCGTGGAGCGCGATGAAGTGGGCGCCATCACCGCAACCTTCCTGTTCTTCGACTCGGATCTGAATCTGCTTCGCCGCGACTCGCGGCCTGACTATACCTTCGATCCCCGCACCCGTCCCTGGTACCGGATGGCGCGAACCGGAGCGGAGCGGATTCGCACCGATCCCTACCTGTTTTTCACCACCCGCGAGGCCGGTATCACGGTGGCCCGCCGCGCCACGACGGGCCTGGCGGTCGTGGGCGCCGATCTCGCCTTGCGCGATCTTTCCGCCGTTTTGGCCGCCAGTCGCTTTCTTCCAGGCACCCAATTGGCGTTGTTTGAGGACCGTGGCCAAGTCATCGCTTATCCGGACGCCGCCCGCCTGCCGCGCGAAGGCGACGCTGGCGATCGGCGTCTGGCCACCCTTGCCGAATTAAACGAGCCGGCGCTGGCCCGGCTGGATCAGGACTGGCGCGATCCGGAGCGGCGAGCGGCGCGGCTGGACCCGGCCGGCTTCACGCTGGAAACCGCCGGTCAGATCTGGCGTGGGATGGTGAAAACCCTGCCGTTCCAGGGTGGGACACCGTTATTTCTGGCGCTGGCCGTACCCCAGAACGAGCTGCTGGCCGATGCGGTGCGAATCCGCGATCAATCGGTCCTGATCGCAATCGGTCTGGTGCTGCTGGCGCTGCCAGTCACCTGGCTGCTGGCCCACCGGATCGCCCGTCATCTGCAAAGCCTGGTCGGCGAGGCGGCCCGCATTCGTCGCTTCGACTTTCACCAACCCATCGCGATCCGTTCGATCATCGCCGAGGTTAACCAACTGGCCCGGGCCATGGACCTGATGAAATCCACCATTCGCCGTTTTCTCGACATCGGGTCGGCGTTGGCGGCCGAACGCCATTTTGATCGCCTGTTGGATCGAGTACTGGCCGAAACCCTGGCGCTGGCTCAAGGCGATGCCGGCATCCTGTTTCTGGTGAGCGACGACGAGCGTGAACTGCGGCCGGCCGCCGCCCGCCGGCTGAAGGAGGCTGGGGCCGTGGCGGTCGACCGGCTGGCGGCCCTGTCCCTGACCGAACCACAGCCTCACCCGCTGGTTGAGGCTGCCCAGGCGACAGATCCCCAAATCAGGCCGCTCGCGCCGGGCGAACCGCTGGCCGACTATCTGGCGCCCCTGTCTGATCCGCCGATCGAGCGCGCCGGCCAACTGATCGTCGTACCGCTGCGCAACCGCCAACAGGAATTGGTCGGCGTGCTGGCCTTGCTCAAGGCGGGATCGGCCAGCAACGAAACTCGCATCGCACAGGAATTGCTCGCCTTCATCGCCGCACTGTCGGGCACTTCAGCGGTCTCGATCGAAAATCAGCGGCTGTTGCACGCCCAGAAAAATCTGTTCGAATCCTTCATCCGACTCCTCGCCGACGCCATCGACGCCAAGAGTCCCTACACCGGCGGCCACTGCGCCCGGGTGCCGGAGCTGACCAAGCTGCTGGCCCAGGCGGCTTGCGCGGATCGAGCGGGCGCTTTTCAGGACTTCGCCCTGAGCGAAGCGGGATGGGAAGAACTGCATATCGCCTGCTGGCTGCACGACTGCGGCAAGATCACCACGCCCGAATATGTGGTGGATAAGGCCACCAAGCTGGAAACGATTTACGACCGGATTCACGAGGTGCGAATGCGCTTCGAGGTACTCAAGCGCGACGCCGAGATCGCCTGTTGGCGACAGATAGCCGACGGCGGCGACCGCGCCGCGCTTCGGGCGCAACTCGACGCGGAATGGCGGACCCTCGACGACGATTTCGCCTTTGTCGCCCGCTGCAACCAGGGCGGCGAATTCATGGCGCCGGAGCCGATCGCTCGGATCCAGCGCTTGGCCGAACGGACTTGGCTGCGCACCCTCGACGACCGGCTCGGTCTGTCGCACGAAGAGCAGACCCGTAAGGAACGCGCGCCCGCCTCGCCGCTACCGGCGGTCGAGCCGTTGCTGGCCGACAAGCCGGAGCACCGTTTCGAGCGCGGTCCTCAAGACCGGATCGAGGCGGACAATCCCTGGGGATTCCGGCTGAACGTGCCGGAATTGCTCTACAACCGGGGCGAGATTCATAACCTGTGCGTCGGTCGTGGCACCCTGACCGAGGAAGATCGCTACAAGATCAACGAGCATATCGTCCAGACCATCGTGATGCTGTCGCGGTTGCCATTTCCCAAACCGCTGCGGCGGGTGCCGGAGATTGCTGGCGGCCATCACGAGAAAATGGACGGCAACGGTTATCCCAAGCGATTGCGGCGCGAGCAAATGAGCGTGCTGGCGCGGATGATGGCGATTGCCGACATCTTCGAGGCGCTGACTGCCATCGACCGCCCCTACAAATCGGGCAAGACCCTGTCGGAGGCGCTGCGGATCATGGCCCGGATGTCCCAGGATCAGCACATCGACCCAGAACTGTTCGAGCTGTTTCTGCGCGCCGGCGTGTACCAGCAATACGCTGAACGCTTCCTGCGCCCCGAACAGATCGACGCGGTCCATATCGAGGACTATTTGATGCCGGTGGCCTAATGGTCCACGGCTGTTCTGAAATTCGGACGACTGCCCACCAGCGCGATCCTGTTGTTGCTACCGGTGGCTGAACGGGAGATGGCAGCCAACTACCTGATTTTTGGTGCTGGTGGTGGGGCTCGAGCCCACAAGGCCGGTCAAGGTCGCAGGATTTTAAGTCCGTTGTGAATACTGAAAAACCGCGATTTATTGACAAGCTGCTCCTCGAAAGAATTTCTTTGGCGGGTATTGCCCGAATTACTGGCGTCTCGGAACGCTGGTTGCAAACCTAATATCAATCAAAAATATGAACAGATACCACGCCACGTCCAAGAAAAATCGGAGCATTGTTTGGAACGGGGCTCCCGCGCTGGAGCGTGGGAGCCAGACCAAAACGAGCATGACTGACCACTAGGCCGGCTGGCGGAAACGCCAGTTCAATCAAGGCGCTCCCTGCTGGCGGCGCTAAACTCCCGCCGATTCTGGCTACCTTCAGACTGTTACCATGCGTTTCCCAAACCTGTCGCGTCTCGTACTTTTGCTGGCGCTGGTGCTGGCGGCCGCCCTGGCCCGCGCCGGCAACGACTATCCCCTGGTGCTGGTTCACGGCTTCATGGGCTGGGGCCGGGACGAAGTGCTCGGCTTCAAGTACTGGGGCGGCTTCGGGGATTTGCAGGAGACGCTGAACCGGGCCAGCCACCGCGCCTATACCGGCGTGGTCGGCCCGTTCGCCAGCAACTGGGACCGGGCCTGCGAGCTGTACGCCTATCTCAAGGGCGGCGTGGTGGACTACGGCCAAGCCCACGCCGCCGCCCACGGTCACGCTCGCCACGGTCGAACCTTTTCCGGCCTGTATCCCGAGTGGGGGACGGTGGACGACCAAGGGCGCGTTCGCAAGATTCATCTGATCGGCCACAGCCAAGGCGGCCAGACGGTTCGGGTGCTGACCGCGCTGCTGGAACAAGGCGCGCCAGCGGAAATCGCCGCCACGCCCGCCGCCGACCGGTCGCCGCTGTTCGCGGGCGGCCATGCCTGGATTCACAGCGTCACCACGCTCGCCACGCCCCACGATGGCATCAGCTTCGCCGTCGGCATCGATCACCTGCTACCGTTTGTCCGAACCTCGCTGTTCGGCTTCGCCGCGCTGGCTGGCATCCAGCCCGATGAATTGCCTTACGATTTCAAGCTGGACCAGTGGGGGCTGCGGCGCGCGCCGGACGAAGCGCTCGCCGACTATTTCCAGCGGGTTGAGCACAGTCCGATTTGGCGATCGCGCGACATCAGCGCCTGGGACCTCAACCCCGACGGCGCGCGGGAACTGAACCGGCAATTTCCGGCCCAGCCCGGGGTGTATTATTTCTCCTGGGGAGCGTCGGCGACCACGCCGGTCTGGCCTTTCGACCATCAGATTCCGCTGCCGACCATGCTGCCGCAACTCTGGGCCAGCGCCCTGTTCATCGGCGCCTATACCCACGACGAGCCCGGTCATGTTGTGATCGACGCCAGTTGGTGGGAAAACGATGGGCTGGTCAACACCCGCTCCATGGCCGGGCCGACCCTGGATTCGCCCGACCGGATCGTGTCCGGCGACGGCCCGCCGCAACGCGGGGCCTGGAACCACCGGGGCACGCTGGCCGGCTGGGATCACATGGATTTGGTGGGTATCGGCACGCTGCGCGAGGTCGACAACTGGTATCTGCGGCTGGCGCGGTCGCTGGCGGATTTGCCGCCGTGAAGCAAGGCTACTGAGGCAATGAGGCACCAAGTTCATGTCCCACATCGTCGTTCATCGCGATCATCCGCTGACTCTCGATCAGGCCCGCCAAGCGGCGGAAACCCTCGCCGCGCAACTGGCCGATCACTACGACATCCACTATCACTGGCAGGGCGACGCACTGCATTTCGAGCGTTCCGGGGTCAGCGGCCACATCGCCCTGGAACCGGGCATGGTGCGGATCAGCGCGCGGCTGGGGTTTCTGCTCGTGCCGCTGAAACAGCGGCTGGAACAGGAAATTCACCGCTACCTGGACGAGATGTTCCAGGAACCGAATCCGGCCTAACCGCCCGCCGCGTCGTCCAGCGCCAGCGGCCAGGAATGACCGGCGCGAATGCGTTCCAAAATGGCGCGCTCACGGCCGATGATGGTGGTCACGAAGGTTCCCGCGTCCGCGCCCATGTGGCGGAAGGCGTGAAAGCCGGCTTCCAGAAACCGGTGCAGTTCCCCCAGCCCGGCCAGCCGCGCCGGGGTTCGGGCCAGCTTCAGCGCCGCGTAAATGACGTGCTTGGGCACGATAGCCTGCAAGTCCCGGCCAAGCCGCTCGGTCAGATCGATCTGATGGTAACGCTGATCGTAACGAGCGCAGCGCCGGTAGGCGGCGACATAGGCAGTCTCGTCCAGCTCGGCGCGCGGATCAAACTCCGCGACCAACATCCGAGTCAGCCGGGCATCCAACTCGTGCGACAGGGCGTTGAGTTCCAGCGCCAGCCCGGCGGCGTGCAACACGGCTGCCGGCAGGATGCGGGTCATCATCGGCACGACGCGAGCCAGGTCGTGCTCCAATTGGCTGAGGTCCCGGTCGCCGTACAGTTCGTCCAGAAAAAACTCCGCCGCCGGCCGGTAAAGCGGACTGCGCAGCAGGTCGGCGTGGGTTCGGGCCAGCCGCGCCGATTGCCAGCGCCGCAACAGGCTTAGTTCCCGCTCGATCCCAACGGCGCCATCGGTGCGAAACGCTCGGCTGCGCCGCAACTGCTCCATTAGCCGCGCCGCGTTGAAAATCCTGTCGTGATCGCTCATGGCTGGTTCGTGGCTGAATTCGCCGATGAATTTTCAGAAATGAGCCGGGGCTGATTTCCCCTCCTCAATCGAGGAGGGGTGGCGCGCAGCGCCGGGGTGGTTCGTTTTGTCGAAGCTCGTCAGCGCAGTTCGCGGCGCAGGATCTTGCCGACGTTCGACTTGGGCAGGCTGTCGCGGAACTCGACGTGCCTGGGCAGCTTGTAGCCGGTCAGTTGCGCGCGGCAGTGGGCCAGGATCGTCTCGGCGGCCAGTTCCACGCCCGGCTTGGGCACGACGAACACCTTGACCGCCTCGCCGCTCTTGTCGTCCGGCACGCCGATGCAGGCGACTTCCAGCACGCCCTCGCAGCCGATCACCACGTCCTCGATCTCGTTGGGGAAGACGTTGAAGCCGGAGACCAGGATCATGTCCTTCTTGCGGTCCACGATGCGGAAGAAACCCTGTTCGTCCGCCGTCGCCACGTCGCCGGTCAGTAGCCAGCCGTCGCGGATCGTGCGGGCGGTATCCTGGGGCCGCTCCCAATAGCCGCGCATCACCTGCGGGCCACGCGCGCACAACTCGCCGCGCTCGCCCGGCGGTACCTCGTTGCCCTCCTCGTCGCGCAGTTGCACGTCGGTGGACGGCAACGGCAGGCCGATGCTGCCGGTGAAGCCGGCGATGTCCACCGGGTTGGTGCAGACCACCGGCGAAGCTTCCGTCAGACCGTAGCCTTCCAGGATCGGCACGCCGGTCAGCGCCTGCCAGCGTTCGGCCACCGTCTTCTGTACCGCCGCGCCGCCGCCGACCGCCAGCCGCAGCGCCGAAAAGTCCAACTTGGCGAATTTATCGTTGTTGACCAAGGCGTTGAACAGGGTGTTGACGCCGGTGATCACCGTGAACTTCCACGGGCGGATTTCCTCCACGAACAGCGGAATGTCGCGGGGATTGGTGATCAGCACGTTCAGCCCGCCATGGCGGACGAAGCACATGCAGTTCACCGTCAGGCAGAAGATGTGATACAGCGGCAGGGCGGTGATGACGATCTCCTCGCCGTCGCGGATCGCCGAACCGACCCAGGCGGAAATCTGCTGCATGTTGGCCAGCAGGTTGCGATGGGTCAGCATCGCGCCCTTGGACAGGCCGGTGGTGCCGCCGGTGTATTGCAGGAAGGCCAAGTCCTCGCCGGTCAGCGCGACCGGCTGCAAGGCCCGGCGTCCGCCAGTCGCCAGCGCTTCGTTGAAGCCGATGGCGCCGGGCAGGGTGTAGTGAGGCACCATCTTCTTGATGTGCTTGACCACCAGGTTGATCACCTTGGCCTTCCAGAATGGCAGCAGGTCGCCGATCTCGGTGACGATGGCTTGCTTGACCTCGGTTTTCCCGATCACCTCGGCCAGCACGTGGGCGAAGTTGGCGAGGATGAGAATGGCCTTGGCCCCGGAGTCCTTCAGTTGATGCTCCAGTTCGCGCGGGGTGTAAAGCGGGTTGACGTTGACCACGACCAAACCGGCGCGCAGCACGCCGAACAACGCGACCGGATATTGCAGCAGGTTGGGCAGCATGATCGCCACCCGCTCGCCTTTTTTCAGCCCCAAATCCTGTTGCAGCCAAGCCGCGAACGCCCAGCTTTTCTGGTCCAGCTCGGCGTAGGTCATGCCGTAGCCCATGTTGGCGAAGGCCAGGCGGGGGCCGAACCGGTCGCAGCTCTGCTCGAACGCCTCGACCAGCGAGGCGTATTCGTCGGGGTTGATGTCCGCCGGTACGTTGGGCGGATAGCGCTTCAGCCACACTTTTTCCACGAGGGTCTCCAAAAGGAAGAAGGATCGGGATGGAGGAATCTTGATCGACTGATTACCAGACTTACCGTGGAAGGAATTGTAATATTTAGCTTTTCTGGCGGGTTTACCGGGAGAGCGACGATCGGGTCGAGGTAGCGGGATTGCGCCCGCTACCCCTCCCACACCGCCGGACATGCGGTCTTCCACATCCGGCGGTCGAACCCGGCAGCCTCTAGTGGGCTGCCGCAAAAGTTTTGATCGGCTCTCGTTCCCACGCTGGAGCGTGGGAGCCAGGCGCTACCTAGCGGAGTTTATGCGTCGAGCCACTAGGTAGCCGCAAGATCGGAGGGCGCATGAAACCCCAACGCCGGAGACGGGCATGGCTTGGGGCCCGCGAGAGCGGACGCGGGACACGCCCGATATGCGCCTATCAAGAACATCTGGGCCAATTTGAAGTCATGATGGTCTTACGCGTCGCTCACCTCTGGCTTCAGCGAGGCCATGTCGATCACGAACCGGTATTTCACGTCGCTGCGCAGCATCCGCTCGTAAGCCTCGTTGATCCTTTGGATCGGGATGATTTCGATATCCGAGACGATGCCGTGTTGGGCGCAGAAGTCCAGCATCTCCTGGGTTTCCCGGATGCCGCCGATCAGCGAGCCGGCCAGCCGCCGGCGCTTGAAGATCAGATTGAAGACGTTCGGCGCGGGGTGGGGTTGATCCGGCGCCCCGACCAGACACATCGTCCCGTCGCGCTTGAGCAGGTCGAGGTAGGCGTCCAGATTGTGCGGCGCGGCCACCGTGTTGAGAATGAAATCAAAACTGCCGACGTGCGGCTTCATCTCCTCGGGGTTTTTCGACACCACCACCTCGCTGGCGCCCAGCCGCCGGGCGTCCGCCGTCTTGCCCGGCGAGGTGGTGAACAGCACCACATGCGCGCCGAAGGCATGAGCGAACTTCACCGCCATGTGGCCCAGGCCGCCCAGACCGACGACGCCGACCTTCTGGCCTGGACTGACCTTCCATTGTCGCAGCGGTGAGTAGGTGGTGATGCCGGCGCACAGCAGCGGCGCGGCGGCGGCCGGATCGAGCCGGTCCGATATCCGCAGCACGAACCGTTCGTCGACCACGATCCGGTTGGAATATCCGCCATAGGTCATTTTCCCGGTATGCCGGTCGTGACTGTTGTAGGTAAAGACGATCTCGTTCCGACAATACTGCTCCAGGCCTTCCTGACAGTCGGGGCAGGTTCCGCAGGAATCGACCATGCAACCGACCGCGGCCAGATCGCCGGCCTTGAAGGTCGCGACCTCGCCGCCCACCTGGGTGACTCGACCGACGATCTCGTGGCCGGGGATAACCGGATAGACGGTGCCTTGCCATTCGTTGCGGACGGTATGCAGATCGGAGTGACACACGCCGCAATAGAGAATCTCGATTTGCACGTCGCGCGGCCCCGGCTCGCGCCGCTCGAACGAGAACGGGTTCAACGGAGTGGTTGCGCTTTGAGCAGCATATCCAAGTGTTTCGATCATGAGGGTCAGCCTCGCTGGTGAAGTAGGGATGGAGGGAGAGGGAAGGGTGGCGCGAGCGGAGGTCTCTTCACTCACTGTTCGCCACTCTCGATCAACGCTCGATGGTATAGATCAGATCGGCGCCGGTTCCAATGGCACTGCTGTTAGACTCGAACATCAGCCGTTTGCTTAACCGATATTTGACGTTGAAGGTGTTGACGGCGTCGAGCAGCCCGACGCCGTAGCCAACGTACAGGTCCGGCGTTAGATATTTGCCGAGCATCAGCGAGGTTCCTTTGCCGCTGTCGCCGGACGATCCCAGTTGCAGGGAATCCAGGCCGAACGCATCGCCCAGGCTTTTGGTGAGCGCGCCGTCGCCGAGCCCCATGGCGCTGGCGGCCTTGAACAGCAGCGCGGACTCGCCGCCGCTTTGCGGCGCCCGGCCCAGCACCAGATAAGACAGAATGCTGGAGTCGGGCATCTTCGGGTCCGAGAACAACGTCATTTTGGGATTTTTCAGCGTCCCCCGGATTTGCGCGCCGGCGGTGGTCGAGGCGCCGGTAAAGGAAGTTTCCGACGACTGCCGCACCACCCGCAAATCCAGGCCCGGATTGTCGAGCGGACTGCTGCTGAACAGCAATTGCCCGCGTTGAATCTGAATCTCCTCGCCGTAGATCCGATAGTTGCCGGCCTCGACTTCGATGCTGCCGCTACCGCGCGGGGCCAGTTGCGGGGTTTCCTCCACCAGCAGGTTGCCCTTGAGCTTGCCCTTGAAGGCGGGCGTTTCCACTTGCACGTCATTGCCCAGAATCACCCGGACCCTGGCGAAAATTTCCAATCCCTTGGGTTTGGGCGGAGCATCGCCGTTGGGACCGTTGACGACGACGACATCGTCGGACGCCTTGACCGCACCCGGGCGTTCGCCGCCGGGCCGCAGCCAAGCCTTCGGGATGGTCACCGTCCCGTCGATCCGGGCCTGTTGCCGGGTCACGTCAAGCGTGAGGTCGGGACTGAGCTGGATTTGCAGATCGGTGGTTTTGAGCGCCTGGAAATTCTCGCCCCGAACCGTCAGGTTCAGTTGCGGCTTCAGGGGATCGACGGTCCCGCTGAGTTGCAATTGACCGGGCGCGGAGCGAACCGAGCCGGAGAGTCGCAGCGGTCCCTGACCGTCGCTGGCGGCGATGAATTGGAGGTTTTCCAGCTTGATCCCGGCTTCGGGAATGCTGGCGCTGGCGTTCTCCAGGCGGATGTCGCCGCGCAGCGCCAGCTTGGAAACCGTTCCGGCGACGTTGACATCCGCCCGCAGTTGTCCCGAGACGTTTTGCAATTGCGGCGCGAACGCGGAGACCACCTTCAGATCGGTGATGGCCGCGTTGAGTTTGCCGTTTAGCCGGGCCGCGCCGAACGGGTCCTGCGCTTGCAGGCTGGCCTGCAATTGTCCCGTTTGCGCCAAGCCCAGCCGCGCCTGACCGCTAGCGGTGCGGCCGTTGGTTTCGAGTTGCAAGTTGCCGCCGTTGAGGGTGAAGCGAACCGGCTGGCCGTTGACCTCCATGCTCAGATTGCCGGGAGCGATGTTCAGGTTCGCCTTGCCCTGGAGCGCGCCGCCGATTTTGCCGCTGGCGGCAGCTTCGCCGCCGACGCGGGTGGCGAGCGTCATCCCTTCGGGAAAAAAGCGTTTGAACCGTTCCGGGGCGAGGTTGCTGAGTTGCACCCGGCCATTGAAATCGCCGGATTGGTTCCACTGGCCTTGCAGGCACAGCCGGGTGGGCGTGCTGCTCAGGCAGGCGGCGTCGAGACTGACAGCCTTGGCCGAAGCACGCACCAGGGTCGGTTTATCCAGGCTCCAGGTCCCGGCGACGGTATCCCGTGCGCTCAGTTGGGTGACGCGGCCCTGCCAGAGCAAGGCCTGGGTTTGCAGGCTGCCACTGAGCGCCAACAGGAAGCGGCCCGGCTCACCGGCCAGTTCCGCCTTGAGATCGTGCGCGGCAGGCGTGCCGCCGCCGTCGAGGGTGAACGATTTCCAGTTCTGACCGCCCAGCGTCAGCCCGTCGCCGCTGACTTTCACTTGGGAGCGACTGGCGCTGCCGATGTCCACGTTGGCTTCGCCGCGCAATTTCTGAATTTGCGTGTCGCCCTGCCGCAGGTTTTGCACCGTGAAGTTGGCCGCCACCGCCGGCTGGTCGCGGGGACCGCTCAGATTGCCGTTGCTGGCGACGGTTCCGCTCAGACCGGGAATCAGGGATTTCAGTTGCGGCGCGTCCAGTTTCCAGCGCAAATCCCAGCGCTGCGCCAGCGACCCGTCCGCTTCCAGCCGGGCGTCGCCGGCGCTTATCTTCAGGGTTTTGATGGTCAGATTTTGGTCTTGAACCGCGATGTCGGCGTTGCCGCGCACCGCCTGCCCGCTCAGCGTGCCGGCTAGTTCTTCCAGCAGGAGATTGGCGCGCAGTCCCGCGTTTTCCAGGCTGCCGTCGCTTTTGAGCCGTAGATTCAGCTTGCCGGGCACGTCTTTCCAGTGCGCGCCGGGATTGAGTTCCGCGCCGCTCAGTTCGGTTTGCCAGCGCACGGCGGGCAGCCAGGCGACGTTGGCGTTGCCCTGGACCGTTCCCTCCAGCGTCTGGCCGTTCAGCTTGACCTCGCGCACGGCTTGGTCGGAACCCTGGCCGGTCAGCGTCCAGCGGCCCTTGGGAACGTCCGGGCCTTGCAGGTCGGCGGCAAGCTGGAACCGGTAATCCTTGGGCGTGCCTTCGGTAGTGAATTCGCCCTGCGCGCTTTCCACCTGCGCCGGACCGGTCAGCGGCCAGATCAGGGATCGCCATTGGCCGGAAGCGTTGAAGCGCAGATCGGTGAATTGCAGGTCGCCCTTGGCGTCGAGCGCCAGTGGCCGGTCGGCGGCGGTCAGCCGCAACTCGTCCAGTTTCAGCGCCCGATCATCGCCGGCGGCGGTGAATTTCAGGGTGGCGGGACCGAGTTCTGGCAGGGTGGCGGTGATTTCGCCCCGGCCCTCGAACCGGGCCAGCACGCCCTTGGCGTCGATCCGTGCGGTCAATGGCTTGCCGGTCAGTTCCGGGACAAAGGGCTTGAGGTCCGCCACGTTCAACTTGACTTGGGCCGACCAAGCGGGTTCCGGGTCCAGCGGCTGGCGGATTTCGCCGCTCAGATCCAGCGTGGCCGCGCCGGTGATGTTTTGAGTCAGTTGCAGCCGGTCGCGCAACTCGCCCTGGATTTCGCCTTGACCGACGAGCGTCCCGTAATCCGAGGTGATCAGTCGCCAGTCGAGCCGGACCTGGAGCGGGTAACCGCCGGTGGGATTCAGTCGTCCGCTCAGATGAACCGCGCCCAACGGCGACCGTGCTTCCAGCACCTCGATGCCGAGGCCATCGGCCTCGGTGCGAACCTTGAGGTGGACGGCATCCACCTGGATGGGCGCGGCCCCGGCCGGCAGGATGCGGATGGCGCGGCCCTGCAGATCGACGACGGTGGCCAACGGCAGGTGGATATCGGGTAAAACCAGCGGCTCGGGCGATGATGGAGCGCTATCGCCGGGCGGCAATTGCACTTCCAGGCCGTTGAAGCGCAGCCGGCTGAGGTTCAACGTCCCATCGAGCAAATCCGCGGGCTGCCAGTCGAGTTCGCCACTGGCGAGCGCCACCTTCAATAGGCCATCCTCGTAATGGAGTTGCTCGACCCGCAGCGGTCCCAGCAGCCGGCCGCTGACCTGGCCGTAACTCAATTGTCCCGGCAATACCCGCCCGGCCAGCGTCAGAAGACCCTTGAGTCCGGGTTCGGTGGAAACGGTGATTCCACCCGTCAGCACGATCAGCAGCAGCAGGAGCAGGAGCAGCGAGAACAGCCAGAGCAGCAGGCGGCGCGCGGCGCGCGGCAGGTTCACAGATCGGGTCCGATGCTGAAAGAGAAACGGAACGCATCGCCCGGCGGGCGATCCAGCCCGGAGGCGAAGTCCAGCCGTACCGGCCCGACCGGCGAGCGCCAGCGGAGTCCGAACCCGACGCCGGTCTTCATTTCGGGCGTTGCGCCATCGAAGGCGTCGCCGCTATCGACGAAGGCAGCGAGGCTCCAGCCGTCCCAGACCCGGTGCTCGTATTCCACGCTACCCACCAACAGATTTTTGCCGCCAATGACCGTGCCCTCGTCGTCGGTGGGACCGATGCTGTTGTAGGCGTAGCCGCGCACGCTGGCGTCGCCGCCGGTAAAAAAGCGCAGGGAGGTCGGCAAGTTCTCGAAACCCTGACTGATCACGGTGGCGCCGGCGTCGGCGCGGGCGATGATCCGGCTAGCATCGTTCAAGGCGTACACGCCTTTCAGTTGCAGCGTGCCTTGCACGAAGTCGAGATCGGAGAGCAGCGCCGTCGAAGCGCCGCGCAATCCGAGGCCGAACAGCAGGCCGCGGGTGGGATACAGGCGATCGTCGGCGTCGATCCAGGTCCAGTTCAGGCTGGGAATCAGCAGCAGCGCGCTGGTTCGGGGCTGGTTGCCGACGCTGAAGTCCTCGTATTGGTAGCTCAGATTGTAATTTTTCAACCACTTGCCGTCCTGCCGTTGCCAGCCGCCGCCGATGAGGTACTGTTCGTAATCCTGCTGGTTGTAGTTCTGCTGGGAGTAGCCGGCGGTCAGGGTGTAGGCGTCGGTGGTGGGGTCCTCGCCAGGAATGTAGTACTTGCCGCCGAGGAACGCCTTGATCGGCGACCAGAGCAGTTCTTCCTCGGCGTGGTGTCCCCGGCGGTTGAGCCAGCGCTGCTCGGCCTTCAGTTTGACCCGCGCTCCGGTGTCGGTGCCGTAACCGGCGCCAGCGCTGTACTTGTGTTTCTTGTTGGGCTCCAACTCCACGTTGACCGGGACGGCGTCGGTGGCGGCGTCGGGCGGCGCGTTGACCTGAATTTGGCTGAAATAGGGGCTGCTGTTGAGATCGCCTTGCAGTTTCAGCAAGTCGTTGCTGTTGTAGGGATCGCCGGGTTTGAAGTGAGGATAGCGGTTCAGCAGTTTGGAGGACAGAAAGTCCTGCTCGAAGGTGATGGCGCCGAAGCGGTAGCGCGGGCCGGTGTCGTAATGCAACCGGATCGCGGCTTCATAGGCTTGCAGGTTGACCTCGATGACGCGCTCGGTGAAGCGGGCGTCGAAATAACCGCGCTCGGTGGCCAGCGTTTCCAGCGCCTGCTTGAACTGCTCGTACTTGGGCTGATCGAGGACTTGACCCCGCGCGAGCGGCGCGTTGGCCAGCGCTTGCTGGAAGGCCGAGTCCTGTCGGCCTTCGCCGAGGATTCGCACGTCCAGCGTGGCGATGCGCAGCACGCGGCCGGGCTGAATCTGGTAGCGTGCTTCCCAGCCGTTGGGGATGCGGTTCAGGGTGGACTCGACGGTGGGTTCGTAGTAGCCGAAGGGTTGTAGCGCCTCGCGGATCTGGGTTTCGGCCCTGCCGTGCAGCCAGCGCAAGCGGGTTTCCTCGGGCGCGGTCTGATCGGCGAAGCGGTTGAGTTCCAGCAGGGCCAGCACGTTGTCGCGCACCGGCCCGTCCACGCCACCGACCGTCACGGTGAGCTTGCCGTTTTCGCGGGTTTCCGTGGCGGTGAGCGGCGCGGCGTCTTCCTGCCCCCGCAGTGGCCCGGCGACGAAGGCCAAGATGCAGAACAGTAGCCAGATGAACGCGGGACGCGGGCTGGAACGGAGCATGAAGGATGGTCGGGGGCGGTGGTCGGCCGGTGACGTTGGCGGTTGAACGGCAGGACGCGGGCGCGGTTCCAAGGTGAGCAGCGGTTATAATCCGCCGAACGCTATTTAGCACGCTTCGCGGTTTTGGCAAATCCCCGAAGGCTGCGATTCCCGAGGACCGTTTGGACATCATCATGCCGCATTCCCATTATCCCACGCTTGAAGCCTTTGTCGGCAACACCCCGTTGGCGCGGTTGCAACGCCTGCCGGGCGATACGCACAATCTGATTTTCGGCAAGCTGGAGGGCAACAACCCGGCCGGTTCGGTCAAGGACCGGCCAGCGCTGAGCATGATCCAGGGGGCGGAGGCGCGCGGCGATATCCGCCCTGGTGATTGGCTAATCGAGGCCACCAGCGGCAATACCGGCATCGCACTGGCGATGATCGCGGCGATCAAAGGCTACCGCCTGACGTTGATCATGCCGGAAAACCAGAGCGCCGAACGCCGCGCCGCGATGCGAGCCTACGGCGCCGAGCTGATTCTGGTCGATAAGGAGGCAGGCATGGAGGGCGCTCGCGATCTGGCCGCGCGGCTGGAGCGGGAGGGGAGGGGCCGGGTGCTGGACCAGTTTGGCAATCCTGACAACCCGCTAGCCCATTAC
>WBUJ01000254.1 GCA_008933795.1 Candidatus Contendibacter sp. | reverse complement strand
CGTTTGCTGGGCGAGGTCCGCGGCTGCTGGCTTGGCGCGAGGGGCGGTAAAGCGGAATCGTTTTCCATTCTCGGGGATGGTAGGGGTTTTTAACTGGAGTGTTTGTCGCTGGTGTTATCGCTTTCGCAGGTTTTGAAAATCAATCCGCGCTTGAACTGGAGCGCGGCTTGGCGCTGGTGGCGGGAAGGTTTGCTGGCGTGGTTGCCCGTTGGCGTTCGCCGTTGGCTGGCGGGGTCGGCGCGGCGACTGGTGCTTGCGGTGGAGGACGATGCCTGCGTGCTGGCGCGCGAGGAAGCTGGTCGTACCCAGGAGTTGGAACGGCTGGATCGGTCGGCGCCCGACTGGAAGGCGATAGCGGACTGGTTTCGAACCGAGCGTCCCCGGCAGTGGGTGCTGCGCGTTCCCGCCAGCCAGGCGCTGACGCGCGTGCTCACCCTGCCTTTGGTTGCCGAGAAGAACCTGCGCCAAGTGGCGGGGTTCGAGATGGACCGGCTGACGCCGTTTGCCGCCGCCCAGGTTTATTACGACGCGGCCGTATTGGAGCGCCAGCCCGAATCGCGTCGCCTGCGGGTCGAACTCACCGTCCTGCCGCGCACCGCCGTGGAGCCGGTGCTGGCCCATTTGCGGCAACAGGGCTTGCCGCCGGATGCGCTGGAGGTGGCGGGTGATCGTCCCCACCTCAATTTGCTGCCGCCGGAGCAACGTCCCCATCGCGGACTTTGGGACCGGCGCTGGCGCGCGGCCGTGGTCGTCGTTAGTCTGATGCTGGTCTTGGCGGCCGTGGCGCTGCCTATCTGGCAGCAGCGCGCGCTGGTGCTCGAAGCAATAGCCAGGGTTGATCAAGCCCAAAAGACGGCGCATCAGGCGTTGGCCTTGCGCGATCAACTCGACAAGACCTTGGAATCCTCCCGGATGTTGGCTCGAAAGAAACAGTCCGTTCCCGCCCGGGTGGATCTGCTGCGGGAGTTGACCGTGATTCTGCCCGACGATACTTGGTTGGAGCGGTTGCAGATCAAGGGAGATAGCGTGCAACTCATCGGTCAGTCGGGAAAGGCGTCGGCGCTGGTCGGGATCGTGGAAGCCTCAAACTGGTTCAACGGTGCGGGTTTTACCTCGCCAGTGACGACCGATCCTCGAACTGGCAAGGAGCGCTTCGTGCTGAACGCCCGCATCGGACGAGAGCCGTGATGGACACCATGACTGGATCGAGTCGGGGCCATCGCCTGGCGGCCTTGTTGCTGTTGCTGCTCGTGGGCGGCGCGCTGGTTCTGGTGGTGGATCAGGCGCTGGTCGGCCGTTATCGCTATTACCGAGACTCGCTGGAACAACAGCAGGAACGGTTGGCGCAACTGGAGCGGATCGCCACGACCCAGGAGCCGGTACGGCAGTTGATCGCCAAGGTTCAGCAAGATCGCAACGTGACCGCCCAATATTTACCGCAATCCGTCCCGGCGTTAGCGGCCGCCGAATTGCAACAGCGGCTCAAGGCCCTGATCGAGGCCGCCGGCGGAACCCTGCAAAGCATTCAGGCTCTGCCGCCCGTCGAGGAAGCCGGCGCGGTGAAAGTCACGATCGGCGCGGTGATGAACGGCGACGTCGGCGGTTTGCAAAAGGTGTTGTACGATCTCGAATCGCAGACCCCCTTGCTGTTCGTGGATAATCTGGAAGTATCGGCGCGGATGAATCGCCCGCGCCTGCCCAACGGCCGCTACGCAACCTATACCCGGATACAATTGAACGCGCAGTTCGAGGTCTCGGGTTACCTGCGCAAAGAGGGTGGCTAGATGCCCGCCAAGACGGTCGGTTTGCTGTTGTGGCTGGCGCTGGGCGGGCTGGCGGCCCTGACCTTGCTTTGGCGGATCGGGCATCCGCCGCAACCGCCGGCCGTTCGCGCGGCGCCGCCCCCGGAATTGCCGGCGGCGCCGTCGCTGGAACCGTTTGGTTTGTCGCCGCCGGGTCAGTACAGCGAGGTGGCGATTCGCCCGTTGTTTATCGCCGAGCGTCGGCCCGAACCGCCGCCTCCGCCCGATGAGACGCCACCGGAAAAGCCGCCAACGGGACCCGAGCAGAAATTCATGCTGTTCGGAGTGATGATCATGCCTGGAACCCAGGCAGCCCTGCTGCGGCCGGAAGCACCGAACGCCAAGACGGCGCGGGTCGGGGTAGGAGAAATGATCGGGGAATGGCGCCTGGACGCAGTTTTGCCGGATCGGGTCGTATTGCGCAAGGGCGAGACGACCCAGGAGCTGCCGTTGACGCGGCCTCGCAAGCCCGGCAAGCCGCGCGCGCGACGAGCGGATGCCCAACAACCGGGGCAGCAGAACGTAGTCCCACCAACCCAGGCGCCGGCGCCACCCGCCAGCGCGCCGATTGGACCGGGGGGTATGCCGGTTGCGCCACAACCCGACGCGTTGACGCCGCCGGGTGCTCCCGCGCCGCCGCAATAGAATGTCAAAGGCTGATCCATATCATGAGCAAAAGATGCTTTCCTTGCCCAACCGGCGTATTGCTGGCCGTGCTGCTGCTGAGCGCGTGCGCGGCCACGCCGCCCGACCAGGGCGCCCCGGATGTTCCGCTGCCTGGTGGATCGCCGCGATTGACCGCAAAACCGCTGCCTTCGCCAGAATCGACGAGGGCTGGCATGGACCTGACTCCGGCGCCCAAGGCTCCGATGATTTTTCCGGGCACCGGCAATTTCATCGACAAGAAGGCTGCGACCAAGCCGACGCCCGCGCCCCGAACCGCGCCCGGCGAGGTGACCCTCAATTTCGATGGCGCCGATATTCGCGATGTGGTCAAGATCATTTTCGATACGCTCAAGGAAAATTACACGGTCGATCCCCAGGTGCAGGGCGAGATCACGGTGCAGACCAGCCGACCGTTGGCGCGAGATCGATTGTTGCCCACGCTGGAGACCTTGCTGCGGATGAACCAAGCGGCGCTGGTGCGCGAAGGCGGTTTTTACAAGATTGTGCCGGTGGCCGGTGCGG
>WBUJ01000073.1 GCA_008933795.1 Candidatus Contendibacter sp. | reverse complement strand
CGCCACTGCGAACCCTGCGGGGTAATCAGCAGTTCCGGCTCGCCCTTGACCAGATCCACCCGCACGCCCGGCGTATCCTCCCAGAAGACCAGTGGATGACCCACCAGCAGCGGCAGCGCCCGGGCGGGGTCGATTTCGTAGCTGGTCTGGCCGTAGTAACCGCTGTGGTCCTCGCGCACGGCGGAGCAGATTTCGCGGTCCTGGGGGGTGAGAAATTCCAGTTTTTCCGCGTGGTGCAGCCGTTTCAGCGCCACTGCCCGGCCCTGGGTCCATTGGCCCCGGGCATCGCGCTTCTGCTCGCGCGGGCTGATCGTGCAACTCCCGCTCTTGTGCCAACTGATCCACCACACCAGCCGGTTTGCTGGCGCTGTTGTCGGCTCCGCGCCGGGCTGGGTCAGTTCCAGCAGCGCGTTCAGGGCGTGTTCCCAAGGCTCCTTAAGCTGGAACAGGCGGACGAGACGGCGCCCGCCGTCCAGCTCCTCCTCCCCTTTGTGGGAGAGGGTGGAGGGTTCAGGGGAATTGTAGGTCGGGCCGACCAGGCGCCGCACCAGTTCGGTCAGTTCCACCGCGAACCAGTGGTAGCCGTTCTCCTGGGCCGTACCTACCAGGATCGTCGCCAGACCGCGCAAAGCCTGGAGATCAGCGGCTTTGAGCCAGAACAGCACCAGCAGTTGGAAAAAGCGGTTGAGCGCCGGCAGCGGGGCGCTCAGGTCCGGGGCGGCGATTTTCTGAAGTTGGCCCTGCTGGACTTCCACCACCTGCCACAGATGCCGATAGATGCCGGGATAGGCATAGCGCGCGCCCTTGTCGAACACGGGCGCCATCATGTCCAGCGCCTGGCGCAGGCGGGCGGGGGTATTGCTGGCCAGCAGCGCCAGAATGAAAAATACCCCGGCCAAGTGATCGAAGAAAATCTTGCGCTTGCCGGTGCGCTTGCGCAGCAGCTTCAGCGCGGCCTCGTAATGCTGAATGGCCTGCTCATCGTTACCATCCAGGAACGCCAGCCAGCCGCGCAGGGCTTCGCTGTAGTCAGTGTCATGCGCTCCCAAGTATTGCCGGGCTTTCGCCGGCTCGCCGTGCAGCAGCGCCTGTTCGGCCAGGTAATAGCGCAGCGCATCGGCGCAGCGGTTCTCGGCCAGCAGGCTCTCTCCGAAAGCGATGAGTTCGTCCGCCGGCTCGAAATGCCGCGCCGCCGCCGCAAAAATGGCGGCCAGCGCCTCGCCCAGCAGATCGTCCGGCAACGCGCGCAGGTTGTCGGCGTCGAAGGGGTTGTTGAAGATCAGCAGCCACGGCGGATATTGCGCCAGGTCAGCCGGGTAGTTCCTGGCGCAAACCTCCAGAATGCGTTGCATGCGCTTCACGTCGCCCCGGTAAAAGGCGATGCGCAACCCGGCCAGCGCCTGCCGATAGCTGCGGAAATACGAATCGCTCCAGCCGGTGTTCCTGATCACTTCCTGCACGGCCTTGGCCATGCTCTCGAAGCGGCCTTCCCGCACCGCCCGGCGCGTCATGTCCTCGACGATCAGGCGATGGCAAAGCCACTGGTTGTTGGCCTGGATCACCAGTTTGCTGCTGACCAACCGCTCCAGCAGCGGCATCAGACCCGGTTGCGGAAAACCCTTGGTTTTGATCTGTGGCGCGTCGCAGCGGCGCGCGCAATCGGCGAGCGCGGTTTTCCCCACTTCCTCGTAGATCACCGACAGCAGTTGCACGACCACTTGTTCGAGCGGAGGTAGCGCTTCGTAGGTATCGAGCAGGGATTGGCGTAATTGACGGTTGTCGGTCGTGGACATGATGATGCGGGAATAAGGTAAGGATTGAACCGTGACGGAATGGTGATCGACGGGTTACGCCCAACTTCTCCTTGACTATTTCGTCAAGGCGGTGCCTAAAAAGCCGAATTCAGCAAATTCGAGGGAGAATACTGATCCGTCAAAACGCGCGCATCGGGATTCCAGTCGCGGTCGGTCGAAAACAGCGGCATGAGCCAGTCGCCACCAAAACCAAGCAATTTCAATTTCTCCTCCAGCAAATTCGCGTTTCGCTCGATCGCATCACGGAGTGGTAATCCATCCATTTTGGCCAGAACGACGCGATTTTTCAGCTCGACCCTGAGATTGTAGAAAAGGCCAAACACCGATTGATAGGTCGTCGATTCGTGGTGGTAGAGACGACTACTGGAGAAGGTATTGGCCGCCAAAACGCCATCAGCGGTCAACAGAGTCTTGACTTCGAGCAAAAATTCCCGAGTCAGCAGATGCTCCGGTATGTATTCGTGATCGAAGGCGTCCAGCATGATCAGTTCGTAGCGTTGACTGGACTTGCCCGCGCGCTTTACGAAAACGCGCCCATCCTCCTCGAAGACCCGAACATTCGGATTCGGATTAAAACCAAAGAATTGCCGGGCGACCTTGACGACGGCCGGATCGATTTCGACGACGTCGATCCCGGCATCGGGAAACATCCGGGACAGCGCCGTCGGCAATACGCCGCCTCCCAGCCCAACGATCAGGATGTTCCTGGGGTGGGGATTCAGATACAGCGCGCCCATCATCATTTTGGTATAACTGAACACGAACTGATCGGGCTCATCCAGGGACTGGCAGCTTTGTCGGGCTGTCCGATTATGGCGAGTGAAGCTCATGCATCTCTGCTCGTCCTCTTCATAAACGAGGATATTGCGGTAAAGCGACTTTTCGGTGTGAATGATGTTCATTGCGGTGGAGGGCGTCGTCATGAATGAAGCAAGGAGAGCGAGCAGTGTCTTAAACCGATTGCCTTGACGCATTTTTGGAATTTCCGGGGAAAATTGTCAACAAGCCGAGGAGCAGGGAAATACCGATGAGGCCAGTCAAAATCTGATTGATCTCAAAATACAAAACGAGATAGAACGATGTCAGGAGCGTTCCCGCCGCGCTGCCAAACGTTGAGCAAAAATAAAGCAGTCCCGCGAGATGGCCACTGAGTTGGGACTGGTCTACCAGGAGGCGGACGGCGTAGGGAGAGACCATACCCGCCAGGGTGGTTGGGATAAAGAACAACAGCGTTGCCGACAGGAGGGAACCGTAGCGGGGATCCTGGATCAGGTCAAAGACCCAGTCGAGGACTGGATCACCCAGGAGCATGACCGGAATCGCGGCCGCCGCTCCGGCGATCAGGATGAGCGCCAGCCGGCGCAAACTCGGGTCGTACAACGACCATCGGCCGCCCAGGAGATAGCCGAGCGCCAGCGCCAACATGAAGACCGTGATCACCCCGCCCCAGACATGGATGCTGTTGCCGAAGTTCGGGGCGAGAATTCGCCCGCTCAACAGCTCGATGGCCATCACGAAAAACCCGGACCATCCGGCGATCAAGAAGATGAAAAAGCGGTCCAAGACGGAATCCTCAAAACGATTAAAGCTCCGTGCGTCGGCGATGGCCGCCGGGTGAAACGATTCTGAAACAGCACCTGTCGGTCGGCGGCGGGTCCGCCCGCGATGGCGCCAACCGCCGATTCTTCGCTATCATCCTTCATCATGAATCCAGGCTCCGGGCGCGCACCCGGCGAAATGGCTGTTCCAGAGGTGACGACATGGCCGGTGGTTGGGGTTGTCCGCACGAACTTAACGAGGTGTGCCAGCACGTTCCGGATCGGCCCTGCGATCCCGGCATGAAAGGTTGCGTACTGGCCGGACGGTTTCGCTTCAGCAACGAAGCCAAGAACCGGCCGCCACGGCCAGCACGGGGCGGCGGCAAACCCGAATCAGCGCGCCGACGTGGCAAATGATTGACCTTCCCAGCATCCAAGAGAGGACGCCCAAGCGCTCGGGAACAACGCCCGGTGCTGGATCGACAACCCGCCAAGCCCCGCCCAACCGTTTTGGCCATGGTTGCAGGGCCGCGCATACTATAGCATCAGTTCAACTTGCTTCAGGGATGGGCGCCAACCGCGACGGAGGTGAATCGATGCGCGGAGAATACCCGACCAAACGCCAGCCGACGCTGTACCTGGTTTACGCCACGCCGTTGGCCAGCGGCCCGACCGTCGCGGATACGGTGGCGGCCAGCGACGAGAACGAAGCCTACCAGAAGGCGCGGGAGTTGTACCCACGCGACCTCTACGACGTGACGGTTTACCTGCAATCCGCCGACGATGATTGAATCCATTGTCCCCGCCCACCCACCGCGCGCGAATCCATCCTTATGGCGTCGCGTCGCCTTGGCCGTTGGTGGCCTGCTGCTGGCGGCGCTGTTGGCCGGGTGCGCCAGCGACTCGGCCAAAACCAAACCGGCCAACCTTACGCCACCGGTCGGCAAGTTGAGCGAGAAAGCCCGGCAGGAACAGCGACAGGCCATTCTCAAGGTTCGCACCCAAACCTTGAACCAGCTTTACAAACTCAAGCCGCTCGCCCGGATCGAGATCGAACAGGCCGCCGGTTATGGGGTATTCGAGATCAATGGCTTAAACGCCGTACTGGCCGAGACGCACGGACGCGGCATGGTTTTGGAAAAGAAAAGCGGCAGGATCGCCTACATGCGGCTGGCCCGGACCGACCTTGGTCCCGGCGTCTCGGTGAGTCCGTACTGGCAGGTGCTGGTGTTCGGCGATCCCCGCCGCCTGGGCCAGTTTATGGCGACTGGCTCGCTGGCCGACGCCTCCCGCGATCCCAGCATCAAGGTTTACAAGCTGAACGAAAAGGGAGTGTCGGCACAGACCGATTGGGGCGCCCGCTATTTCCGGGATACCGATCTGAACTAGATGCTGTACAAAGCCTTGACCTGTTGATCTCGGAAGCGCGCTTGCCCGCGACAAGGGTTGGCGATCACGGGCAAGTTCGCTCCCGCGCACAACCGAGGCATCGTCGCAGAACCCGATTCGTGGAACCGTCATGAAAGTCGTGCTCGCCCCCAATGCGTTGAAGGGTTGCCTGACTGCCGCCAGGGCGGCAGATGCGATGGCGCGCGGCGTGGTTCGAGCTTGCCCGACGGCCGAGATCGCGCTCGCGCCGGTGGCCGACGGCGGCGATGGGCTGGCCGAAGTGTTGGCCGACGCCCTGCGTGGCGAAACCCGGACGGCAACCGTCACCGGCCCGCACGGCGACCCCACGCAAGCCTCGTTCCGCCACGTCCCCACGCGCCAGTTGGCGGTCATCGAAATGGCCGCCGCCAGCGGTCTCGCACTGTTGCCTCGGGACCGGCTCGATCCCACGCTGACCACTACCCTCGGCGTTGGCGAACTGATCGCGGCGGCGCTGGATTTAGGGGCGTCCCACCTGATCGTCGGCATCGGCGGCAGCGCCACCAACGAGGGCGGAGTGGGCATGGCGACGGCGCTGGGCGCGCGTTTTCTGGACGCCGATGGTACGCCGGTGAAGCCGGTGGGCGGCGCGCTGGCGGCGATTCGCCGCATCGACCCGAGCGGCCTCGATCCACGGCTGGCCGGGGTCCGGGTGGAAGCCATCTGCGACGTGGACAATCCGCTGCTGGGCGAACGCGGCGCGGCCTGGGTCTATGGTCCCCAGAAGGGCGCCACGCCCGCGCAGGTGCGGGAATTAGACGATGGGCTGGCCAACCTGGCGGCGGTGATCGAACGCGACCTCGGTCTGGACGTGCGCGGCTTGCCGGGCGCGGGCGCGGCGGGCGGCCTGGGAGCGGGATTGCGGGCTTTTCTCGGCGCGGAATTGCGGCGCGGCGTGGACGTGGTATTGGACTTGGTCGGGCTGAACGACCATTTGTGCGGCGCGGATCTCGTGCTCACCGCCGAGGGCCGGATCGATGCGCAAACCGCTTTCGGCAAGGCGCCGGCGGGGGTGGCGGAACGCGCCCGGGCGCGCGGCGTGCCCTGCATCGCCATCGCCGGCGGCATCGGCGACGGTTTGGAATCGTTGCACGCGCTGGGCGTCAGCGCGGTCTTCAGCCTGTGTCCGGGACCGGTAAGCCTGAAACAGGCGCTGGCGGCGGGCGACGACTATCTGGCCGCCGTCACCGAACAAGTCGTGCGAGTCTTCCTGGCGGGTCGCGGTTGAGTTATGCGGTACACGACACAGCCGCCGAACGACCGAACGACATGGATTGAATGGCGATCCCGCGCCGTCGCTGTTTGCCGGGCGCTAAAATGGCGTCATCCCCCGCTCTCCCGACCGGCCTGGTTACCCACTCATGACCCGCAAAAAACTCCCCATCGGCATTCAGACCTTCCGCGAGATTCGCGAAGACGATTGCTACTATGTCGACAAGACCCCCTTTGCCCTCAAGCTGATCGAGACAGGCAAATACTATTTTCTCTCCCGTCCCCGCCGCTTCGGCAAATCGCTGTTTCTGGACACGCTGGCCGAGTTGTTCGCCGGGAACGAGCCGCTGTTTCGCGGGCTGTACGCCCAGGACCGCTGGAACTGGTCAAAATCATCGCCGGTCCTCCGGCTGAGCTTCGGCGGCGGGGTGCTTAAGAGTCGTCCGGAGTTGGAACAGAAAATCCGCGAACTGCTCGACATCAATCAGGCGGCGCTGGGTATCCGGTGCGAGCAGCCGACGATTGCCGGTTGCTTCGGCGAGTTGATCCGTAACGCCCACGCCGCCACCGGAGAACGGGCGGTCGTCCTGGTGGACGAATACGACAAACCGATCCTGGACAACCTGACCGCGCCCGAGATCGCCCGCGAAATCCGCGACGGGCTGCGCAATCTCTATTCGGTGATCAAGGATTCCGACGCCCACATCCGTTTCGCCTTCCTGACCGGCGTGTCCAAATTCAGCAAGGTCAGCCTGTTTTCCGGGCTGAACAACTTGCGCGACATCACGGTATCGGCGGTGTATTCCGCGATTTGCGGCTATACCGAGGCGGATGTCGATACCGTGTTTGCCGCCGAGTTGGAGGGACTGGACCGCGAGCAAATCCGGGCGTGGTACAACGGCTATAACTGGACCGGCGAGGCGGTGTACAACCCCTTCGATCTGCTGCTGCTGTTCAAGGAACGCCAGTTCCGGCCTTGGTGGTTCGAAACCGGCACCCCGACCTTCCTGGTCGACCTGCTCACCCAGCGGGGATTTTTCACCCCCGACTTGGCGCGGCGGCAAACCAGCCTGGAATTGCTCTCCACCTTCGACGTGGAGCAGATCAACAGCGACGCCCTGCTGTTCCAGACCGGCTATCTCACCATTCATCAGGTCGAGGAGCCTTTGCTTGGCTACTGGGTGTATACGCTGGGGTATCCCAATCGCGAGGTGGAAACCAGCCTCAACGCCGCCCTGCTGATCGGCTATGGCGCCGATGGCCAGCGGGCCTTCGAGAACCGCCTGCGCCTGCTCCAGTTGCTAACCCGCGCCGACTGCATGGGACTCCAGGCCCTGTTTCAGGCCTTCTTCGCCAGCATTCCTCACGACTGGCATCGCAATAACCCCATCGCCCGATACGAAGGCTATTACGCCAGCGTGTTCTACAGCTACTTCGCCGCTTTGGGCCTGCCCCTCACCCTGGAAGACGCGACAAACCACGGCCGGCTCGACATGACGGTGCGGTTCAACCATCACATCTATCTGTTCGAGTTCAAGGTCGTCGAACTGGCGCCGGACGGGCGAGCGTTGCAGCAGATCAAGGACCGGGGCTATGCCGAGAAGTATCGGGCCGAGGGCGCGCCACTGCACCTGATCGGGGTCGAGTTTAGCCGCGAAACCCGCACCGTGGTGGGGTTCGAAGTGGAGACCCAGTAGCATCAATGCGCCGGCCAACAGGTGGCGTTTGTCCCGCGTTCCCGCTAATGATCTTTAAAAATTAAACAACCCGTGCGCTGGTATGGTCGCCCACCCGCTGATTCAGGGCAGCGCGTCGCCGCTCGACTTCCCGCGCCGGCGCAGTGGCCGCCACAGACCGCCGGCGCTGAAGCATTGCCAAGCCCAGCCCAGCCACTTCAGCAGGGCATACGCCAGCCACAGCGACCAGGCCAGCATCAGACCGCGATAGAGCAGGATCGGCGCGGAGAACACCCACGCGGTCGGCAGCGGGCCGGCGCTGCGGTCCTGATACCAGTTGAGCTGATAGGCGCTGGAGCCGTTGCCGGCGATCTGCATCTCCGGCGTCCCCAGCAACCCCCGTTCGATGCCGGCGAGCAGCGCCGCCAGCGCCGCCAGCGTTAGCGCCGCCAACCCCAGTTGCCCTAAGTCGAACCGGAAATTGCCAATCGTTCCAGTCGCCAGCGTCCTGCGCCGCGCCAGCAGCACCAGCCAGCCCGCGACCAGCAGCGTCGCCAGAATGTGGCTCTGGCTCAGGCCAACGCCGAGCAGGAACCAGTGATGGGCGCGGAGGGGCGTTCCAGCAAACCGGCCCAGAACCACCGCGCCGGCCAGAATCACCACCAGCACGCCCCAGAACAGCACGGCGGGTCCCAGCGTCGGCCCACTGACCCACAGCGGCCAGCGGTCGTGCGGCAGGTGGACGCTCAGGCGGGCGTTGACGCTGGGACCGCCCAGCTCCACCGGCGGCGTCGAATAGCGGGCGGCGATACCCTGCTCCTCGCGCCAGGTCAGCACCACCTTTTGCACGCCGGGAGTCAGCGGCAAGATGACTTGTTGCCCCTGCTGCCGGAGCGGTTGCGGAACCTCGTTGATCCGCGTGCCGGTCAGCGTCGCGCCCGGCGGCAAGGTCACGATGCGTTCGGCCCCGCGACTGGCGCGCAGCGTCAGTTCCAGACTGGCTTCGCTGCGCCGCCGGCCCGGATTCAGCCGCAGGTGGCTCTGATCCACGGTCACGGTATCACCGGGGGCGCCTTCCGGGCGGAGCACGTTCAGGATGATGCTCTCGCCTGGCCAGGGCCGCCATTCCGGCATCCACTGCCCTTCGGCATCGAGTCGCCGCACCAGTGGGATGCCGGCGGTTTCGACATGCCATAACGGGTCGGCGCGCAGTCGCCAGACTTCCACGAAGTCCGGACTGTCCGCCGCGCGCAGGGTCAGGGCATCGGTTCGGTTCAGGGCCGCGCTCCAGCCGGTTTCCGCCTGATCCGGGGGCAGGTTGAGCAGCACTCGACCGTCGCGCACCCGAATGCCGGGCGTGGTGATGCGCTCCTCCGCCAGCAGCGGGATTTCCACCACCGCCGCCGAATCGGCCTGACTCAGCCGCCGCACCCGGGTTTCCACCCGCCAGTCCACCTCCAGCGCCAGTTCCCGCTCGACTTGCACGAACGGCGGCATGACGCCGGCCTGGAGCGGCGCGGCGGCGGTCGGACGCTGGCGGGTCAGTTGCAGTTGTCGGTCGGCGCGACCCTCGACATAACCTTCCACCCGCCAGCCCTCCGCCTCCAGTTCGACCCGTCCCGGCGCCATCGGCAGCGGCAGTTGCAGGGTGGCAACCGTCTCCGGGGCGGTGGCGACGACGATGGCCTCATGCGCGCCCGCCGGCAGCCGCAGCCACAGCAACCGGGCCGCATCGCGGAACAGCAAGGCTGGCTGTCCGTCCAGTTCGATGCTGCGCACGATCAGCCCCTCGTGGGGCAGCGGCAACGGCACGGCAGAGTCCGCCTGAGCGTGCAGGGTCAGCCGCAACCGCAGATCGTCGCCCTTGACGGTCAGCGCCAGCGCCGCCAGATCGCCGCAGCGTTGACAATCCGGTGGTTCGGTCAGCCGGGCGCGCAATTCCTGGAGCAGTTCCGGGGAGGGCAATTCAGCGCGGACCGGCAGCGGCGCGGCCAGCAGCAGCGCGGCCAGCAGTCCGGGTAGCAGCACGGCCAGCGCCGTCGTAGTGGTGCCAGTGGCCGGCGACGAAATTTCGCCCGGTTCCGCCGCGTCTGACTTTCCCCCGCCCCCGTTCCCGGCGACAAACACCCGCGCGCCCAGCGCCAGCAGCAGGCCCAGTCCGGCCAGCAGCAGCAGGCGCGTGCCCCACGGCGGCAACAGCCATAGCCGCAGCCGCTCGTCAGCCGCGACCGGGCCACTCCAGCGCAGGGTGGCATGCTGCCAACGCCAATCGGGCAGGCCGGGACCGGTCTGCACTTTGATGTCCGGTGCGTAGTGCTGCTGGAGCTTTTGCAGGCGCTCGCCCTTGCCCGACGACTCCGGGCTGGCCGGGAGCCGGGGGCGCTGGTAGCTCGATCCTTCGTCCAGCGTCGCAGACAGCGGTGCGCTGGGTTGAATTTCAGCCGGGAGTATCAGCGACGGCTCGAACGCGAACGGCTCCAGTTGCGGGTAAAGCGCACCGCGCACCTGCTGGAGGGCGAACAGTGCGCCGATGACCAGCAGCGTCAACAGGGCCAGCCGGCGGTAGGCGTTGACCAGCGCAAGCAACCGCCCCGGCGGCAACACCCGCAGCAGGGTGATGGCCGCCAGCACGTTGAGCCACACGTACAGCGGCGCGTCGGGTTCGTGGAGGGTCAGCCCCACGCCGGCCAGCGCCACCGCGCCCCAGCGCCAGTCCCACAGCTTGGCGAAGCCGAAGGCGATGACCAGCACCAGGAACAGATCGAGCAGGTTCCAGGCGTACAGCCAGGCGTTGCCGGCGCTATCCGGCCCGCTTGCCGCCAGCAGCCGCCAGCCGGGCGGCAGATTGAGCGTGGTCTGGATGCTTTGCGGCGCAATCCGCCAGCCGACCGCCGGCAGATCGCTGATCGTGGCCGGTTCCAGGCGGCTGTCAGCCAGCAGTTCCAGCTTGTTCAATTGCCGGACTTCCACGCCGGTCGTTTCCGCACCGGGTTGGGTGGTGATGAACTGATCTTCGCCGTTGATCGCTACCCGGCCCAGCCGCAGTTCGGGCGCGGCGTCCAGCCGGGTCGCGTCCAGATGGCCGCTCAAGCGATCCCGCGCGGTGTAGCCGTTGCCGGCGAAGTCGAGCCAGAGCGTGCGTTCCAGGCTCAGGCGTTCCGGGGCGGGACTGGCCGCGCCGCGCTGGCGGGTGGAAAAGCGCAGTTCTCCGCCCGCTTGCAGCAGATAGGCGGGCCACTGTCGCCACTCCTCGGGCAGGCGGGTTTGTGTTGGATCGAGCGCCGGCGCGCCTTCCACCTGAACCACCCGGAGCCGGTTTTGCGCCTGGAAGCTCCAGATTTCCTGGGCCGGCCAGTTCCCCGCAGCGGCGGGCAGGGCGAGTGCGTCCACCGGGCCGCGCTGGCGGGCGGTCAGGCTGATCGTCCAACTGCCCGCCAGCAATTGCACCCTCAGCCGGCCATCCGGCTCCAGGCGGGCCGGCAGCGGGCTGTCCAGCGCCAGCGGCAGGAAGTCCGGCGGCAACACGGGACCCAGGAGTTCCTCCCGCGCCTGGCCGGAGACGCTGAGTTCCAGCCGGGTCGTCACCGTGAACGGAATGCCGTCGGTCAACAAGCGGAATGCCTGGATTTCGAGCTGATCCTGCGGGGCCGCCGCCGCCGGGCGCTGGCGCAACCACAGAACGCCGTCCTCTTCCAATCGGGGCAGTGGAACCGGTTTTCCTTCCAGCCGCAGCTCGAGCAGGGCGGCGTTCGTGGGAATGCGGATCGCTTCCGGCGGTTCGCCCCAGAAAAACCGGCCGGTGATGCGATGATCGCCAGCGAGGACCTTAAGCGCGGGTCGTCCGTCCCGTTCCAGCACCGGCGCAAGCAACTCGTCCAGCCGCACCCCCTGCGGCCAGTAACGGCGGTCGCCGGGCAAGGTCAGCCAGCCTTCGGCGTCGGCGCGCGCCTGCTGGCTGAACTCGCCGCCCCGGGCATCGAGATTCAGGCTCAGCGTCGTCGGCCAGACGCAACGGCGCTGTTTGGGGTCGGCGTAATCCACCGGGCAACGCCAGTCGGCCGGTTCGCGCAGCACCCAACTGATCCAGGGTTGCAGGGCTGGCGGAACCCGCGCCAGCGCGCTGGCGGTTACCGTTGGCTCGGCGGATCGGGCGGGGGTTGTGACGAATCCCAGCGCCAGCAGGCAGAACGCGACGAACAAGAGTCGAAGGGGCAGGGAGTCGGTGCGCATAATGATGGTCCCGGTAACGCCAGGAGGGGATAGCACGCAGTATAGAACCTGGCGTTGTCCCGCGCCGACGCACGGGACCCTTCAATCAGGGCGCCGACGAATTGCCTGGCGGCTGAGCGAGCCGGTAGAAGCGAATCCGTTCCGCCGGTGGAAGACCGCTGCTGGCGGATGGATCGCCAATGAAACGCAGGGCGCGGCTGCCCTCCCAAGGTGCGAGCGGACCGCGCGCCTGAGAAGACTGGGGATAGTAGAAATTGACCACCAGCGACCGACCATTGCGCTGCTCCCACGGCGTTTGAATCAAGGGATTCTCCTGGCCGCGCAACGCTGCTCCAGCGGCGTCTACCGCCAGCCGCCAGCGGGTAGCATCCTGCGGGCAGAGAAAGTCCTTTGAGAACGGCGAACGGAGCGAGACCGCCGGGTTGAACTGGTGCGGTTGGAAAACCACCCCGGCGACCCCGTTCCCATACTGGCGGCGCGCGGCGGCGGAAATCTCGCCCAACCGCACCCGGTTCATCACTCCCCAGGCGATGCCCTGGTAGACGCGGGCATCGTCGGGGAAGCCGGTGGAGCGACCTTCGGCATAGGCCAGCCGGGCCAACAGTTCCGTCTCAGCCGGATGGGTGTTCATGACGGCGGCGCGCGTCGTTTCGCCCGCGGCGCGGTTCAGACAGGCCGGCAGGTCGACGGCGACCGCCGTTCCCGCCAGCAGCAGGCCGCCAGCCAGCCAGCCGAATCGGACTTTCCAGGCCATCATGCCACCCGCCGCCACAGCATGGCGTGCGTCACGATGTACTGATACTTGCGGGCATGTTCGCGGATGACCAGCGGTTCGTCCGCCTCGCGCAACAACTCGAAGCCTTCGGCGCGCAGGAACTCGCTCAGCGCCGCCGCGCTTCGGACCGGCTTGCCCTCCTGCTCGTAACCGCCCAGCCACGCCTCCGGGGGCGTGAACTGTTCCAGCCAACTGTACGGCGAGAACAGCGCCAGCAGGCCGCCGGGCTTCACCAGTCCCAGCGGACCGCCCAGCCGCCCCAGCAGCGATTTGGGGCTGGGCAGCCGGCACAGCAGATTGGCCAGCAACACCGCATCGAAGTCCACGAATTCGGCGGGCAGCGAACTGGCGTCGGCCTGACGGAAGCTCACTCGGTTGCGATCAATCGCCGGGTTCACCATCGCGTTCGCGGTCACGCCCAGCGCGCCTTCATCCTTGCGGAAATAGCGCAGTTCGCCATCGCGGCGCAGGGTTTCCGCCGCATCAATGAATGCCCGGCTGAGGTCCACGCCGACGACTTGGTCATAGCCGCGCGCCAGCTCAAAACTGGCCCGACCCACCGCGCAGCCCACATCCAGCGCCTTGTCGGTCGCCGAACCATACTCGCGGGCGGCGTTGAGCAGCCAGCGGGCGCAACGCACCGGGAATTCCACTGCGTCGCGCGGCCCGAACGCATGGGGCATCTGGTCCTGAGCTGAACCGTAGTGCAGCAACAGATACTCGTTCAGGATTTGCGGGTCTTCGTAGACCTGACTCGACGATCCGGCCTGATCCAGCCGCACCGCGCCGCCGTCGCCTTCGCCGCGCACCAGCCGGAATCCGGCGTGCTGGAAAAAGTGGGGCCGGAAATGGAAGCGCGACCAGAGGCTCGCTTCGTCGCCGGTGGATACCCAGGAACCACCCAGAATCATCTGATGCTGGCCGTCGTAGCAGGGCGTGCTGAAATCGTCGTAATACGGGTGGACTTTGGCGCCGGGCAGGGGGTTGAAATGGTCTTCCAGCCATTGCCAGACGTTGCCGAATACATCGTGAAAACCGGCCTCGGTCGCCCGTCCGGCGTTGACTGGCCACGAAGAACTCCAGGCCAGATTGAAATTCCAGCCGCACTCGTGCGCCAGGGTCGCGCCGTCAAAATTCATCACCGGATCGGCCTCGACGCCGAGGGCCGCCGCCTCGCGCTGTGGCCGGGCGCGCAACGCCTGATGCTCGGCTTCGCTGGGCAGGCGATAGGGTTGGCCATCCCGTTCCGTCCGCCAGGCGCAGTAGGCCCGGGCTTCGTGATAGTTCACATCTACTGGCCAGTCCCAGGGCATATCAATCAGTTCAAACAGGGTGCGCAGCCGGTAGCGGTGCAGGCCGGCGGGACCATCGGGAACCCAGAACGTCGGCCACTTGATATTGCGGAACGTCCGCCATTCCCAGCCGGTGGCCGACCAGTAGCGTGGTTCGCGGTAACCGCCGGCGACGACGAACTCATGGAATTCCCCGTTGCTGACCAGAGCGCGGCTGGCCTGGAACGCTTGCACGGCGGTTTCGCGCCGACCGTATTCGTTATCCCAGCCGTAGGAGGGCCAGTCGGCCGGCTTGCCGAGCGCCACCGGCTGACCGGGTACGGCGATGAATTCGTTCGGCGGATAGTCCACGCCGGGGCGCGGCGGGAAGGACGCGGGTTCCGCCCGCTGGGCCGACGGGTGCAAACACGGCCATTCCGCCGGGCGCTGGACCAGGTTCAGCGGCAGTTCGCGGATCAGCACCGAGGAGGTTTCCAGGTGAATCCGCTCGTGCTCGAAACCCATGAACAGCGCCCACAGCGGATGATCCTGGGTGATGGGCGCATGGCCGGCTCCCAGGTTGGGATGGATTTCGATCAGGTTGCGGACGATGCGATACACCTGCTGGCGGTAGGCGTGGACCTCCTGAATGCTGGGCCAGCGCATTTCGTTCTTGGACAGGTCGTCCCAACGCATCTCGTCCACCCCGGTTTCGAACAGCCGCTCGAAATATGGATTCAGGGGCTTTTCGATCAAGCCGGCGACCCACAGCTTGTTGATGTACAGCGCCGGCGGATGGCCGTAGTAGAAAATCATCGGGTGGCGCAGATGATGGTAGGGCGGGCGGAAAAAGGCTTCCTCGCCCTGGAGGCCGGAAAACAACACCTCGGTCAATGTCCAACTATTGTCGAAGTAATCCAGAGCCTGCTGGCGGGTACAGACGGCCAGGTTGGGCAACGGCAGCGAGGTGAGCACGCCGTCCGACTGGCGGCCGGGGCAACCCTGGGGCGATCGGCCCGTCCACCACCAAGCGGGGCGGGGCCCGGCGAGTTCCGCGTCGAGTTCGCCGCGCAAATTGTCGCGCCAGGGTTCAACGACGTTGTCCGGGACATCGGCGGCAAGCGGCATGATCATGATCCCTCCTGTTTGAGCCGGCGGATGACGGCGGTGGGCCGGCGCTCTGACTATATTGGACAATACCTATGCAAATCGAAGCTTGGAGCGTGCTCTCCAGGCACCGGTTCCTCATCGCGCCTTATTTCCCACCCACGCCAGAAAATAGCCCCCTTCGCGGAATAGTAAAGGGCAGGATTTTTTCGATCGAACGCGCGGGCATCAAGGTAGCGCGAAAAGGTCGGCCTCCACGGCGCTGGTTCCCCGCTGCCGGCTTCGGGCGGTGGAGTCGTAGACCACCAGAACCCGGCGAACCTCGCCGCCGCTCGGGGCGAACAGCGTCAAACCCTCCGCCTGGTCGTGATCCGCTTGCCGGTCCGCGCCGCCAGAAAGTTCCAACACGGTCGGCAACGCTTTGTCGAAAATCAGCGATTCCTGGGGTGGGCGAGCCCCACCCGGCCAGCGAAAGATCGTCATCGGCCCCGCCAGCGCCATGGTCGGCCCCGCCAGAATCAGCAGATCGGAACCTTGCACGCACAAGTCCCGAACGCCCAGGCCCCTCAAATCGAGAAAGTGCTTGCGGTAGGGTTGGCCATCCGGCCCGATGGGTTTCAGCGTCAGGGTGGAAGCGTCCTGTTCCTCCAGGGCCAGTTCCAGAATCAGCGCCCAGCCGCGCAACACCGGGCCGCGCAGCCCGACGAAAACGCGGTCGCCGGCGACGGCCAGCCCCTCGATATCGAAGCCGTTGTCCTTGCCGGGGATGGTCAGGAACGGCCCCAGATGCGCGTCGGTCGCCAGCGCTTCGGTCAGCGCGTTGCCGTGGGCGTCGCCGCGCAGCCGGGCGGCGGTGCGCGAACGACCGTCCCGCTCAACCGTCCGCTCCAACGATTGCGTAGCTTCCTCCAAAGGAACGCGGGCGAGGAGAAAACGGTTGCCGTCGCGACTGGCCTTGGCCAACCGTTTGGTATTTTTTTCGATAGCGCTTTCTTCCTTTGGCTTGTCGCGCTTCAGGCTGTGCGAACCAACCAGCCAGAGGTAACCGTCCCAGTAGTCGAGTCCTTCGATGTCCGCTTCCTCGATCTTGCCGTCCGCTTCGGGCGGCGCCGGTAGTTCAAGAAAATCGTGCAGCGGGAATTGCCGGTGGTCGGCATAGCGGATTTCGCCGTCGCCGGTTCCGGGCTGGTGGGACAGCCGTTCCAGGCTCAAAGCTTCATCGTTGGCGACCCAGAGCGTATCGCCGACTTGCGCCACGGCGGACAGTCCATCCCACAGCCTTTTATCCTTGCGCAACTGGTTCAGGTCGGGGTCGAATTCCAGCAATACGGTTCCGGTTCGGTTCACGGCGCGTCTCCGTTAGGTTGACGAGAATGCTCTATCATTCAAGGATAGACCCGCTCCCGGATTCGCGGACGGCGTTTTCCGGGTGTTGCGGGGCAGTTCGTGGTACGGCAAAGCGAGCGGGTTGCGGTCGGCCGTGCGCTCCGGGGACGACCCGCGCATCTGGCACATCGACCGAGGGTTCCGTCTGGCCAGGACCTTAACCCTTTAACCTTTTTACTTTTTCGCTTTACGGAGGTCCAGGGGGTTTCGCCCCCTGGTCGTTTTTTTGCGGTGGCCCTCTCCAGGGGCCTCGGTGCAATCATCCACTGAACCGGCGCCGGATAATGCCGCCTAGCGCCAAAAACCTATCCCTTTTATTCCGAGGAGCGACCCCATGGCCGGCGCCAGTCTGTTAGCCCTGATTGATGATATCGCCACCGTACTGGACGATGTGGCGCTGATGACCAAGGTAGCGGCGAAAAAGACCGCCGGCGTTCTGGGCGACGATCTGGCGCTGAACGCCGAGCAGGTCTCGGGAGTGCGCGCGGAGCGCGAACTGCCGGTGGTGTGGGCGGTCGCCAAGGGATCGATGAAAAACAAGCTGATTCTGGTTCCGGCGGCGCTCCTGATCAGCGCGGTGGCGCCGTGGGCGATCACCCCCCTGTTGATGGTGGGCGGCGCGTATCTGTGCTTCGAGGGTTTCGAAAAACTGGCGCACAAATTCCTACACGGTAAGGCTGAGGTCGAGGCCGAGCACGCCGCCACCGTCCAGGCGATCAGCGACCCCGCCGTCGATTGGGTGGCGTTTGAGCAAGAAAAAATCCGGGGCGCGATCCGCACCGACTTCGTTCTCTCGGCGGAAATCGTCGTGATCGCCCTGGGCACGGTGCAAGACGCGGCCTTCGCCGCCCAAGTGGCCGTGATCGCCGGCATTGCCGTCATCATGACGGTCGGCGTGTACGGCTTGGTAGCCGGTATCGTGAAGTTGGACGACGCGGGACTTCATCTCGTGAAGGACGACGCGGCCCATGCCTGGGCCGGCTTCAAACGCGCCTTGGGCCAGAGCCTGTTGCGCGTCGCGCCGTATCTGATGAAAACGCTGTCCGTCGTCGGCACGGCGGCCATGTTCATGGTCGGCGGCGGGATTCTGCTGCATGGCCTGCCCTATTCGCGCGAGGCGTTGCACCATGCGGAAGCCGTGGTCCACAACGTGCCCGGCATCGGCGGCGTATTAGCGACCCTCACCCCGACGCTATTGAACATGCTGGCCGGAATCGTCGCGGGCGGCGTCGTGCTGGTCGGCGTCAACAAGGCGATGGCCTTGCTTGGGAAACGCCACCAACAGCCGGATTCAACCTGACGACGCCACGGGCCAGCCGCCGATCCCATGCCCACCGTTACCCTGATCCGTCATCCCGCCACGCCTTGCGCAACCATCCGGCGCTTCACGGTTCAAGCGCGCCGGACCCGCGCGGGATCGCTCGCGTTGCGCTACGCGATCGAGGGCGACCCGACCGGCGTGCGCCTGCCCGACCCGCGCCCGCCGCATCGCGCCGACGAACTCTGGCGGCGCACCTGCTTTGAGGCGTTCTTGGCGGGACGCGAGCGAGCGGGTTATTATGAATTCAACTTCGCGCCGTCGACCGAATGGGCCATTTATCGCTTCGCGGCGTATCGGACGGGGATGACGGTCGTGGAACCGATCGCGCCACCGACCATCACCCTGCGCGTCGACGCGGATCGGCTCGAA
Organism: Candidatus Contendibacter sp.; assembly: GCA_008933795.1. Taxonomy (GTDB): domain Bacteria; phylum Pseudomonadota; class Gammaproteobacteria; order Competibacterales; family Competibacteraceae; genus Contendibacter. Next base: position 1,902 of record WBUJ01000073.1, on the reverse strand, counting down.
CTGGAAGCCGTGGCGCGGATCGCCGAGCCGGCGGCGGAACTGGGCGACGCGGAGTTGCGGCTGGCTCTGTCCGCCGTCATCGAGGAACAGAATGGCCAACGCTCGTATTGGGCGTTGCGGCACCCGCCGGGTCCGCCGGACTTCCATCACCCCGACGGTTTCGCGCTCCCGCTCGATCACATCGCCCCGACCACGGAATTGACCTAACCGCAGGATGACCCCCCGATGCAACCGATACTCAAATCCGCCAAGCTCGCCAACGTCTGCTACGACATTCGCGGTCCGGTGCTAGTGCGCGCCAAGCAGATGGAGGATGAAGGCCAGCGGATCACCAAGCTCAACATCGGCAACCCGGCCCCGTTCGGCTTTCTGGCGCCAGACGAGATCGTGCAGGACGTGATCCGCAATCTGCCCGACGCCTCCGGCTATTGCGACTCGAAAGGGCTGTTCGCCGCGCGCAAGGCGATCATGCACTACACCCAGCAGAAGCAAATTCGCGGGGTGGGGGTCGAGGACATCTACATCGGCAACGGCGTGTCCGAGTTGATCGTGATGGTCTTGCAGGCCCTGCTCAACAACGGCGACGAAGTGCTGATTCCGGCCCCGGACTATCCGCTGTGGACGGCGGCGGTGAGCCTGTCGGGCGGAACGCCGCGCCATTACCATTGCGACGAACAGGCCGGCTGGCTGCCGGACCTGGACGACATCCGGGGCAAGATCACGCCCACCACCCGCGCCATCGTGATCATCAACCCCAACAACCCGACCGGCGCGCTGTATCCGGTGGAACTGCTGCGGGAAATTCTGGAAATCGCCCGCCAGCACCAACTTATCGTGTACGCCGACGAGATTTACGACAAGGTGCTCTACGACGGCGTCCAGCACACTTCAATCGCCTCCCTGGCGGACGACGTGCTGTGTCTGACTTTCAACGGCCTGTCGAAGAACTACCGGTCCTGCGGCTACCGCGCCGGCTGGGTGGTGGTGTCGGGCGAAAGGAGCCACGCCCAGGATTACATCGAGGGCTTGACCATTCTCGCCTCAATGCGGCTGTGCGCCAACGTGCCGGCCCAGTACGCGATCCAGACCGCGCTCGGTGGCTACCAAAGCATCGACGATCTGGTGTTGCCCACCGGCCGGCTGGGCAAGCAGCGCGACCTGGCGTTTCAGTTGCTCACCCAGATTCCCGGCGTCGGTTGCGTCAAGCCCCAGGCGGCGCTGTATCTGTTTCCCCGGCTCGACCCCAAACTTTATCCCATCGCCGACGACCAGCAGTTCGTGCTGGAACTGCTGCTGGAGGAGAAGGTGCTGCTGGTGCAGGGCACCGGCTTCAACTGGCCCCAGCCGGATCACCTGCGGGTCGTGTTCCTGCCCCACGAGGACGATTTGGTCGACGCCATCGGGCGCCTGGGCCGTTTCCTGGATCGCTATCGCAAACGCCATCACGGCGCGTGACGGCGCGGTTCCAACCTCAGTTCGGCCAGCACCTGTTCGGCAATCGCCAGACACGCGGTCAAACCCGGCGATTCGATCCCAAACAGATTCACCAGTCCCGCCACGCCGTGCGCGGCGGGTCCCTGGATGATGAAATCGCCGGCGGCCTCGGTCGGGCCGGTCACCTTGGGCCGAATCCCGGTATAGCCCGGTTGCAGCACGCCGTCCGGCAAATCCGGGTAGTAGCGGCGGATGGCCCGGTAAAACTTGTCCTCCAGCCCAGATTCGAACGCATAGTCCGGCGCGGCCGGCCAGCCGCTGACGTCGGGTCCAAACTTGCACTGACCGCCCAGGTCGAGCGTTACGTGAATCCCCAGCCCGGCATGGTCCGGCATCGGGTAGACCAGATGCTGGAACGGCGCCCGCCCGCTCAGCGCGAAGTAGTGGCCCTTGGCGTAAAACGCGGGC
>WBUJ01000072.1 GCA_008933795.1 Candidatus Contendibacter sp. | reverse complement strand
GCGGGGCGGGGGCGGTGGTTGCCAGCTTTTCGATTCTCGCCCCCGCTCCCTCTCCCACCGGCAGGCGAGGGGCGTTCGCCGGCAGGGCCACGCTGACCGTCTGGCTCAGCGGCGGATAGCAGATCCCAATTTCGGCGCAACCTTGATAGTCGGCCTTGACCCGCACGGTTTGCGCGCCGAACGGTTGGCGTCGCAGCCGGGCGACGCCAGCCGCTTCGCCGTGAAAGACTTGCTGTCGGCCAAAATACGGATCGTCCTTCGGCTCGCCAGGCGGGATCTCCACCCCGGCGATCGTGATGCCCTGGGCGTCCAGCAGGCCCAGGCGGAATTTATCGCGGTACAGATAATAGCCGGGCGCGATGATCCAGCGAGCCTCGATGGTCAGCGGGTCGGGCGCGCTGACGGTCAACTGGAACGCTTGATCGGCTTCGAGAATCCGCTCCTGGGACGAATCGTCCCAGCGGTCGAACAGCCCGCCTGCCGCTGGTCCGGCCAGCAGCGCCAGCGACAACGCCAGCCAGGGCCACGCCGGGAACGATCGCTTCATCCTGACGCTCCCGTGCTGTCCGCGATCCAAGCCAGGTAGGCGGCCGATCCGGCCTGAATCGGCAGGGCGATGATCTCCGGTAGCTGGTAGGGGTGCAGTTCGCGGATGCGCGCTTCCAGCGACGGGTAGATCGTCCGATGGGTTTTGATCAGTAGCAACAGTTCGGTATCGCGCTGCATTTGACCTTCCCAGCGATAGATCGAGGCAAGGCCCGGCACGATATTGACGCAGGCGGCCAGCCGCTCGCCGACCACGGTTTCGGCGATGTGTTCGGCGGTGGCCAGGTCCGGGCAGGTGCAAAGGATGATCAACGGTAATGGGTTCATGGTGTATCTTTTTAGATAAAACTGCTATTTTAGGAGCGGTTCCGGTCGACGGCGATGATGGATTATGACCGGCCAGGGCGGTTGTGGTTGCGGTCACCATACCGGAATCGAAGCGTCCACCCACTACCGATCCCTTTGCAAGACCCTGCGAAACCATGCGGAAGCTTTCCGATGCTACAACATCATCCGGTCTCCCAGCCGAAGACCATCCGGGATTTTTCCGGCGCTGGAGACCGGAGCAGCGGCGATTGTCGGCGTTCTGGCTCGTCTATTTCGTTGCCTGGTACGCCGCCTGGTTCAGCGCCTCGGTGCTCGGGGCCTTCGGCAACCAGATTAGCTTGTGGTATCCACCGGCGGGGTTGCGCTTTTTTGTGCTGCTGACCTTCGGCTGGCGAGCGTTTCCGCCGGTGTTGCTGACCGAGGCTACGCTGAGCGTGTTGCTATGGGTAACCGCGCCCTCGCCCTTCTCACCCTCGCAATCGTCGCTGGGTCCTTGTCTGGAAGGCGCGCTGGCTCCCGTGGTCGTCTATCTGTTGGCGGCGCTGTTGCTGCGGGCTTGGAACGCCGGTCGGCCCCATAATAATTTTGCCGATCCGGCTCACGCCGGCCGGTTTTTGGGCCTGGCCCTGCTGGGCAGTCTGCTGGCGGCGGGCGTCGGCGTGGCGCGAATGCTGCACGCCGGTTCCGTCACCTCCGGTGAATTGCCCGAAGCCTGGCTTCACTGGCTGATCGGCGACTTTATCGGCATCACCACCGTGACCCCGTTGCTGCTGGTGCATCTAGGTCCGCGCTTGCGCGATTGGCTTCAGTGGGGCCGCTGGCGACAATCGCTCCCATGGGTGCATTGCGGGCGGTGGTGGCTCTGGTCCGCCTGCTTCGTGGGATTGCTGTTGGCCCTGGTCATTTTATTCGAGTTGCCGTCGTGGCTGGGACTGAGCTTGGCGTCGCACCCCTTTTTGACTTTATTCATGTTGCTGCCGTTGGCGTGGATCGCCATCGCCGGTGGTTTAACGGTGGTGACCCTGGCGATTTTCCTGTTGGACGCGGGACTGGCGATGCTGGCGATATGGAGTGGACAGCGAGATACGGCGTTGTACTACCAGTTCGTGATGATCGCGGTCGCACTCATGGGTTTGCTGCTGGGGGGTGTGACTGAAGCTCGCGACTGGGCGCGCACCCGGTTCCGTGATCTGAGCCGGATCGTCGATGACCTGCTGTGGGATACCAACGCGGACGGGTTGATTACCCGGCTTAGCGGCAAGTTGGCCTGGGAATTGGCGCCTAGCACTGGACTGTGGTGGCGGACCGGTATCCGCGCCATCCCGGTGCAATACCGCAGCGTGCTGAGAGCGGCGCTGCGGGCCAGGCGACCGTTCCGGGAAGTGCTGCTCAGTATTTGGGACCACGCTGGCGAGGTGCGCTGGTTGCGGGTCAACGGTCTGCCCTACCAGGACGAGTTGGGCCGTTTCGCGGGTTATCGCGGCGCCGCGACCGATGTCACCACCCAACATGTCGCCGAGCAGGTGCTGGCCGACTACGCCGATCAGTTGCGGTGGGAAGTCGCGGCCCAAACCGCCGAGTTGCAGCGGATCAACCGTGATCTGGCGTTTAACGAGCAGCGTTACCGGGCCATGCTGGCCGCCGCGCCGGTCGGCATGGCCGAGGTGGACGCCGAGGGGCGCTGCCAGTACGTCAACTTTCCCTGGTGTATCCTGACCGGTCAGGCGGCGACCGCAGTGCTGGGGCATTCCTGGCTGGAGTGCGTCCACCCCGACCAGCGCGCCGCGGTGGAGCGTCGCTGGCGAACGGCCTCGACCCTGCGCGCGGGCGATGGTGAATTCCAAAGTCTGGCTGATCGGTGGCTGGGCATGCATTGGTCCACGCTCTACGACCACGATGGCGTGATCGTCGGCGCCATCGTGATCCTGAACGACATCACCGACCGTCGGCTGCGCGAGCAGGAAAACTGGGAACTGGCTCACTTCGACGCACTGACCCAATTGCCCAACCGAAATTTGTTCTGGGACCGGCTGGAACAGGCGCTGCGGTTGGCCGGTCGCAGCCGGCAGACCGTGGCGGTGCTGGAACTCGATCTCGACGGCTTTAAGGCGGTCAACGATAGCCTGGGTCACGCCGCCGGCGACGAACTGCTGCGCCAGGTCGGCCGGCGGCTGCAAGCCACCCTGCGCGAGAGCGATACGGCGGCCCGCCTGGGCGGCGACGAGTTCGCCGTGGTGCTGACGACCATCGCGCAACCCCAGGATGCCACGAACGTGGCGCAAAAGATCATCGACCGGATCGATCGTCCGTTCGTTCTCCCGCAGGGGCCGGCGCGGGTTTCGGCCAGCATCGGCGTCGCCCTCTATCCCGACCATGCCAGCACGGCCGGGGATCTGGCGCACCGCGCCGACTTGGCGATGTACGCCGCCAAGCAGGCGGGCAAGAATGGCTGGCGGCTGTGGGACGACGGCGACGCCGAGCACGACGCGGCGGCGGCGTGAGGCGTTTCTAATCCAGCGGCGGCCCGGCGTTTTTCTTCGCGCCGCGCCCTTGAAAATTTCCCACCCCGCCCCACTTCACCGGCGACCCCTTGACACGGTGGTTTTGCCGGCTATGATTGGCACTCACTAAAGGCGAGTGCTAACAAAGCCAGCGCCAATCCCAAGTCACCCATTTTTTATAAACCCTGATGGAGATGTCACCGATGAACCTTCGGCCGTTGCATGATCGGGTAGTCATCAAGCGCGTTGAGGAAGAAACCAGGAGTCCGGGCGGCATCGTGCTGCCGGGCGCCGCCGCCGAGAAGCCGTCACGCGGCACCGTGATGGCGGTGGGCCGCGGCAAGCTGCTGGACAACGGCGATGTGCGTCCCCTGGACGTCAAGGTCGGCGATCACATCCTGTTCGGCAAGTATTCGGGTAGCGAGGTCAAGGTGGACGGCGAAGAGCTGATCATCATGCGCGAAGACGAGATCATGGCCGTCATCGAGAAGTAAGCGCGCGCCCGTTCGTTCGTGACCTTTCTTCATCCGATTGTTTCAGAAAAGCTTTTAGAGGAATTCCCCCATGGCTGCAAAAGAAGTCAAGTTCGGTGACGATGCCCGCTCGCGCATGGTGCGCGGCATCAACGTCCTGGCCAACGCCGTCAAGGTGACCCTGGGTCCGCGCGGCCGCAACGTCCTGCTGGACAAGGCGTTCGGCGCCCCCACCGTGACCAAGGACGGCGTGTCCGTGGCCAAGGAAATCGAACTGGAAGACAAATTCGAGAACATGGGCGCGCAAATGGTCAAGGAAGTCGCGTCCAAGACCTCCGACGTGGCCGGCGATGGCACCACCACCGCCACCGTGCTGGCCCAGGCCATCGTCCGCGAGGGCATGAAGGCCATCGCCGCCGGCATGAACCCGATGGACCTGAAGCGCGGTATCGACAAGGCGGTCGTCGCCACCGTCGAGGAACTGCGCAAGCTGTCCAAGCCCTGCACCGACGACAAGGCGATTGCCCAGGTCGGCACCATTTCCGCCAACGCCGACGAAGTCGTCGGCCAGATCATCGCCGACGCGATGAAGAAGGTCGGCAAGGAAGGCGTGATCACGGTCGAGGAAGGCAAGGGTCTGGAGAACGAGCTGGATGTCGTGGAAGGCATGCAGTTCGATCGCGGCTACATCTCGCCCTACTTCATCAACAACCAGCAGAACATGACGGCGGAGCTGGAAAATCCACTGATCCTGCTGTACGACAAGAAAATTTCCGGCATCCGCGACCTGCTGCCGGTGCTCGAAAGCGTCGCCAAGGCCAGCAAGCCGCTGCTGATCGTCGCCGAGGATGTCGAGGGCGAGGCGCTGGCCACCCTGGTGGTCAACACCATTCGCGGCATCGTCAAGGTCGCGGCGGTCAAGGCGCCGGGCTTCGGCGACCGCCGCAAGGCCATGTTGCAGGATATCGCCATTCTGACTGGCGGCCAGGTGATCTCCGACGAAGTCGGCCTGAGCCTGGAGAAGACGACCCTGGCCGATCTGGGCACCGCCCGCAAGATCGTGGTCGCCAAGGAAAACACCACCCTCATCGATGGCGCCGGCAAGACCGACGAGATCAAGGGCCGGGTCGACCAGATCCGTCGCCAGATCGAGGAAGCCACCTCCGATTACGACAAGGAGAAGTTGCAGGAGCGCGTCGCCAAGCTGGCCGGCGGCGTGGCGGTCATCAAGGTGGGCGCGGCGACCGAGATCGAGATGAAGGAAAAGAAGGCGCGGGTCGAGGACGCGCTACACGCCACCCGCGCGGCGGTCGAGGAAGGCGTGGTGGCTGGCGGCGGCGTGGCGCTGATTCGCGCGTTGCAAGCCATCAAGGGCCTGAAGGGCGCCAACGAGGACCAGAATCACGGCATCGCCATCGCCCTGCGCGCCATGGAAGCGCCGCTGCGCGAGATCGTCGCCAACGCCGGCGAGGAACCCTCAGTGATCCTGAACAAGGTTCTGGAGAACACCGGCAACTTCGGCTACAACGCCGCCACCAACGAGTACGGCGACATGGTGGAGATGGGGGTTCTGGATCCGACCAAGGTGACCCGCTTTGCCTTGCAGAATGCCGCCTCCGTGGCCGCGCTGCTGATCACCACCGAGGCGATGGTCGCCGAACTGCCCAAGAAGGATGCGGGCGGCGGCGGCATGGGGAGCGGCGGCATGGGCGGCATGGGCGGCATGGGCGACATGATGTAAGCGCGCCTCACGTCTCGTCGAACGAAAGAGCCCCGCTTCGGCGGGGCTTTTTTGTGGGCGGTTTGTGGAATAATGCCGCCCATCGGAACTACCGGGGATACAGGCATGAAAAAACTGGTTGGGGTGATCGTCGTTATCCTGGTGCTGGCGGCGGGCTTCGTCGGCGCGGCATACTGGTCGGGAAAGCAGGCGGAGCGCTGGTATCAGGAAGCGTTGGCGGAAGGTGCGAAAAACGCCAACGTCAAGCTCGCCACGGTGCGCTACGAGCGCGGGTTGTTCTCGTCGCAATCAGTTACCCGCGTCCAGTTCACCATGCCGGAAGGCGGCGACGCGAAAGAAACCGATCCCTCCTTCTCGATCCGGCAGGACATCTACCACGGCCCGCTGCCGCTGGCGGGTCGGGGTGTTCCCGGGGTGCCGATGCAATGGGGCGGAGCGGCCATCCGCGCCACCCTAGATCGAGATAGCAGCGCCTGGACCCGCGAACTGGCGAAGCTGTACGGTAGCCAGGAACCGGTGGTGGCGATATCGCAAGTCGGGTTCGACGGCGCCAGCGATACCCAGATCACCATGCCGCCGCTGACCCTGAGCAACGTCGAGGATTTGCAAAGCCTGGCGTTTTCCGGTCTGCAAGGCCAGTTCCAGGTTGCGCCGCGCGGCGCCGCCGTGCAGGGCAAGCTGGCCGTCGCTAGTCTCGATCTGGTCGGCAAGCCCGCCGCCAGCGAGGGTCAGCCCGCCAGCGGCGGTGGTCAGGTCAAGCTCGGCGACCTCAGTATGAACGTGAATCAGCGCAAGGGTGCCTTCGACCTACTGTTTGGCGATTCCAGCGTCAAGATCGCTGAGTTGCGCGCTCAGGATCAAACCACCGGTGCCCCGTTCATCGTAACCAACCTCACCATGACCGGCACGCTCAGCCCACAGGGCGCGCAGCAGGTGGCCGGCGAAGTCGTGGTCAAGGCCGATAAGGTCACCGTGGACCAGCAAAGCGGCTCCGGCAGCCTGAAGCTGGCGCTGCGCAATCTGGACGGGGCCACGGTGGCGCAATTGCAGCAGTGGCAACAGAAGCTGGCCGGCCAGCCGGAGGATCCGCGGGCGCTGGACGAGTTGATGAAGTTGCTCAAAACCCTGCTGCGCGGCAAACCGGAGTTCGCTCTCGATTCCCAGGCCAAGCTGACCCAGGGCGACTGGCAGGGCAAGCTGACGCTGAATTTCCAGGATTTCGGCGAGGTCAACCTGCTGCTGGATCCGTCCGGCCTGCTGGGCGCGCTGGAAAAGGGCGCGGCGGATGTCGTGGCGTCCAAGGCGCTGATCGAAGCCTTGCTGATCGGCACTACCAAGGAACAGCTTCTGGCCCAAGCCAAGGAGCAGGGCAAACCAGCGAGTGAACCGGCCATTCAAAGCTTGGCGGCGCAACAGGTCGCGCAGCAGCTTCAAGGCCTGACGACCGCTGGCTTCATCCGACTTGAGGGCGATCAGTATCGGTCCAGCGCGCGCTTCGAAGGGGGCAAGCTGTTCGTGAATGGTCAGGAAATTCCGCTGGGGGGTTCGGCGGGCGCGGATGGCGGCGTGATCGAGGACGAGATACCGCTGGAACCAGACGATGGCGCCGAGGAATCGGCGCAAGAGTAATCGCCGCCACGGCCTGGGGGCGAGGTCATGACCGGATTCGCGGAGTGTCTGGACCGATTGCCCGAGCCGCTACGCCGCGAGGTGGCCCTGCGCTGGGAAGCCTTCGAGACCGCCACGCGCATAGCAGGCATGAATCTTCCTGGCGGCGCGGCGTTGGCGCAATTGGTTACGGTCTGGGCCGGCAGCGAGTTTGTCGCCCGCGCCTGCATCCGCGAGCCGGCGCTGCTGGCCGATTTGCTCGCCAGCGGCGATCTGGCGAGTCGGTATGCGCCGGGCGATTACGCGCCTCGGTTGGATCGGGCCCTAGCGGAGGCCACGGACGAAGACCAGCTCGGCGTGGCGCTGCGCCGATTCCGCCGCCGCGAAATGGTCCGTGTCGCTTGGCGCGATCTGACCGGGCTGGCCGGATTGGAAGAAACGCTGGGCGATTTGACGGATCTGGCCGAACATCTGGTCGGGGCGGCGCTGGAGCCGTTGCACGGCTGGCAATCCCGGCGCTTCGGCGAACCGCGCGACGCTGAGGGTTCGCCGCAACGGCTGGTCGTGCTGGGTATGGGCAAGCTCGGCGGGCGCGAACTCAACTTCTCCTCCGACATTGACCTGATCTTCACTTATCCCCGCCAAGGCCAGACCGACGGGGCGAAAACCGTCAGCAACGAGGAATTTTTCCGCCGGCTGGGCCAGCGGCTGATCAAGACCCTGGCCGAACCGACCGCCGAGGGGTTCGTGTACCGGGTGGATATGCGACTGCGGCCGTTCGGCGATTCCGGGCCGTTGGCGATCTCGTTCGCCGCGTTCGAGGATTATTACCAGAATCATGGCCGGGACTGGGAACGCTACGCCATGATCAAGGCGCGAGTCATCGCTGGCGACCGAGTGGCCGGGGAACGGTTGCTAGAGGGGCTGCGACCCTTCGTTTATCGCCGCTATCTGGATTACGGCGCGTTCGAGTCCCTGCGCGAGATGAAGGCCCTGATCACCCAGGAGATGGAGCGCAAGGGGATGCGGCGCAACATCAAGCTGGGGCCGGGCGGCATCCGCGAGATCGAATTCATCGGCCAAGCGTTCCAACTCATCTACGGCGGACGCGATCCGGCGCTGCGCGCGCGCGGCATCCTGCGGGTGCTGGATCATCTGGCCGCCAGCGGCCGCATGCCGGAACCGGCAGTCGCCAGCCTCAAACAAGCCTACGACTTCCTGCGCCGGGTCGAAAACCGCCTGCAAGCCTGGGCCGATCAGCAGACCCATAACCTGCCGGACGACGAACTGGCGAAACTGCGACTGGCTTTCGCGATGGGCCAGCCGGGCTGGGGCGCGTTCACCCTGGAACTGGCCCGCCACGTCGAAGCCGTGAGCCAGCAGTTCGCCCAGGTGTTCGGCGGGCCGACGACGGCGCCCGACCGCGCTGCGGACGGAGATACGCTGGCGGAGCTGTGGCGCAACGAACCGGACGAGGAAGCCGCGTTGCGAGTATTGGCCGACCACGGTTTCGAGCCGCCGACGCTGGCCTGGAACCGGTTGCGGGCGCTGAAAAACGGCTTTAGTTATCGGACGATGAGCCCGCGCGGGCGCGAGCGGCTGGATGGGCTGTTGCCGTCGGTGTTGCGGTCGGTCGCCGCCACGCTGGAGCCGACCGCGACCCTGGAGCGGGTGTTGAATCTGCTGGAAGCCGTGGCCCGTCGCTCGGTGTATCTGGCGCTGCTGGCCGACCATCCGCATACCCTGGCGCATCTGGTCAAGCTATGCGCCGCCAGCGGCTGGATCGGCAAGCACTTGGCCCGCTTTCCGTTGCTGCTGGACGATCTGCTCAATCCCGCCACGCTGTACGCGCCGCTGGATCGTCGGCAACTGGCGGCGGAGTTGGATCTGCAACTGGCGCGGGCACCCGCCGACGATCCCGAGGAACGGTTGAACGCCCTGCGCTATTTCAAGCAGACCCAGGTGCTGCGGGTCGCCGCCGCCGACGTCAGCGGCGCCATGCCGTTGATGATCGTCAGCGATCATCTGACCGAAATCGCCGAAACCCTGTTGCGCAAGGTGCTGGACCTGGCCTGGGCCGACCTGCGGCCAAAGTTCGGCCAACCCCGCTGCGTGGTGGACGGAGTGGAGCGGGAGGCCGGGTTCGCCATCGTCGCCTATGGCAAGCTGGGCGGCATCGAACTCAATTACGGCTCCGACCTGGACTTGGTTTTTTTGCACGACAGCGCCGGTGATCGGCAGCTTACCGACGGGCCGCGCTCGATCGACAATCCCAGCTTCTTCGCTAAGTTGGTGCAGCGCATCATCTACTGGCTGACCACCCGTACCGGCGCTGGCGACTTGTACGAGGTGGACACCCGGCTGCGGCCCAGCGGCCGGGCCGGCCTGCTGGTCAGTTCCTTTAAGTCCTTCGCCGAATATCAACATCATCAGGCCTGGACCTGGGAGCACCAGGCGCTGACCCGAACCCGGGTGGCAGCGGGGCCGGCGGCGCTGGCCGAGCGGTTCCAGGCGATCCGCCGCGACGTGCTGGGGCGCGAGCGAGATCCCGCTGCGCTGCGCCAGGAGGTCCGCGCCATGCGCGAGCGGATGCGCGCCGAACTGGACGCGAGTACTGCCGAGGTCTTCGATCTCAAGCAGGGCCGGGGTGGTATCGCCGATATTGAATTTGTGGTGCAATATGAAATTCTGGCGAACGCGCGCCGCTATCCGGATTTGCTGATCTATCCCGACAACATCCGGCAACTCGACGGGCTGGAGCGCTTCGGCGTTCTGTCTATCGCCGATGCTGCCCGGTTGCGCAACGCCTACCGGGGGCTGCGCCGGCGCATCCATCAACTCAAGCTGCAAGAACAGCCGGCCCAGATTCCGATGGATGAAGCGCGAGACGAACGCGACAGTGTGATCCGTGTCTGGCGGCGGCTGATGGAAGGCGATGGATAGCCTGTCCACTCGAACGAAAGGATTGCAATACTTACGAGGAGATTCCGATTATGTCGATGGCCGACCGTGATGGTCTGATCTGGTACGATGGCGAACTGACCCCTTGGCGCGAAGCCAATACCCATGTTCTCACCCACACCCTGCACTATGGCATGGGGGTCTTCGAGGGCGTTCGCGCCTACGCCACCGACCGGGGCACCGCGATTTTCCGGCTTCAGGCCCACACTGACCGGCTGTTTCGTTCCGCCCACATCGTCGGCATGGCGATGCCGTACAGCAAGGACGAGATCAACGAAGCCTGCCGGCAGGCGGTCAGCGCCAACAATCTGGCCAGCGCCTACATCCGCCCGATGGCCTTCTACGGTTCCGAGGGCATGGGACTGCGCGCCGACAATCTGAAGGTTCACATCATCGTCGCCGCCTGGGAATGGGGCGCCTATCTGGGCGCAGAGAATCTGGAGCGCGGTATTCGCATCCGCACCTCCTCGTTCAGCCGCCACCACGTCAATGTCACGATGTGCAAGGCCAAGGCCAACGGTAATTATATGAATTCGATGCTGGCGCTGGCCGACGCCCTGCGCGACGGCTACGACGAGGCCATGCTGCTGGATACTGAAGGCTATGTGTCCGAGGGCAGCGGCGAAAACATCTTTATCGTCCGTGACGGGGTGATTTATACGCCGGACCTGACCTCGGCCCTCGAAGGCATCACCCGCGACACCATCCTGCGCTTCGCCGCCGACTTGGGGATTCCGCTGAAGGAAAAGCGCATCACTCGCGACGAGGTGTACATCGCCGCCGAAGCATTCTTCACCGGCACCGCCGCCGAAGTAACCCCGATCCGCGAGGTGGACGGCCGCGCGATTGGTTCTGGTCGGCGCGGCCCGATCACGCAACGCTTGCAGGCGCTGTATTTCGATCAGGTTCATGGCCGCCGCGAGGTTTATCCCGAGTGGCTGACGCTGGTTTGAATGTATCTTGACTCCCCTCGCCCGCTGGCGGGAGGAGGGCCGGGGGCGAGGGTTTCGCCCCGCTGCCCCATCACTACAAAAACAGGAAAAACAGGAGAATCGTTCCATGGCCGCCGCTTCCACTGCTGTTGCCGCCAAGGCTGTCCCCAATGCCCAGAAGTCCTATGAAGTGAGTCGCGCCGAATTACCGGTGTCCTGCCCGATGCCGGACATGTCGGTGTGGAATTCCCATCCCAAGGTCTATTTGCCCATCGAAGCCACTGGCAAGGCCAAGTGTCCGTACTGCGGGGCGGATTTCGTGCTGGTGAATTGACCGGTTTTCCAGGCGCGGGCGGAATCTCCGGCGATGCCGCTCGTCGTCTGGCGGTTCAGCGACGGCAAGGCCGGGCATGACAACCAGACCCGGGGCTTGGCCGAAGCCTTAGCCCGTTTGCGGACGACTGAAACCCATACGCTGAATCCATTGCCGCCCGCCGCTGCGTTACGGGGCTGGCTGCTCGGTCGCCTTCCTTGCTGGAACGACCTGCCGGCGCCGAATTTGCTGCTGGGCGCCGGCCATCGCACCCATTTATCCTTATTGACTGCCCGTCGAAGCCGAGGTGGCAAGGTCGTGGTGCTGATGCGCCCCAGCCTGCCGCTGGGCCTGTTCGATCTCTGCCTGATCCCGGAACACGACGCGCCGCCTTCCCGCCCGAACGTCCTGATCACGCGCGGGGCGCTGAACCGGCTTCAACCCTCCGCTACGCTGGACCCTCAGCAGGGATTGTTCTTGATCGGTGGTCCATCCGAACATTTCGGCTGGGATGACGCCGCGTTGCGCCAGTCCATCATGGCGCTTGTCGTCGCCGATCCCGCGATGCAATGGACGCTGACCACCTCCCGTCGCACGCCGCCCAGCTTTCTGGAAGGCTTATCCAGCATGGCCGATATGCGGCTGACCGTGGTTCCAGTCGCGGCCACTGGCCCGGACTGGCTGCCGTCGCAACTGGCGCGGGCCGGGCAAGCGTGGGTGACCTCCGACAGCGTCTCCATGGTCTACGAGGCGCTGACCGCTGGCGCAACGGTCGGCATCCTGGACGTACCGCGAAAACGCGCCAGCCGGATCAGCCGGGGGCTTGACCGTCTGGCCGCCGACGGCTGGGTAACCTCGTTCGCGGACTGGCAAGAGCGCCCGTATCTGCATCGTCCACCCGGCGTTTTCAATGAAGCGGAACGCTGCGCCCGCTGGATCGTTGAGCGATGGCGCGGCTGAGCGTGGCGCAATTACTGCCGGCCCTGAACGGTGGCGGCGTGGAGCGCGGGACGCTGGAGGTGGCGCGGGAACTGGTTCGGCGCGGTCATCGCTCGGTCGTGATTTCCGCCGGCGGGCGACTGGTCCCGGACCTGGTGAGGGAGGGCAGCGAACATCTCGCGTGGCCGCTGGGCGTCAAATCGCCGTTGACCCTGCGCTGGGTCTGGCCGCTGCGGCGCTGGCTGACAGAACAACATATTGATATTTTGCACGTCCGCTCGCGGCTGCCGGCCTGGATCGGCTGGCTGGCCTGGCGGGGCATGGACCCGGCAACCCGCCCGCGCTTCGTCACCACGGTCCACGGCTTATATTCGGTTTCCCGCTACAGCGCCATCATGACCCAGGGCGAACGGGTGATCGCCGTTTCCGAGACGGTGCGCGACTATCTGCGCCGCCATTATCCCGAACTGCCCGCCGAACGGATTCAGGTCATTCAGCGCGGCGTGGACCCGGCGGAATTTCCCCCTGGTTACCGGCCATCGTCGGAATGGCTGGACCCGTGGCGCCAGCAGTATCCACAACTGCGGGATACGCTGGTGCTGACCCTGCCCGGACGGTTGAGCCGGCTCAAGGGCCATGAGGATTTCATCGAACTGATCGCCCGATTGCGGGCGCGGCGCTGGCCAGTTTATGGCCTGATCGTCGGCGGGGTCGAGCCGCGCCGGCAACGCTACGCCGACCAACTCCGGCAACAAGTGCGGTCGCTGGGGTTGGATAACGTGATTTTGTTTACCGGCCACCGCAGCGACATGCGCGAAATCTACGCCATCTCGACCTTGGTGCTGTCGTTGTCGGCCCAGCCGGAATCGTTCGGGCGCACGGTGCTGGAGGCGCTGAGCCTGGGGACGCCAGTGGTGGGCTACGACTACGGCGGCGTCGGCGAGATTCTGGCGCGGCTCTATCCCGCTGGTCTGACGCCGTTCGGCGATTTGGACGCGCTGACGGCGCGGGTGAGCGAACTGCTAACCGCTGCGCCGCCCGTGCCGCCAGAACCGGCGTTTCCTTTGCAACGGATGCTGGATGAAACGCTGGCGCTGTATGAGTCCTTGCATCAAGCGCCCAGGAGCTGCACATGAAACTCGCGCCGTCAGGGCGAACGCTGATCGTGCAGCCGTTGCCCGGCATCGGCGATATGGTTTGGCATTTACCACACCTTCACGCCATCGCCGCGACCACTACCGCAGGGCAGGTGGATCTTTTGACCAAGCCGCGCTCCCAGGCAGATCGGCTGCTGGGCGCCGATTCCTGCGTTGGACGGGTCCTGTGGCTGGAGCGCGAAGTCGGTCGTCACGCCGGTCTGCGCGGTTTATTGCGGCTGGCAGCCTTGCTGCGGCAGGAACAGTATCAGCGCGCGTGGTTTCTGCACGGCAGCGCCCGCTACGTTTTGGCGGCGCGGCTGGCTGGCGTCCCGGAGCGGATCGGCTATGGGATCGGCCTGCAATCGCTCCTGCTGAACGCACCGGTACGGTTGCCTCCTGATCTGCGTCACGCTCACCCCATCCTCCGGGCCGATGCCTTGCTCGATATTCTGGGCATTCCCCGCGCCGAACCGGAGCCGCGCCTGGCGGTGGATGTCGCCGCCGAACAGGCAGTCGTTGCCCGGTTCGCCGCATGGCCTGCCCCGTGGATCGCGCTGGGCATCGGCAGCAGCGAACCCTGGAAACAGTGGGGCGCGGTGCGGTTCGCGGAACTGACGCTGGCCTTGCGCCAGCGGCGAACCGGCTCGATTTTCATTGTCGGTGGACCGGCGGAACGGGCGCTGGCCAACGAGGTGTTGACGCGCGTCCGAGCCGACGGCGACACGGCGGCGGATGCGGTGGCCTTGCCGCTGGAGCAGACGGCGGCGCTGCTGGCTCGTTGCCGTGTTTATATTGGTAACGATACCGGCGTGCTGAACATGGCGGCGGCGTTGCAAACGCCGGCGATTGGCCTGTTCGGTGGCTCAACGCCACTGACGCATTCCCGGTTTATTCACACCGTCACGCCGCCGCCCGGCGAGCAGGGTATGGCAGCGATCACGATTCCCCATGTGTTCGAAGCGCTCGCCCGACTGAACTGACCCGATGTTACTCGCCACGCTTCACCATCGTATTCAGGACGCTTTTTTTCGGCAGGGCTGGTTGCTGCTGGCCGTGTTGCCGCTGACCCAGCTCGGTGGGCGCGCTCTGTTCAACGGGGTGGCCGGGCTGTATGCCGTATGGGGGCTGTTCAGCCTTTGGGGCCGCCGCGACCGACTGGATCGCCTCACCACGCTGCTGTATCTGGCCCTGCTGAGCGTATTTCTGCTCGGAATCCCCGGCGCCATTGATCCGCGCGAGGCGTTCAGGAGCTGGGCAGCCTTTTTGATGCACAGTCTGAGTTTGCTGCTGATGCAGGTGGCGCTGCGGGAATCGCCAGCGCATCCTGACCGCTTGCTGAAGGTCATGGCGCTGTTTGGCGGAATGACGCTGGCCGGATTGGTGGCGCTGCTGCCCTATTATGGCCTCGGCTGGTCCGGCCAGCCGTTCGATCCCAGCAGCCAGCTTCGAGAAGATAACCTGCCCTTTTTATTGCCGTTCATGCTGGGCTGGGTCTGGCGGCAAGGCGATGGACGCTGGCGGTATGGCGCGATGGTGGGCATTACGGCGATCACGCTGGGCTATGTGGCGCTGGCCGAGGGACGGGCGGCGCTCCTCGGCCTGATTGCCGGTCTGGCAGTATTCTGTTGGCTGGTTTTGGGCTGGCGACTGCGCTGGAGCGTGCTGCTGGCGGCGCTGGCGCTGGCATTTGGCATCCTCGTCAACACGGCTCCCTTTCAAAAGAGCGAACTGGACCCGAGCCGCCCGCTGGATGCCTTCACCGCTGGGCGCACCATCCTGTGGCGGCAGGCGTTGCAACATCCCCCGGAGCGAGCCTGGCTGGGCGTGGGCATCGGCAATGGGTTTCATGCCCGCGAGGTGTTGAGCTTTAGGATAGGGAACGATCAAGTACAGGTTAAGCATCTCCATAATTTTCTGATGGATGCCTGGTATGAGGCCGGTCTGCTGGGACTGGGCGCGTTGTTGGCCCTGATCGGCGCGGTGTTGGGGCGACTGGCGCGGGTCTGGCGGCGACTGTCCGCCGAGGATCGTCAGCGCGCCGGCATCTTGCTGGCGGCGGCGCTGGCGATCATGACCGCCGGGCTGTTGAGTTTCGGCTACACCTCCCGCTACTTCGCCTGCTATGGCTTTGCCTGTCTGGGCGGGCTGAGCTATTTCGCTATGCTGCCGTCAGGAGCCGCTGATAAAAGTCCAGATAGGCGCTGACGATGTGCTGCTGGCTATAATGATTTTCCACTTTCCGGCGGCCCTGGGACGCCAGTTGCGCCCGCAACGGTTCATCTGCCAGGAGTCGCCGAACGCCATCAGCCAGCGCACGTGGTTGTTGAATGGGAACCAGCCAGGCGTTTTCACCGTGGGTGATGAGTTCCGAGGCTCCGGCGGTCTGCGTGGCCAGCACCGCCCGACCATGCCCCCAGGCTTCCAGGATGACATTGCCCAGCGTTTCGTGGCGCGAAGGGCAGATAAAAAGATCGGCCAGTTCATAATAGGGATGGGGATCGAGTTGCCAGCCGACCCAGCGAAGCCGGCTGCTGATGCCTAGTTGCTCGGCGTGGTTGCGCAGACTGGCGTTCAGGGGACCATCGCCGACGATAACCAGGATCAGCGGGCGGTGGCAAACCGTGGTTCCAAGCACGGCCAGGGCGGTTAACAGGTCTTCAAAGCCCTTGACCGGATGGAAGCGGCCAACCGTGGTCAACACCAGCGCCTCTTCGGGAATCGCCAAGCGTCGCCGCCAATCGGCGAGTTGTTCTGGCGAACTGGCGGCGGGAAGATCCACAAAGTTGCCGATTTGGGCAATGCGCGTTGCTGGCAAGCCGCTGCGGATCAGGTAATCGCAAATACCCTGAGTGTTGCCGACCCAGGCATGCGCGTGACGATAGCCCTTGAGGTCATAATAGCCGCCCAGCCGGGCTACATGGATCGGCCACCGGCCAGGGTCCAGATGAGTCAACCGTGTAGCCCGGCCCATGTAGGTTTGGACAATATCCGGTTGGTGCTCGCGGAGAATCGCCCCGATCCGCCAGCGCGATGGCCAATCCCAAATGGCCCGCATGGGCACATGGATTTGAGCGACCTCCGCATGTAACTTGGCAGATACGCCGCCGCTCGGGCTGTTGATGGCCAGCACCGGTTGCCGCCGCTCCTGCAAGGCATTGACGAGGCGAACATAAAACAACTCGGCGCCACCGAGCGCCTGGCCGGCGACGATGTGGGCCGACGCGATCATGGGTTCACGATAATCAGGGTTAAGGTCAGGTTAATGGGGCGCGTCGCTGACGAACAATTGGATGCATTACTCTAAATGAAAATCTCCTCGGAAACAGGCTGATTCATGACTGAGCGAACCCGGCTTTCGGTATTCATCACCACGTACAACAATAGCCGCACCCTGGCGGCTTGCCTGGAGAGCGTCAAATGGGCCGACGAAATCGCCATACTGGATTCCTTCAGCACCGACGCTACCCTGGCTATCGGTCGGCGCTACGGCGCGCGCATCACCCAGCACGAATTCATGGGCTACGGTCCGCAAAAACAGATGGCGCTGGCGGCGACCACTAACGATTGGGTGCTGTTGCTGGATGCCGACGAGGCGCTATCGCCTGCCCTCCAGGTGGAGATTCGCCAGTTGCTACAAGCCGGGCCGGCGGCGGAGGGCTACGAAATCCCGCGTCAGGAACAGTTGTTCTGGCGAATGTACAGCCCGGCGACCCGGATGAATCATTATTTGCGCCTGTTCGACAAGCGCCGGGGCGACATTGACGACATGCCGATCCATGCCGCGCCCAAGATTCGGGGCCGCGTCGCCCGGCTCAAAGCGCCGCTGTATCACTATGGCGAGACTGATATTCACACCAAGGTCGAGAAGATCAACGCCTACTCGACCGGGTTGGTGGCCGACAAGATCAAGAAAAAGCGCTGGGGCATCCCGCTGATCATGCTGTTCTACCCGCCGCTGTTCTTCGTCCGCAGCTATCTGTTCAAGCGCAACTTTCTGAATGGCTGGGCCGGCTTTATCAACTCGGCGGCTGCAGCGTTCTATGTCTTTCTGAAATACGCCAAGCTGTACGAGCATCATCAATTCGCCAAGTACGGAACCCGATTGTTGCCGGAAAACGCTCCGCCGCCGCCGAGCGAGTATCGGCCCGGATCGACCGATAAAACCTGATGCGCATCCGGCGCGAAGCGACGGATCACGCTTTTGCTTGCGCCGTTTCGCGCAGATGTCGCAGCACCCGCGCTGGCGTCAGCATCGCCATGCAACTGTGGTGCGAACAGACCTTGCGATAACAGTTGATGCAGGGCAGATCGGCTTGCAGGGCGGTCACGTTATCGCCCAGCGGCTTGACCCGGCGTGGATCGGTGGGGCCGCAAAGCACCGTCATCGGTGTGGGCGTGGCGGCGGCCAGATGCGCGGTGCCGGTGTCGTTGGCGACGATGAAACGGGCTGGTTCGCACAGAGGCGGAATATCGAGAATCTCGGTCTGCCTGCACAGATTCACCAGCCAGGAACCACAAGCCTGAGCGACGCGCTGGCATTCGTCTACTTCATCCGGCCCACCGATCAGCACGATCCGCCCTAACCCCTCCTGATGTAATTGATTGGCCAGCATGGCATAGCGAGCGGCGCCCCAGCGTTTCAGATGGCCATTGGCGTTGCAACCGGGCAGAAAGATCGCATAGTCGCCTGGCGTCAACCCATGGTGGTCCATGAACGCTCGGGCGCGATCGTGATGGCGTTCGGAGATATAGAGAACCGGCCGTGGCGTCGCCGCCGGAATGCCACCCGCTTGTAGGGCGACGCGACCGCGAGCGATGGTATGCGCCGGCTGGGGTAGTTCCGCTGGCGCGATGTTGTAGGGAAGCTGGCGGCGATTGCCGAGACGGTAGCGGTGGCCGCTCAGCCACAGCAGGCTCAGCAGCAGGCGGGAACGGTCGTTGCACTGGAGATCGATCACCAGATCGTAATTGCCTTCCCGTACCTGCCGCAGCCAGGCGCCCGTTTGGCGAAGCCGGCGTCGGCGGTCGCGCCAGTCCACGGCAAGAATCCGTTGGAACCGGGGATCGTGCGCGAAAAGAAGATCGCGCCAAGCGGGCTGGGTGTCGAGGTGGATTTCCCGATTGGGGAAGGCTCGAACAATATCCTCGAACAGAGCGGTGGCGATAATCACATCCCCCATGGCGCTCCACTTGATGACCAGAATGCGATGGATAGCGGGATCGGCAGGCAGATCGGCGCGGTAACGCATGGCAAGGAATCCGGGTTCAGAGGTGGTAGAGGCTCGGACAACCCGGCGGCCGTGTCTTGAAGCGGCGGTGAACCCAGAGATACTGTTCGGGCGCTTGGCGGATATGCTGCTCCAGCAACTCGTTGATGCGCCGAGTATCCGCCGTTACATCACCGCTCGGAAAATCCTCCAGGGCAGGGAGGATGACGACCTCGTAGCCCACCGTTCCCGGCAAGCGCCGGGGGAAATAGGGCACCACCGACGCGCCGCTCAAGGCCGCCAGTCGCGACGTGGCGGTGATGGTGCAAGTGGAGATGTCGAAGAACGGTACAAAAACACTGTTGCGGATACCGTGATTTTGATCTGGCGCATACCAGACTGCCCGTCCCCGTTTGAAGGCGCGCAGCAGACCGCGCAAGTCCTCGCGCGCTAGCGGCGGCAACCGGGACCGGCGTTCGCGTTCGCGGCGCATCACGGCTTCGTACAGCGGATTCTTGTGGGGTCGGTACATGGCGTGAAACGGCTGATGCCAGGTGATGAAGCGGGCGCCCAGTTCCAGCGTGGTGAAATGGCCGGTCAGGAGGATGACGCCCTTGCCGCGATCCAGCGCCTGTTGCAGATGTTCGACGCCCTCGACCCGCGCCAGGCCACGCAACTTTTCATCCGGCGCCCACCAAGCCATCGCGGTTTCAAACAGGCCGATGCCCAAGGCGGCGAAATGCTCCTCCAGTAGAAGTGCCCGCTGGATCGGCGACAGCTCCGAAAAACACAGATCCAAATTGATCTCGGCGATACGCCGCCGGCGACGAGCAATTTTGCCGATCCAGCGCCCGGTCTGACCGCCGATCGCCAGTTGCCAGGGAAACGGCAACGCCGCCATGAGCTTCATCAGTCCCAATCCCAGCCAGATCGGCCAGTTGCGCGGCGCCAGAAAATGCCAATTAAACAACTTAGTGCGTGTGGTCACAGTGGTACGATGATCCGTAAAGACGCTATCGCTATTGTAAGCAGCCTCGCCCTGGCAAGCATCCATCTGCTTCCGGGAGCGGACCTGGAGAACGGGCTAGGCTAGGCGTAAAAATCGGCTGGTTGCTTGACGTTCGTGTTTGCTCGCCTATAATGCGCGCTTCCTTGGCCAACGTGGGTTAGAGTGGCTGGGGAGCAGGACTGGGAAGAAAGTTTCTTGTCAACGGATCTGAGGTAATTTAGAATGCCCCTCCTTCTACCCTTAGGGTAGTAAGGTGCAAAGTTCATTGACAAGGTGGCAGGTAGTTGGGGGGGTGGCTTGCGGCCTGGAGGGAACTGGGATTAAAGCGAGTCGTCTCTTGGTTGGAACGGAAGTTTCGGAAGGGACGCTTATGGAGT
>WBUJ01000071.1 GCA_008933795.1 Candidatus Contendibacter sp. | reverse complement strand
TCCTTGCCGCGCCAGACCAGTTGCGGATCGAGGTCGAGATTGCGGGGGTAACGCAACTCCTTCGGACGCTTCTGTTCGGTTTCCAGCATCGACTGATATTCGGCAGTGGGGATGTTCCGGCGCTTGGCGTCGTCGTGCTTGAGCGTCTCAACAGTCTTGGAGTCGGGGGTTTTGGCCATGATCCTGCCTTTTAAGGTCCGATCAGGCTTTCAGCCGGAATACCGAGTCCCGTATGCAGGCGCCGAATCATGGCCAAGCTCAAGGCCCGCTTGCGCGAAAGCACTTCATACACGCGATGCGGCGGCCCGATATAGGGTTTCATGTCCGCCACCGTCAGGCCCCCCTGCTCCATCCTGAACTTGATAGCCTCGATCGGATCGGGCGGCAGTACGGGATAATGCTGTGCTTCATACGCTTGTACTAGCGTGGTCAGCACGTCCAGGCGGTCACCCTCGGGCGTGCCGAGCATCGGATCGTCACGCATCAGCAGGGCGATCTCTTCGAGCACCGCCTCGTAATCAGCCTCGGTTCGGATCGGACGAATATCCATCGTGATCACCTTTTTTCCACGGTTTCGGCATCAATGCGGTCGTATTCGGCATGGGTGCCGACGAACTTCACGAACACCAGCCCCGTGTGGTACGCCAACGCCGCCACGAGACGATAGTCGTTGCCCTTGATATTGAAAACCGCGCGGCGCCCCTTGAGGATGCTCGCATTGCCGAATTGGGCCTTGATCTCGGACGGCGAGCGCCATTGGGCGCGACTGACCTCATCATGCCAGGCGCGCAGCGGCTGCTCGGCATCGGGATGCTGTGTCCAAAACTCGCGCAAGGTCTTCAAAGCAACGATTCGCATCTTTGCAGGTTAGTCCCGTTTCAGGACTCATACAACCGTACTGGTTGCTGACTGCGAATCCAAGGCAAGACTATCGATCATCCTGCTGAATTCGCTTTCGACCCTGGCTGCAAAGTCGGCCTCGATATCATAAACCTCGGTGAATTCGGCAAATGCCCAGCGGCCATGCGTACCGAGATGATTCACGCCGGGGACCCAGTACGTGTCCATGGTCAACTTCTTTTCCACCGCATCCTGGCCACGGTAGCCCTTGATCTCGACCACCAGGTGCAGCAGATCGTTCGGGCCGTGGCCGTCATCCACCAGCACGATGAAATCCGGCAGATAGTTGCGCATCTCCGAGCCATAGCGGTAGGGCACTTCAAACCCCAAGCCGTGATTCTTCACGTAGGCGCACACTCGGGGATGCGACTCGGCCACCCGGCAAAATTCGGCTTCCCAGTCGCTGTCGAGCACCACCCAGTTGATATGGCAATGCCGCGAACTGGTCTCCCAACGGCTGGTTTTCGAGGTGTTGAAGCGCACATGCCGGGTCGAGCCGGTCGGGTTGTAGGGATCGAGCAGGGCCTTGATGGGGCGCTCACCCAGAAACTGCCGGGTGATGGCGGCGGTCATCCGGTTGCAGGCCATGTCGGCCAGTTCCTGATACATCAGCAATGCCGGGTAGGTTCCACCCTTGCAGACCAGACCCGTATCCAGCCACTGTTTGACAATCCGTTTCAACTGGCCGAAGAGATACAGCTTCGGTTCTTCGCCGGGGTCGCGCCACTTGGTGTAGAGCAACCGCTGGGTGAGGTGGAACACCAGCGTAGAGCGCCGCAGATCGCCCAGGTGTTGCAGGCTCATATCGGCCCCTTCGCCAATAATGCCGGCATTGCGGGTAATGGATGGCCCCACCAAATCCGGGCTCAGCACCAGCACCGAATCGGCGGTGAAGTCGGCAGCAAGGCGTTCTTCCGGCAACTCCACCCGATAGCCCTCGACGCGCGGAAAGGTGATTTCCAGCGGGTCCCTCTCGGGCCGGATGGCCTTGACCTGCACCGTCTCTCGGGGCGGTTGCGGCGGGGCGATCACCGGCTTGGCGGCGAAATCGAACGGAATGCCGAAAATGTCGGCATATTCCACGATAAACAGCCCCTCCTCATTAAGTTCGTAGACCAGGCGGCGCAGGGCGCGCCCGATCACCTGTTCGCACAGCAACTGCGTGCCGAAGGCGCGAATGCCGAGGATATGGGTGACAGTGTTGGCGTCCCAGCCTTCGGTGAGCATCGAGACCGAGACCACGCAGCGGATCGAACCGCCCAACTGGCCGGGCTTGCCGACCGTGTTCATCACCTCGCGCAATAGTTCCTGATCGGTAATGTTGTCCCCAGCACGGGGATCGCCGGTCCGCTCGACGATCTCGCGCCGGAACCGCTCGATCTCGTCCGCCGCCATGGTGCGAAACTGATCGTCCAGTGCATCGCCTGCTTCAAGCTGTTCGCTGTCGATGAGCAGGGTATTGGGACGCGGCAGCGGCCGGCCAGCGTCATCGAAGTTCCGAAACCGGGGCAGGCGGCCATTTTCCAGCGTGGTCGTACCGTCCTCGTTCCGGCGCTGGAAGCCCGAAATATAGTCGTACACCAGCTTGGAAATCGCGGTGTTCTGGCAGACGATGATGAAGCAGGGCGGTACTTTGATCCCGCGTTCTTCCCAGAGCTTGAAGGTCTTGTCGTAGTGGCCGTACAGCGCCTGGAGCGCCGTCTGCAAGCGGGTCGGCAGTTTCAGGGGGTCGAGGTCCTGGTTCGAGCCGCGACCCTTTTTCGGCATATCCCCGCGGATGTTCTCCCACAGATTGCGGAACATGGGTAACTCGTCGCCGGGGATGTTTTGCGCCACCGGGACGCGCGGCAGCTTGACGATGCCGCACTCGATGGCGTCCATCAGCGAGAAGTCGCTCATCGTCCAGGGAAACAGGGTCCCTTCGGCGTAGCCGGAGCCACGCAGAAAGAACGGCGTCGCTGACAGATCGATGATTCGGGAGAGGCCCAACCGGCGGTTGACCGCCTCCAGACCGGAAATCCACAGCCGCGCGGCCTCGTTGTTCTTCTCGGCTTCCCGCCTGTCGTCGCCTTTCAGGTCCTCCTCATCGGGGTTTTTCGGCTTTTCCCGGTAGCAGTGGTGCGCCTCATCGTTGATGACCAGGATGTTCTTCATGCCCATCAAGCCGGGCATGACCCGCTGGATCATCTGGCCCTCGGTTTCCAGCGTTTTCGGGGCCTCGCCGGTGCGGCCCTGGAGCAGTTGCCGCCCACCCTTGGGCAATTCGACGCGCTCGCGCAAGCGGAAGGCGTGGTAGTTGGTGATGACGATCTTCGCCCGCCGCAGATCGTTCAGCAGATCACTGGGGACCAGTTCGCGATCCTGGTAATAACTGTCCGGGTCGTGAGGCTGGAGCACGCGCAGCCGATCCTTGATGGTCAGGCCCGGCGTGCAAATCAGAAAACCGCGCGTGAATTTCTCGCTCCATGGACGACGCAGGGCATTGATGGTCTGCCAGGCAATCAGCATCGCCATGACCGTGGTTTTACCGGCGCCGGTAGCCAGCTTGAGAGCCAGCCGGAGTAACTCGGGATTGGCGTTCTGGTTGGCGCCGGCCAGGTGGTCCAGCAACTCTTTACCACGCTTTGAATGCGGCGCAACTTCGGTCAGCCAGATCGCTGTTTCCACTGCCTCGACCTGACAGAAGAATGGGCGAAGGCCATTGAACGGGTGATGACGCCAGTGCTGGAGCAGGCGGGCGGTTTCGGGCGTCACCTGCCACTGCGCTGGATTCGGCAACGCCCGCCAGGTATCCACCGACCCGCGCACCTCGTTGATGATCGACGTGGGGTCGTATTGCTGGGTGGCGGTGGAAAGCCCACTGCCCTCATCGAAAACAATCCCCTCCTGACGGGCTGCCTTCTTTTGCTTCCTGGGTTTCGGGATGGGCGTGATGAACTGCGCACGTCGCCGATAATCCAGAATCTGTTGGGTAGGTTGCCCGGTTTCATCCAGTTCCCAATGCCGGGAAGGGCGCTCGTAGGGGGAGTTCAGGATGGGGTGGTCGAAGAATGGATTGGACATATTAGATCCGCCTCATGATGCCCACCTTCTACCGGCACCGGGGCGTTTTGGAAGGGTATGGCGTAAAATTCTGGCCGGATGACCTGACTTCGCTGCCCTGCTTGGCGGTTTTCCAGAGCCTGAAATAAAAAACGCAGGCCCCAGGTTCGAGGTTCCCGCCCACTCGGGCTGCCGCCGTCGCCAGCGACTTCTACCAACCCCGCGTTTGCCTGCAACTCAAATCTAAATGCCAGGATTCGACCGGTCAAGAAAGGTTTCGATGCGGATCCTTGGATTCATAGCAGGCGACCTGCTCATGCGATCTAGCCGGTGGCCGTGACCGGCGCTAAGCGTCCGTGCAAACCCCGGCAATCACCCGCAGCCCGGCGAAAATCAAATCCGGCTCCAGCCGATAGTCGCTCTGCAAGCAGGGCAGCACCACCTCGGCGGCGCCGCCGGTCAACAGCCGCGCGCCGGGACCGTGGCGGGCGATCATCCGGTCGACAATCCCGTCGATGGCCGAGGCCACCGCATACAGCGCCCCGCCCCAAACGCAGTCGCGGGTGCTCTGACCGAACAGGCGGGCCTCTCCCGTTTCCGGCGGAATCCGCCGGGTTTGCCGATACAACGCCTCGCGCATCAGCCGCATCCCCGGCACGATCACCCCGCCCAAGTGCTGGCCATTCGCCGCCAGTGCGTCAATCGTCACCGCCGTGCCGCAATCCACCACGTAACAGGTTCTTGGCCCCAGCAGCGCCCGCGCCGCGATCATCGCCACCCAGCGATCCGCGCCCATCCGCTCCGGTTCGGCGTAGGAATTACGAACATCGCAGGCCACTGCGGTCGAAACCACGAATTCCGCCTCGATGGCCCAGGTTCGGCTGATCCAATCCGCCAGCACGGCGTCAACTTCGGGACCGGCCACGCTGACGATCGACACCCGCGCCGGACGCGGCAAATCCATCCACAGCCGGTTTGCCAATTCGCCCCAACTCTCCTCGCCGTGCGCGGCCCGCCCGCGCATCTGGAATTCGCCCCGCTCGCTGCTCACCCACTTGATCCGGCTATTGCCGACATCCGCCAGCAGGATCACGATTCCAGCCTCAGGCTGATTTCGCCGCCGATGCAGGACTCTAGCCGTCCATCGTCGGTCTCCAGCACCAGCGCACCCGTCGCGTCCACGCCCCGAGCGATGCCGGTCAGAGTGGTATTGGGCAGGGTCAGGCGCACCCGTCGCCCGGCCACTCGATCGAAATCCGCCCACTCGGCGGCCAGATCGGCGAAGCCGCCCTGCTGGAACCGGACGAAGGTTTCGATCAGTTCGCCGATCAGCAACGCAGCCAGTCGATTGCGGGAAATCTGTTCCACGCCCAGGATTTCCCGCAAATCCACCCAAGGCTGGTCGATCGCCGTCGCCGCCTGGGACGGCAACGCCACGTTAAAGCCGACGCCAGCCACCACCGCAAAAACATTGGGGCCGCCGCCAGATTCCAGCAGGATGCCGCCCAGCTTGCGCTCGCGCCACCATACGTCATTGGGCCACTTCAGACCGACTTCCGTCACGCCAAAGCTTCGCAGGGCGCGGGCCACGGCAATGCCGGTCGCCAGGCTTAAACCGCTCAGCGCCGCCGCCGGCAGATGAAACCGCCACAGCAGCGAACCAGCCAAGCTGGCGGCGAACGGTGACAACCAAGCGCGTCCCAGCCGCCCCCGCCCGGCTCGTTGCTGTTCGGTCAGACAGACCGCGCCGCTTGGCCAATCCTCGCCGACCCTGGCCAGCAGATAGTCGTTGGTGGAATCCAGCACCGGATGCACCTCCAGCCGACCGAGCCAAGCGCGAGCGGTTTCGGTCAATCCGGCCAGAATGCAGTCCTTATCCAATAATTCCAACGCAACGCTCATGGGTTCAATCCGGTTCAGGCGGCAAAAAAACCGCCTTTCCCCTCGCGGAGAAAGGCGGTTCTCGGGGATTTTGAAGCTTGCTTTAGAACAGGCTACCCCACGGCACGACCGACAGGAAGCTGAGCCATGCGGCGATGATCAGGGCCAGGATGATGACAAGCGGCAAATTCTCGAAGGTGAGCATCAGGTTTCTCCGTTCGGTTTGTAATATTTCAATCCGCGCCCGCCACCGCAGGCGAATTATGAAATGCTAAATGACTTTTCTCATTCACTCAAGGATTTATCTTTTTTGGCCCCAGCGCGGTAGCGGGGAATGCGCGGATCGTCGTCGTCCATCAGGATGCGGTGGGCTGGCCCTTCCAGATCGTCGAACTGCCCGGTGCGCACCGCCCACAGAAACGCCCACAACGCTACGCCCACCACCCCCAGGGCCATCGGAATCAACAGGTAGAGAATCCGCATGACGGGACAACCTCCGTTGCTCAAAACCGCCGCAGCCGCAGCGCGTTCACCACCACCAGTAGCGAACTGAACGACATCCCGATAGCCGACATCCAGGGCGTCAACCAGCCGCCCGCCGCCAGCGGCAGGGCGATCAGATTGTAACCGATCGCCCAGGCGAAATTCTCGCGCATGATGGTCAGGGTTCGCCGGGCCATGTCCACGCCGCCGACCAGGTGTTCGAGCTTTTCCGACAGCAGGATCATGTCCGCCGAGGCATGGGCCAGTTGCGTCCCGCTCCCCATCGCCAGCGACACCTGGGCCGCCGCCAGCACCGGCGCGTCGTTGACGCCGTCGCCGACCATCGCCACCACCGCGCCCTGGCGCTGCAATTCCCGCAGCCGTTCCAGTTTATCCTGGGGGGACATCCCACCGGTCGCCATGGCGATCCCGGCCTCGCGGGCGATGTGGGCCACGGCGTCCGGCCGGTCGCCGCTGAGCAGTTCCACCGTCAAACCGCGCGCCCGCAACGCTGCCGCCGCTGCCGCCGCGCCGGGCCGCAAGGCGTCGGTCAACTGGAACCAAGCCAGCAGCCCGGTTTCGTCGCCCAGCGCCACCCAAGTGCTGGCGGCGTCGAGATCGTCCCTTTCCAGGTCCCTCACCCCCAACCCCTCTGCCAAGGGGAGAGGAGAGTCCATACTCAAAGCCGCGACGAATTCCGGCCGGCCGACCCGATAGCGGCGGCCCTCGATCCAGCCCTCGACGCCGCTGCCCGGCGTGTTATGCACGTCCGTCGCCAGCGGAACCGACTCGCCCGCCGCCTCGGCCAGGGCGCGACCGACCGGATGCTCGGAACCGCGCTCCAGCGCCGCCGCCAGCGCCAAACCGCGCCGCGCTTCCAGCCCGCTGACCGTTTCCACCGCCGCCACCTGCGGCCGGCCAAAGGTCAGCGTACCGGTCTTGTCCAAGATGACGTGAGTGGCCCGCGCCAGCGTTTCCAGCGCATGACCGCGCGTGGTCAGCACCCCAATTCGGGTCAGCGCGCCGGTCGCCGCGACAATCGCCGTCGGCGTGGCCAGCGACAGCGCACAGGGACAGGTCACGACCAGCACCGATAAAGTGATGCGGAACGCGGTGTCAAAATCGCTCAGCGACCACCAGGCCGCCAGCACCACCGTCGCCACGACCAGCAGCGCGGCGACGAACCCGCCGGCGATGCGGTCGGCCAGCAGCGCCAGGCGCGGTTTCTCGCTCTGGGCGCGGTCCAGCAGGCGGGAAATCGCCGACAGCACGGTATCGGCGCCGACTTTTTCTACCCGCATCACCAGCGGGCTGTCCACGTTCACCGCTCCGCCGATCAGCGCCTCGCCAAATTGCCGGGGCAGCGGCAGGCTCTCGCCCGTCAGCAGCGATTCGTCCACGCTGCTCGCGCCCTCAACGATGCGCCCGTCGGCGGGAATGGTCTCGCCGGGTCGCACCAGCACCCGGTCGCCGGGCGCGAGTTCGGCGATGGGAACGATCTCCTCCTCATTGGCCGCGTTCAAGCGAGTGGCTGTGGCGGGCAACATCCGCACCAACGCCTCGGAAATTTGCGCGGCCCGGTGGCGGGCGGTCATTTCCAGGAACCGCCCGGTCAGCAGGAAGAACACGAACATCGTCACCGAGTCGTAATAGATCTCGCCGCTGCCTTGCCAGGTGTGCCAGACGCTGGCGAGGAAGGCGGCGAGAATCGCCAGCGCCACTGGCACATCCATGCCCAGTTGCCGGCGGCGCAGGTCGCGCCACGCGGCGCTATAAAAGGATTGTGCGGAGTAGGTCACGACCGGAACGGCCAGGATCAGGCAAATCCAGCGCAGAAACTCGCGGATCCAGTCCTCCATGCCCTGAGAGTCGCCGACGTACAGGCCGACCGCCAGCATCATCACCTGCATCGAACCCAGCCCGGCCACCGCCAGTCGGCGCAGCGCCACGCTCCGCTCGCGTTGTTGCAGGGCTTCCTGGCGGTTGGGATCGAAGGGATGGGCGATGTAGCCGATGGCGGCGATAGCGGCCAGGATGTCGCTGAGCTTGATTTGGCGTTCGTCCCAGCACAACCGGGCGCGGTGGGTGGAATAGTTCACCCGGAATTCCAGCACCCCCGGCAGGCGGTTGACATGGCGTTCGTTGAGCCAGACGCAGGCGGCGCAGACGATACCTTCCAGAATCAGCGCGGCCTCGCGGACATGCTCGCTCTCGGCGCGGACGAAGCTCTTCTGCAAATCCGGCCGGTCGTACAGCTCCAGCCCGCGCAATGGTTCCGGGATTAAATCCTCGGCGCGGCGCGAGGGCGCGGTGCGGTGGCGGTAGAAATCGGTCAGCCCGGCAGCGACGATGGCTTCGGCCACCGCTTCGCAACCATGGCAACACATCGGCTGGCGCTGGCCGTCAATGACGACTGTGTAATGGGTTCCCGGCGGGACGGGCAGGCCGCAGTGGAAGCAAATGCTCTCAGCGGTGGATACAGCGTCGGACGCGAGGGATTCGGCGGGGGTGGACATGGGAAAATTGGAACCGCTGGTGCTTTTCAATCAACGATTCAATTGAAACTGATCTGGTATTCAATATTCCAATCTTCCTTATTGATTCCACTGGCTTCCAATACTCGGTTAGTGATACGCTGGCAATCCGGTGCGGAAAGATTAGTAAGGATATACCAACCGTTAGAAAGCTGCTTGCATCGACGTTTAAATGGCTCTTTTTTCAAATAAGTGGGATAAGCTTCTGCCAATTTTTTAAAATCATATCCATGCGTGGACAGATGTTCAGCAGCCACAAAGAGCATGTCTGCCGACGATTTAACTTGATAATTACTACCCCCAATAGAAATCTGGCAAGGTTTTGGATTATATTCAAGCTTTGATGATTCTCCCAGAATAGGCCAAATTTTCAAAATTTGTTGGATTAGATACCCAGATCTATTACGAATCGCCTCGGAATTCCAGTTTTCTATATCCTGTTTAAAATAATCTACATTAATGCGCAGCGCATGTTGAGCAAGTTTAGCTTTCTTCGTTATAAAAGAAGCATTGGAAAGCTCGCTGTTCCAATTTTGTGTTACCAAGGTTAAATTGCCGAGCGTATGTACGTAATCTTGATGATCCTGCTCCCATTCTTGTCCAAGCGAATCTTTCCAAGCTTTACTATTCTGTATAGATTGCGGAAGAATATGCTCAATAGTTGCCTCTTTTAATAGTACTGTATAACCATCTTTCTTAGCATCAAGATGGATGTTAATATTATCCAGAATGAAGCGAATTTTATTCTTGACTTCAATTTTATTTTCATAAAGCCGACGTTGGGGTATTATCTGTAGCAGGTTGCGATCTGAAGGACAATCCCTTTGCATCAATGCCACCCGGATGGATTCCGAAAATTTTTCCGGGTTCACATCTTTCCAGAGAACCGGGAACATCTTGTTAAGATAATTCGTAGGCTTACCAACCAGATAACGTCTAATCAGATAAATCTCCAACCACTTGAGGCCATCACAAAATTCTCCTTGGGAAATCGTTGCCTGATTATATTTATCATAAGCTTCCATTAGAAAAGGAAAAGCAGTACTAATATCAAGCTCATTCAATCTTTCCAATGCCTTGCGTATCGCTATTACCTGTTCCTTTTCAGGACGCAGTAACCGATCATAATAGTTAGCAAACTGGCCAGTTTTCCTAATCTCCTCAATAAAAGTCTCATCTTCCGTAAACTCGTCGCTTTCCATCCTATCCCGAAATCTGCTATAGACATGATCGGCATTGCAAAGCACTCCCGTGTGCATTGCTAGATAATGTCGAAGAAAGGCAGTCAACTCACCTATTCTTGATTTACCGACAAAACGTCTCTCCTGCAAGACTTCTTCAATACTCTCCCAACAATCCGAAAACAATTTTTCCTGTCTATTGGAAGGTAGTTTCATGGCAATATAATTCCGAACCAGATCAGCTTGCGTAAGCGGTTTGCCTTTCGCATTCAAGCTCTCAAAAATTCGGTAGGGATTTTCATGGCTACCCAACGTAATAAAAACCACCTGAAAGCATTCAGAGATTATTTCAAAAATTTTTTGACATCTCTCTTCAGAAACCTGATCAATTTCTTTCTTGAAGAACCTGAAGGCTTCAAAGATTCTTGAATCATGAGAAACAGTTTCTTGATTATTTATTATTTGTTGATAAACCTTACGATCATTATACTTCATGGTAGGCAAAATTTTGAGCCACAGATCGCCCTGTTCATCCTGATTGACAAGCATCTTGCGAATATAATTAGCTGTATCAGGAATTTTATTATTTAATCTTTGAGCGATGGCTTGAAGTAACAAGGATACGGATACCAGTCTTTGCTGTCCATCAACTAAGCGATATGTTGATACAGTAATCTTCTGGCTTTGATCGTTAATAACAACTAACGCACCAAAAAAGTGTTCAAGTTTTTTATTTTTACCAATCTTTTGTTCATCGCAAAGAAACAGCACATCATTTAAGAGTGTTTTCCATTGAGATTCTTCCCAAGCATACTCTCTCTGGAAGGAAGGAAGGATATAATGGATATTGCCACCAAAGTCTCCAAAAACCTTTTTTAGTGGGTAATTATCCGTTTTCATGGCTTTGCTTTCTTAAGAAAATCCAATTTATCATTGCCTTAACATGGACGGCGTCAAAGCTCAAACACCGCTTCCAGCGAAGTTGCCTCCAATATCCGATCCGTCCAGCATTCCAAATCTTCCTGGGAGGCTTCCACCAGTTTCACTAATACCCATTCCGGGAGCGGCCCAAACCGGCGAGCCAGTTGCCGGCGCAGGGTTTGCGCCATTCCGTTCCGCATACCCTGTTGTGCGCCCTGTTGCATACCCTGTTGCAGGCCCTGTTGCAGGCCCCGTTCCGTCGCCATTCGTTCCAGGCTAGTGACATATTGCATGGTCTTTTCCTCCTCAAATTCATCGACCGCCGACCATAACCGCTGTTCCAGTTCGGGTGGCAGATGCAGCAGCCAGTCGATAAAGTTCAACAGATCGAGCACGTTCTGGCGATCATATCCGCGCCGATAGAGCAACCGGAGCAAATGCAACTTGGCATCATACCGCGCTGGCGGGTTTTGCCGGGTGGACATCGCCCATAATTGCGCCAGCACCACCAGGGCAAATGGATTAGCCGCTGTTTCCAGTTCCGCCTGCCTGGGCGTGTAATCGAGCAACTTGACCACCGGAAATCGTAGATTTAATTCGCAGCCCCACAAAGCATAGCCATATTCCCGTGGTCGCCAACCCGGCTCCTCATCCGCCAGCACCGCCAGACTGACCACCGGCGGCGGCAGGCCATGAGTGCGCCGGGCGTAGCGATCATACAAGCGGTAATGATACACATACATCCGCTGGGCAAAGGCCGCCTCCCGCCGCCCTTGCACTTCGATATGCACCAATACCAGACTCTCGCCACCCTCGCACCGCCGGACCCGGACCAGTTTATCGGCGTAACGCTGACCCAATGTTGCGTCACGCACCACTCGGGCCAGTTCCTTGTCCAGAAATTCATATCCCGCCTCCCAGTCAATTGCGCCATGCGCATCCTGGAAGAAAAAAGCCATGAATTCCGGGAAGAACCGCTCCAGCAGTTGTTTCCAGGGACTGTCGTACTCGTTACCTTTTCCGGTCATCGGCCCTTGCCATCGCCCACGGTAGTATTGGCGCTGATCTCGTGCCACTCCTTGCCCTGGCGAACTTGCAGCACCAGATTCCACGCCCCGGCGGCGGGCAGGGCCAAGGCCGCCTCGTACACCCCCGGCTCCTGCTCCGCCAGCGTGAACGGGACATCCAGCGCGCTGCCGGACGGTCGCAAAAACCGCCCGGTCACGGTCGCGCCAGCCAGCGGTTCGCCCGCGCGGGTGCGCGCCGCCACCCGGAACACGGTTGGCTCGCTCGCCACCGGCTCGGTAAGCCAACCTTTCTGGATTTGCCAGCCACGCTGGCGTTGCCGCTCCACCTGTTGCAAATACTGGTTGTAGAGCGCCTCCTTCTTGTGGAAATCGTGCGCGATCACGCCGGGGAACACCGACGACACTTCGCGCTGATTCCGCGCTTCCGGCAACAGCCAGTGGAACAGCGCGGGACTCAGGCCATGCTCGGCCACCGCGACGAACACCGCGCCCAATACCACCACGACGATAAAAAATCCCCCGATCAGCGCCGGTCCCCAGTGCAGGCCCCGTCCGCCAGCGCGAGCGCCGAGCAACATCCCGCAGGCCAGCGACGCCAGCAGGTAGATCGCCAGATGCAGGGCGAACACGTCGCCGCCCGGCCAGCGCAGGATGGCATACGGCACATACAGGCCGAGAGTGATCAGCGCGACCGTGGCGGCGGCCTGCTTCGCGCTGGTACGCGCGAAGCGGATCAATCCCAGGTTGGCGAGGAGGATCGCGCCGACGCCGAGCGCGAGGCCGAGCAACAGACCATTCATTAGTTGCTGGCCGGCGCGTAGAACGGCACTTCCCGGCGGATCGGCTCGGCCGTCGCTCCCGCCAGGGCCTCGATGACGAACGTCACCTTGTCGCCGGCGGCCTTGCCGCCCTCAACCGGCGGAACCTGCACGCGCGCCAGCAGCTTGATTCGCTCCTGCGGCGTCAATTCGATCCGCTCCATCCCATCCATATCCAGGGTCGCGCCCGCCAGACCCTCGATGCGAATCCCGACCGACATCGGCGCGGTCAGCTTGTTGTTCAGCTTGACCTCGTAAGTGTTGCGGATGCCGCCATCCGACAACTGGGTATACAACGGCTGACGTATCTGCTCGACCGTGCCGGTATAGGGCGAACGGGTCAGCACGCTCCACATCAGGAGCGCGGTCGCCGCCGTCAGGATGACTCCGTAGCCGACGGTCTTGGGCTTGAGCAGCGTGGTCTTCCGACCGTTCAGCGCGTTTTCCGAGGTGTAGCGGATCAGGCCGC
The DNA here is from genome assembly GCA_008933795.1 of Candidatus Contendibacter sp. Lineage (GTDB taxonomy): Bacteria > Pseudomonadota > Gammaproteobacteria > Competibacterales > Competibacteraceae > Contendibacter. Next base: position 6,844 of record WBUJ01000071.1, on the reverse strand, counting down.
GCGGCCACTTCTGGTTGTCCATGATGGCGTCGCAGGCATCAATGCACAGCGCGCAGGAAATACACTGGTATTGCAGACCGTTGCGGATATCGATGCCCACCGGGCAAACCTGGACGCAGTAGCCGCAATCGATGCAATCGCCCACGCCTTGCGCCTGCCGTTCCTCGCGGGTCTTTAGACCCTTGCCCAGTTTGGCCCGGCCCTTCGTCCCCTCGCCGCGCTGCTGCTCATAGGAAATGATCAGGGTGTCGTGATCGAACATGGCGCTCTGGAACCGCGCGTAGGGGCACATATAGACGCAGACCTGCTCGCGCGCCAGTCCGGCCATGACGAAGGTGGTGGCCGTCAGGAAGAAGGTGGTGAAATAAGCCGCGTAGGGCGCCCGGCCCGTCAGCAGTTCCACCACCAGCGTCGGCGCGTCAACCCAGTACGCGGTGAAGCTCACCCCGGTCCACAGCGCCACCAGCAGCCACAAGCCGTAGGTTGCGCCCCTTTTGACGATCTTCTCGCGGTTCCACGGCCCCTTGTCCAGCCGCATCCGCGCCGGGCGTTCGCCCTGCACCCAATGCTCGATCATCATGTACAGATCGGTCCACAGAGTTTGGAAGCAGAAATAGCCGCACCAGACCCGCCCGGCGAGGCCGGTCACGAAAAACAGCAGGATGGCGAAGATGATCAGAACGCCGGCCAGCCAGAAAATGTCCTGCACCTGGATGGTGAGGCCGAAAATGTAGAAATGCCGGCCCGGCAGATCGTAGAGCACCGCCTGGTCGGGCGCGTTGGGCCGATCCCAGCGCAGCCAGGGCAACAGGAAATACACCACGTAGGCCAAGGCCATAATCCCGGTTTTGAGATTGCGAAACCGGCCCTTGACCGAGCGGGGATAGATGGGAATGCGCTTTTGATAAAGCTGAACGGTATCTTCGGACATGATCCACCCGATGAACGTGAAACGGCGCGAACAGTCATGTTGACCGCTTCGGAAAACCGGCGTCATTGCGATCCATCAACCGGATGCACCGCCGGGGTTCGGGAAAAATCGAGAGCGCGTGCGAAACGTCAGGTCGAGGCTTATAAATGCTTCACCCCCCGGTACGGGGGGTGAGCGCGGCACGCCGGTCGTCGCCAACCGGCCTGATGCCTTACTGGGCGCCGCCCAACTGATGGACGTAGACCGCCAGCAGTTTGATGTCGTCGTCGTTCAGCCGCCCCTTCCAGGCTGGCATGATGCGGGTGTTGTTCACGCCGTTGGTGATGAAGGTCTTGAGGACGGCCTTCTTGTCCTGGAGGGTTTTCTGCGCCGGCACGTCGGCGATGGCCCAGATCTTGTCGGTCAGATTGGCTGCGCCCTGCGACGGGATGCCCTTGCCATCCGCGCCGTGGCAGTAGTAGCAGCCGCCGACCGGACCGTGGAAGATTTCCTTGCCGCGATCGGCTGCCTCGCCGGGCTTGGCCTCGTTCGACAGGGTCAGCACGTACTCGGCCACGTCGTCCAGTTGCTCCGGTTTCAACGCCGCGCCAAACGCCGGCATGAAGCCCTTGCGGCCCTGCACCAGGGTCTCGTGAATCCGGTCCATGCCACCGCCCCACAGCCAGTCGTTGTCGGTCAGATTGGGGTACATGCCGACCACGCCCTGGCCGCCGCGGCCGTGACAGGCGGCGCAGTTGTCGCCGAACAGGCCCTTGCCGACCGAGCGCACGAACTCCATCATCTTGGGGTCCTTGACGATCTGGTCGTAACCGGCCGCTTTCACCTTGGCCAGCATGGCCTTGCGCTGCTCGTTGTTGGCCGCCTCGGTCAAATCCGCCGCCAGCAGGGAGCGGGTGTTCCACCGATATTCCTGTTCCTGGACCTGGTTGGTCTTCTTGTCGGTGACCGTGTAATTCACCGTGCCCACGCCCTTAAGCCAGCTCTCTCCGACCGGCCAGGACGGGTAATAGATCCAGTACAACACCGAAAACAGCACGGTGCCGTAGAAGCACCACAGCCACCAGCGCGGCAGTGGATTGCTGTACTCCTGCAGATCGCCATCCCAGGCGTGGCCGGTGGTCTGAACCGCACCGGGTTTTTGTTGTGCATTCTGTTTAGGGTCACTCATTGTCCATCACCTTGCGGGATTGGGTTTGTTTCAATCCGCGCCCGCCGATCGTCGCGGGCGAAACCATCAAGTTCGGGCCGCTGTGGCTCTTCCTCGTCGAGCGGCATGTACTTGTAGGATTCCAGCCGTTTGGCGCGGTTTTTTCCGGTGAACACGTAGATCAGGACGCCGCAGAAGGCGCCGAAGAACAGCACCAGCGCCAGGGGCTTGGAATGCTCCATGTGGGTGAACCACTGCAGCCAGTCGAACATCGGGCGGAAGCTCCAGCCGGTCTCCCCAGTCACGGGGAGACTCGGTTCAGGTCGTTAGCGGAACTTGACGAACGCATCGTCGTTATATTGGGTGAAGTCCACCATCGTTCCCAGCGACTGCAAGTACGCGACCAACGCCTCCATCTCGGTGACTTGGCCGGGAATGCCGTCGAAGTTCTGGTCGCGGGCTTCCTTGAGCAGATTGTCCTGGGCCTGACTGATGTCCAGTTGATTGGCGACGGTCTGGCCAAACTTCTTGACGTTGGCGTCGTACTCGGCCTGGGTTAGGGAATAGGGCACGCCGGTCGCCCGCAGGGCGCGCATCCGGTCGGCCACGTCCGAGGTGTCCAGGTTGGTGGCCAGCAGCCACGGGTAGTTGGGCATGATGGACTGTGGCACCACCGAGCGCGGCGCTTTCAGGTGCTGCACGTGCCACTGGTTGGAGTATTTGCCGCCCAGCCGCGCCAGATCGGGGCCGGTGCGCTTGGAACCCCACTGGAAGGGATGGTCGTACTGCGATTCCGCCGCCAGCGAATAGTGGCCGTAGCGCAGCCACTCGTCACGGAACGGGCGGATCTGCTGGGAATGACACAGGTAGCAACCCTCGCGGATGTAAATGTCGCGGCCGCGCAGTTCCAACGGGGTGTTGGGCCGCACGCCCTCCACCTTTTCGATCGTTTCGTTGATGTAGAACAGCGGGACGATTTCCACCAGGCCGCCGATGCTGATGACCGCCAGGATCAACAGGATCATCAGGCCGGAGTTGGTTTCGATATGTTCGTGTCGCATGACTGTGGGTCTCCAGGAAACCGTTCGCTCAGGCCTTGGCCAGCTTGGCCGCCAACCGGGCTTCCTCGTCCACCCGTTCGCGACCAGCCGCCCGCAGGGTCATCGCCATGTTGTACACCATGACCAGTACGCCCGCGACGAAGAACGCGCCGCCCAGCGCGCGCCAGACATACGGCGTGTGCATGAACTCGACGGTTTCGATGAAGGTGTAAGCCAGGTTGCCGTAGTCGTCGAAGCTGCGCAGCATCAAACCCTGGCCGATGCCGGCGACCCACAGCGAGGTGATGTACAGCACGATGCCGATGGTGGCGAGCCAGAAGTGGATGTAAATCAGCTTCTCGCTATACATCTTGGTGTCCCACAGCCGGGGGATCAGATGGTAGAAGGAGCCGAAGCTGACCAGCGCCACCCAGCCCAGCGCGCCGGAATGCACGTGGCCGACCGTCCAGTCGGTGTAGTGCGACAGGGCGTTGACGCTTTTGAGCGACATCAGCGGGCCTTCGAAGGTGGACATGCCATAGAACGACAGCGAGGTGATCAGGAACAGCATGATCGGGTCGGAGCGCAGTTTGTCCCAAGCGCCGGACAGGGTCATGATGCCGTTGATCATGCCGCCCCAGGAGGGCATCAGCAGGATGATCGAGAAGGTCGCGGCCAGGGTGGAGACCCAGTCGGGCAGCGAGGTCCAGTGCAGGTGATGGCCGCCGGCCCACATGTACAGGAAGATCAGCGCCCAGAAGTGGATGATCGAGAGCCGGTAGGAATAGACCGGTCGACCCGCCTGCTTGGGCACGAAGTAGTACATCATCCCGAGGAAGGCGGCGGTCAGGAAGAAGCCCACCGCGTTGTGGCCGTACCACCACTGAGTCATCGCATCCTGCACCCCGGCAAACAGGCTGTAGGACTTGGTCAGGCTGACCGGCACCGCCAGATTATTGAAGATGTGCAGCAGGGCGACCGCGAGAATGAAGGCCAGATAGAACCAGTTGGCCACGTAGATGTGCGGTTGGCTGCGGCGGCGCAGGGTTTCGACGTAGACCGCGAAATAGGATACCCACACCAGGGTAATGGCGATGTCCAGCGGCCACTCAAACTCCGCGTATTCGCGGCCCTGGGTGATGCCCGAAACGTAGGTCAGCGCGCCCAGCGCCACGCCGCCGGTCCAGCCCCAGAAGGTGAACTCGGCCAGCCAGGGGAAGGCCAGCCGGGCCTGGCAGGTGCGCTGCACCACGTAGTAGGAGGTAGCGAACAGGGCGCTGCCGCCGAAGCCGAAAATCACCAGGGTGGTGTGGACCGGACGCAAGCGCCCGAAGGTCAGTTGGGGAATATCGTAATTGAGGAACGGCCAGGCCAGTTCGCTGGCGATGTAGACGCCGACGGACATGCCGAGCACCGCCCAGACCATCGCCATGATCGTGAACTTGCGGACGATGTCGTAATTGTACTGCTCGGCTGGCAACGCTGAGCTTTGGGCCATATCCAAGCCTCCTTAGCAAGCCATGGAGTTGGGAGTTTTTCGAGCGTTTTTCGATGCGTGTGGTTTGAATGGAAAAACGCGCCGGGTGGGTTTGAATGACGCGCCATTCTACTAATATCAGCCGGGTTTTCTCAATCAGCATTCGCTAATAGGGCGAAAAACGGCGGCCTGTCAGGGAACTTTTCGCCCGGACCTGAAGATAGGGCGAGATTTACTGAAACTCGTTCCCACGCTCGAGCGTGGGAACGCCGTTTGAGGCGCTTCAGTGGCCCGCGATGCTGAAGCGCCACGAGGGACGGGGCTCCCACGCTGGAGCGGGGGAGGCAGACCAGGTGCTCGTTTATGAACCGCGCCGGCGCAGTTGCGACAGCGGAAAGACCGCCGGACCCTCGGCGTGGGGACGATTCTGACTCGGCAAGGGTCCCCAAGCATGGCCGTAGACCACCTCGCAGCTCACGGGTAGCAGACCATCGGCGCGACGGCAGCGCTCGTAGGCGGCTTGCATGGTCCGCAACCGGCCCTTGCCGGTTAAACCACGCGGGCGGCCAAGCGTCACGTTGCCCGCGCCGAGCGCCTTGAGATCGCGCATCAGCCGGTCCACGTCCGGGTAGGTGAGGGTCAGTCGCTCTACGTCCATCACCGGCTCGGCCAGCCGCGCCCGCAGCAGGGCGTCGCCGATGTCGTGCATGTCGAAAAAGGCGTTGACGTGGTTGTAGCCATCGGCCGCCGCCCAGCCGCGCCGCAGTTCGCTCAGCGTATCCGGACCCAGCGTGGTGAAGAACAGCACTCCACCCGGCTTGAGCACCCGCCGGAATTCGGCGAAAACTCGATCCAGGTCCAGCGCCCAGGGCAGGGCGAGATTGGAGAAAATCAGATCGCAACTGGCCGCGGGCAACGGCAACGCTTCCGGCTCGGCGACTGCGCCGTGCAGGGTGCGCAGCCACGGCGCGCGCTTCCGGGCCAGCGCCACCATCGCCGGCGCCCGTTCCAGGCCGATTACGCGCGCCTTGCGGTATTTTTTCAGCAGCGCCGCCGTGATTTGGCCGACGCCGCAGCCGACATCGAGGATCGTTTCCGGTCGTTGCTTGAGCAAATCCAACCTTTCCAGCAGGCGCTGACCCACTTCCCGATGCAGAAACGCCGCCCGGTCATGGCTGGCGGCGGCCCGCTCGAACGCCCGCCGCAGCCGCGTCCGGTCCAGATCGAACGGTGATCCGTGGTCGTCGTCACGCATCGAGAAACGCCCGCAGTTGCGCCAAAAATGCCGGTAAATGGGAGAAAAACGGCGCATGACCGGCGCGGGGAAAGACGTGCAGCCGAGCATCCGGTAGCAGGTTGCGCATCGCCTCGCCCGCTGCCGCCGGCGTCAACTGGTCGCGCTGGCCCATCAGCAGCAGGGTCGGGCAGGCGATGCGCGGCAGGTCGGCGCGCAGGTCGGCAGTTTCGAGAATCGCCAGCCCGTCCTCCAGCGCCGTCACGTCCGGCTCGCCATGCTGGAACAGCATCGCCTTGAGCTGGCGCAACTGAGCGCTGGCATGTTCGCTGCCGTGGACTTCCAGGGCGATGAATCGCTTGAGGACGGCGCGATAGTCCTGGCGCAATTCCTCGGCGAAGCGATGCAGCATTGGCGGGGCGACGCCGTGTGGCCAGTCAGGGCGCTGGACAAAACAGGGCGTGCTGTTGACCAGCACCAACTGGCTTACTCGTTCCGGGGCGGTGAGCGCGGCCTGTTGCGCGACCAGCCCGCCCAGCGACCAGCCGACCCAGGCCGCGCGGGGCGGCGCGACGGCCAGCACCGCCGCGCCCAATTCGTCCAGGGTATGCCCCGATCCCGCCGCCCGGCTGTAACCGTGGCCCGGCAGATCGAGAATCGTGACCCGGTGATGGTCGAGCAAGGCTTCGACCACGTCTTCCCAGACGCCGGAATGCATGCCCCAGCCGTGCAGCAACACCACGTCCGGTCCGGAACCGAGGGTGTGAGAGTAGAGCGGGTTCACTGGTTCCTCACTGGCGGGGTTGAACCGGCGCGTCCAGCCATTGCCTGATCCGCTCGTAGACCCGTGGCTCGTTCAGCAGGGCCATGTGACCCAAGCCACCCAGTCGAACCGAATCCACGTCGTCCGCCAATTCAGGGACGGTGGCGCTGTGGAGGGTGACCAGACCATCGCCCAGGATATGACCGAGCGGGTGATGGGGATCCTCGGTCAGGTTGGCGCTGATGAAGCGAT
>WBUJ01000253.1 GCA_008933795.1 Candidatus Contendibacter sp. | reverse complement strand
GATTTATTCGTTGATATTGGGGCCAACATCGGCTCCTACACGGTGCTGGCCGCTGCTGGGGCTGGAGCTAATTGCATCGTTTTTGAACCCGGTTCGGTCGCCTTCGCCTGGCTGGAGCGCAACGTCCGCCTCAACGGCATCGCCGAGCGTGTCGAGTTGCATCAGCAAGCCGTGGGCGCCCGGTCGGGCCAGGTAGCGCTGACCGTCGATGGCGATACCGTCAATCACATCGTCACCGATCCGGCGGCGGGTTCCCGAACCGAAACCGTCGCGATGACCACCCTGGATGAAACCTTGGCGGGGCGCACGCCGCTCATGCTCAAAATTGACGTGGAAGGGTTTGAAACCGAGGTGCTGAACGGCGTGAGCCAAACCCTGAACGTCCCGACGCTACGCTGTGTACTGCTGGAACTCAACGGCAGCGGTCAGCGTTACGGCTACGACGACAGCGACATTCGCCGCCGGTTGCTCGCTAACGGCTTTGAAGAATGCGTCTATCGCCCCTTCGAGCGCAAGCTGCTCGACCGGTGCGCGGATGATGGCGGTTCAGCCAATGCCCTGTTCATCCGCGACCGGGCGTTCATCCAAGCGCGGCTTCGAGAGGCTCGACCGATTGAAGTGAACGGCTGGCGGATTTAGGAAGAGGCCCAAGGCGAAAGGCCCAAGGCGAAAGGCCCAAGGCGAAAGGCCGAACCTTGATCACAGTGGCTCCTTAATCCGGGGTAAAATTTAAGTAACCGTTCAGTTCCCTTTCCCCCTGGCCAGGGGGAGAGGGTTAGGGAGAGGGGGCAAGCTGTTGAATCTTCCGCCCTCTCCCCCAGCCCCTCTCCCGCAAGCGGGCGAGGGGGGTGAACGGTTATAAATTTAAAATCCCTTCGTCGCTTACCCGTAGGAAATACCTCATGTCCTTATCAATCCGGTTTACGCCCGAGGAAGAGACCTTATTGGAAGCCGCCAGCCGCCAATCCACTCGCAGCAAGAGCGAATTAGTGCGCCAAGGGGTTCGCGAACTATGCCAGCGTCTGCTGCAACAACCGACCGATCAGTCGCCCTACGAACGGGGTCAGGATCTCTTTGGCGCCGGACATCGGGCCGCTGCACCGACCGATCCCATCAAACGCCAGGTTTGGGAAGCGCTACGTGTCAAACACCGCCGCCTGGGTTGATACCGGCTTCCTGGTCGCCCTGTTCGCCCGCGATGACGAACATTTCGCCTCCGCCGTGGAATTTCTGGCGAACGCCCAACGACTGGAACTGCATTCGCTCTGGTTGGTGGTGGCGGAAGCCAGTTTCTTCCTCGACAACCCAGGCAAGGTTGCGCTGCTGAACTGGCTGGAACGCCAAGGAGTCATCCTGCACGAACTCACGGTAGCCGAACTGCCAGCGATCCGCCGGACTCTGCAAAAATACCGCGATCTCGCCCCCGATTTTACCGACGCGGCCTTGGTCACCCTTGCGGGCATCCATCGCATCAACAAAATCATCACCGTCGATGTGCGTGATTTCTCCGCATACCGACTATCGGATGGCCGACCCTTCGAACGGTTGTGGCTCTAAACACGGCGCCGTTGACAGGCCGGAACAGAAGGCCCAAGGCGAAATCGGTTGCTTGAATGGTGGCGCTGACGCTACCATGACCTCATGATTATTGTCGTGGACACCAACATATTCGTCGGCGCTTGCATGGGTGTCGGGGCTTGTAATGCCGTGATCGCCACCTGTCTGCAAGGTCACCACATTCCGTTGATGGGAACGGCGCTCCTGGCTGAATACGAGGACGTGTTGGGACGAGACGCCCTGTTTGCAGGGTGTCGCTTGAATCGTGACGAACGCAACGAGCTGTTGGATATTTTCCTGTCCATCTGCCGATGGACCCGCATCTACTACGGCTGGCGTCCCAATCTGCCGGACGAAGCGGATAACCACCTGGTCGAACTCGCCATCGCCGGCGCCGCTCGCGCCATCGTCACTCGCAACCGGCGTGACGTGGCGCGCATGGAGCTGAAATTCCCGTCCCTGTCCGTGATTTCGCCCGAAGCCTTTCTCCAGGAGAACCCACTATGACCGCCTTGACCTTGCGCATCGCCGAAGACAAACACCGCCGCCTCAAATCGCTGGCCCAACAACGGGGCGTCAGCATCAACCACCTGCTGGATGAAGCCGCCACGCTGCTCCTGACCGAATTCGACGCGGAAACCCGCTTCCGGCTGCGCGCCGAGCGGGGTCGGGGTCAGAGCGAACGCGGCCTCGCTCTATTGCATAAGGCCTGCGGGGTGGACTGAAGCGAAAGACCCAAGACCCAAGGCCCAAGACGAAAGGCGAAAGGTCCAAGGCGAAAGGTGAAAGGCCCAAGGTGAAAGGCGAAACCGTCAAACGGGATGATTACGACACCCCCTGGAAGCACATGCTAGCGCGGTATTTCCCGGCGTTCCTGGAGTTCTTCTTTCCGGCGGCGTACCACGGCATTGACTGGTCGCGGAACTATACCCTGCTGGACAAGGAACTGCACAAGGTGACGCGGGACGCCGCCCTCGGGCAGCGGCGAGCGGATGCCCTGGTGCGGGTCACCGGTTGCGATGGCGCAGACGACTGGGTGCTGGCGTTGCCCGAGGGCTTGGAAAATCAATTGTGGGTTGAGGTGCAGCAGTTCGAGGAGGAAAAGCACATGCGTTATGTGAGTAGTCTGGAGCAGATTGCGATCAGGAAAGGCATCGAGCAGGGCATCGAGCAGGGCATCGAGCAGGGCATCGAGCAGGGCCGCGAACAGACCCTATGCGAGTTGCTGGAGGAATTGCTGGTGAACCGGTTCGGACCGTTGTCCGAGACGATTCGTAGCCGCTTGGCCGGGGCGAATTCGGCGCAGTTGTCGCTCTGGTTCCGGCGGGCGCTGACGGCCCCGTCGCTGGAAAGCGTGTTTGCTGGAGGGGAAGAATAACAGGCGCAAAAGGCTCGAGGTGCAAGACGGAACCTGGCCATCGCTCGGAAATGTGATGCCATAACCGTTCAGTTCCCTCTCCCCCTGGCCAGGGGGAGAGGG
>WBUJ01000070.1 GCA_008933795.1 Candidatus Contendibacter sp. | reverse complement strand
TGCCTTGGACTTCCTCCAGACCCCGCCTCGCGGCGACGCCCTTGCCCTTCGGCTAACCTTCGGCTCTGCGTACACCTGGTATCGGGACTTGCACCCGACTCGCTTCTTGCCATGCCCGGCACACACGACTCGCTTCACCTGCCCCGCGTAGCGGGGTCAGGTGCAAGCCCTAGTTAGGCGATGAATTACACAAAACAAAACGCTTTCTCTTTGAATAAAGCCTATAGAGGTATGCCAAAATGCTTTTTAATAAGATAAACGACAAGAATAGTCAAAACTCCAGCAAAGGCCGTAATTCCAATATACCCTATTGGTCTCTGCAGCAAATTAATCGAGTTCTTATCTTTAATACCATATTGTGGTTTATTGCTGGATGGGTTTGTTGTGCTATTTGGTATAGCATCTACTAAAGTTGATTTTTTATGACTACCGATGTTTACTGATGGTTGCCGAAGAGCTTCAAGAAGCTTCTTTGTGTTTTCTACTTCTGATAACGCCTCCTGCATATTCTTTTCGATACGGTATCTTGCAGTCGGGCTACTCTCTATAACTGATTCGACTTTTAGTCTGTGGTATTCATTATCAAAAAATTCTATTTTTTCATTCAATTCAGATTCAAGCCTGCTGGTTTCAATTGGTAAAATGATTTTTTCTATATCTTTTTTGTTCATTGGTTATTCCTTATATTCATAGTGACTGTAGGTTATTGATGTAACATAGCTACAATCTTTATTCCATGAGTCTTCTACATGGACATAAATGTTGTGTCCATCATTATAGTAATATTCGTATGTTCTACTGCGGTCAAGTGAAAGACCTGTCTTCAATTGACCAGAAATCTCAGGTACACCGATATTTTTTAATACCTGATTGATGTCACGATTCAAGAACAATGGATCTATCTTTGGTCGGTCAAATTTGCAGGTGAATTGATGGACGTTTGTGCTACAACTATTATTTGGCTCATCTGTTTTTAAAAAGTTGTAAACACGCCCAAAACTCCTTTGCAAAACACGATCTTTTTTAGCCCCAGTATAACCTGAGCAGCTATAAGTAGCACAATCAACACTTCGCCACTTTGATCGTGGGCCATCTGGTGACTGTGTGTAGTGCCATCGTTGAGGATCGTATGAAGCTAACGCTTTCTCACATTGAGACTTCTGGTTAGCGGCAGCTATTCTCGCTTCTCGTTCCTGTTTTTTTGGAGTCTGAGTATTATTAGCAGTCTGAGGCGACGGATTTGATGTAAACGCACTATTTAATAAGGCTCCTATCGCCCCTATCCCTAGAAGCAACCCAAGTACATTTTTAACCCTAGACTTAGCTCTAGTCCTACTTCTCGTCATAATGTTTCCCCTAAGTGATTCATTGTGTTTTTTTACTAAATACTCTTGTTTCATACCGCCTAACAAGTAATTATCTGGTTCTGCATACCCTGCGTCATGGCAAGATATGCGGCAATAGAAGCTACTTAACATGCCGCAGTATCTTGTCGAGAGCCAGGGGTTCCGCCTTGGGTGGCAGGGTCGCTGTGGCCTTGACGTAACAGCATAACTCCGCTTGGAAACCTGTCAAGGCAGGTGACAGCCGTTGCGTGGACAGGTGCGCCAAAGTATTCGGCCTGAAAGCCTATGCTATCATGCGGCATGATCAGGATCAGTTATGGGAGGTAATCCAATGGCAATAGTCAAAACCGTGGGCCGGAGCGGACAAATCGCTTTGGGCAAAGCGTATGCGGGCCGACAAGTGTTGGTGGAGCAATTGGATCCCGGTGTTTGGCTGATCAAGCTGGGGGAATTCATTCCCGATGACGAGCGGTGGTTGCACGCGCCGAACGTGAAGGCCGATCTCGATGAAGCCATCGCCTGGGCGGAATCGCATCCAGCAGCGGAAACCGACCTTGACGAGTTGGAACGCCGGTGACCAAGAGTGCTCGCGTCGGTGAATCCGATACCGTTCGGCTTGATCTCAACAACCCCATTTTCCAACGCCAGCTTCTCGCGCTCGAAAAGGTCCAGCAACTCGGCGTGCTGGCGACGCTGCGCAAGCTTGCGGGCCTGCGTTGGCCGCAGGTGTACCAGGATCGCGGCTTGAAGTGGGAACTGATCCATTCCCGGATCGGACCAGACGGGCACCGCCTGTACAGCCTTCGGATCAGTCAGGGGTTTCGGGCCGTGGCTTACCGCGATGACGGGGGATGGCTTCGCCTACTTTCCCTGCATCCCGATCATGATTCGGCCTATCGGTAATCCAAACCACGGGGTTTTACGTGCTGATCCGGCACAGCATGGTGAACGGAGAGTAGCGCCAAACGTAGCCCCCGCCGGCGACTCTCACAACAGCGGCGACAACAACCGGGCGGTAGCTTCGCCCAACCGCTGGCCGAGCGTGGCGCGGCGGCCCGGCTTGACGTAGCGGCGGGCCAGGTTCAGGTCGGCCTCGAAGCTTCGGGTCAATTGCGTGGCGAGGCCGGCGTCGTAAAGGACCGCCATCGCCTCGAAATTCAAGGTCAGGCTGCGGTTGTCGAAATTGGCGCTGCCCACCACCGCGATCCGCTCGTCCACCACGAGCAGCTTGGCGTGCAGCATCGGCGGGCCGTATTCGTCAATGTGGACGCCGGCGCTAGCCAAGTCGTCGTAATAGCTCCGCGCGGCGGCGGTGACCAGCCACGAGTCGCTGCGCTTGGGAACCAGTATGTTCACCTTCACCCCACGCAGGGCGGCGTTCATCAGCGCGGTATTCAGCGCCTCGCTGGGGACAAAGTAGGGCGTGGCCAGCAAGATCTGTCGCTGGGCGCCGGCGATGGCGGCGAAAAAGCATTGGGCAATGGCGTGGCGGTTGTTGTCGGGGCCGGATTCGACGATTTGCAGCCAGGGTCCGGCCGGATGATCGGGAAACCGCGGGAAGAACTCCGTTTCGAACGGCGCTTGGTCGGTGGCGAAATACCAGTCTTCCAGAAAGATGAATTGCAGCCGGTGAACCGGTTCGCCTGCGATGCGCAGATGAGTGTCGCGCCAAGCTGCCAGACCGCCATGAGCGTCGCTGTGGTTGTCGCTGACGTTGACGCCACCGGTGAAGCCGATCCGGCCATCGCAAACCACGATCTTGCGGTGGGTGCGGAAATTGACATGGTTCGGCCGCAGCCGGCGCAGGCGGAGCGGATTGAACCAGGCGGTCATTCCCCCCGCATCCCGCAGCGGTTGCAGGAAACGACGGGTGATCCGGTCGGAGCCGATGGGGTCCAGCAGCAATCGCACCGCGATTCCGGCGCGGGCTTTTTCCACCAGCAGATCGCGCAACCGGGTTCCGACCCGATCCGGTTGCCACAGGTAGTATTCCAGGTGGAGGTGATGGGTGGCGGCGGCCAGGGCGGTTTCAAGCGCCTGGAAGCAGTCATCGCCGTTTTCCAACAGGGTCACATCGGTCGCTGGACTGGGCGCACCCTGGCCGAGCCGCTCCAGCAGTCGCGCCAGTGGTCGTTCCAGACCGGTCTCCGGGAAACCCGGTGGAATCTGGCCGGGGGGCAGGTGGTGGGTAGACTGGATCAGGCGGGCGCGGGCGCGGCTGTAACGCCGCCGCCGCCGGTACAACCGCCGTGGCCCGAACAACAGGTACACCAGGAAACCGAAATAGGGCATGAACAGTAGCGCCAGCAGCCAGGCCAGCGTCGCCGCCGGCGAGCGGCGCTCCAGAATCAGCCCAACCCCGACCAGGGCGATCCACAGCAGCCACGCCAGCGACAGCAGCGCGGTCAGGTGTTCGGCGATCAAAAGCCAAGGCCGCCTAAAGCTGCTCGGAGGCGAATTCCGCCAGCCGCGAGCGTTCGCCGCGCCGCAGGGTGACGTGTCCGCCGTGCGGCCAGTCCTTGAAGCGATCCACCACGTAGGTCAGGCCGGAGGTGGTTTCGGACAGATAGGGCGTATCGATCTGGGCGATGTTGCCGAGGCAGATCACCTTGGTGCCGGGTCCGGCGCGGGTGATTAAGGTTTTCATCTGCTTGGCGGTCAGATTCTGCGCCTCGTCGATGATCAGGTACTTGCTCTGAAAGGTGCGACCGCGCATGAAATTAAGCGAGCGGATCTTGATCTTGCTGCTCAGCAGATCGGCGGTGGCGGCGCGGCCCCATTCACCGCCTTCCTTGGGAGCGAGCACTTCCAGATTGTCCATCAGCGCCCCCATCCACGGCGTCATCTTTTCCTCCTCGGTGCCGGGTAGGAAACCGATGTCCTCGCCGACCGGCACGGTGACCCGGGTCATGATGATTTCCCGGTAACGCTTGGCGTCCAGGGTCTGCGCCAGACCAGCAGCCAGGGCCAGCAGGGTCTTGCCGGTGCCGGCGGCGCCCAGCAGGGAGACGAAGTCGATCTCGGGGTCCAGCAGCAGGTTGAGGGCGAAATTCTGTTCGCGGTTGCGGGCGGTGATGCCCCAGACCGCGTGGTTGGAGACGGCGTGGTCCTTGAGAATTTCGATCACCGCCTCGCCGTCGCCCAATTGGCGAACGATGAAAGCCACTGGGTCGTCGGCCGGGAATAACCCCTGGTTCGGATGCCAGTTCGCCACGTCCGGGCCACGGACCCGGTAAAAGGTGCGTCCGCTCTCCTTCCAGGAATCCAGCGCCTTGCCGTGGTTGTCCCAGAAATCCGCTGGCAGGTCGCGCGTACCGGCGTACAGCAGGTTGACGTCGTCGAGGGTCTGATCGTTGTAGTAGTCCTCGGCGTGAATGCCCAGGATCGCGGCCTTGATCCGCAGGTTGATGTCCTTGGAGACCAGGGTCACCTGACGACGCGGATGATCCTGCTGCAAGGTCAGGGCCATGCTCAGAATATCGTTGTCGGGCGCATTGCCGGGCAGGCTGGCGGGCGGAGCGATCCGGTTGGGGCGGATTTGAAAAAACAGGCGGCCGCTGGCCGGCTCGCCGTGTGGGTCGAGCGGGCCAGGCAGGGGCAGGCCCCGGTCGATTTCTTCCTTGCTGGCGTCGGCGATCACATCATCCAGGAACCGACTGACCTGGCGGACGTTGCGGGCCACCTCGGAAACGCCCTTCTTGGCGCGATCCAGTTCCTCCAGGACCATCATCGGCAGGTGGATGTCGTGTTCCTTGAAGCGGAACAGGGCGGTCGGGTCGTGCATCAACACGTTGGTGTCGAGCACGAACAACCGCCGGTCGGACGCAGGACGCGGGAAACCCTTGGGAGGGGATGCGGAGTCAGGGTGATGGGTCATGTTTTGTCGTTGGATTTGCTGGAACTAATGATCCACAGCGGTTTGGGCGGGTTTTATCCGAGGTGGCGCGCTCGCTATCCTGTCGCCAGCGTTGTTGTCGGTCGTGGCCACGCCTTGAGAATGGATTGCACCACGGTCGCCAGCGGGATGGCGAAGAACACTCCCCAGAATCCCCACAGCCCGCCGAACACCAGGACCGCCGTAATGATGGCAATCGGATGCAGGTCCACCACCTCGGAGAACAGCAGCGGCACCAGCACGTTGCCATCCAGTCCCTGGATGATCAGGTAAACCCCCAGCAGCCACAGAAACTCCGAACTCCAGCCCCATTGAAAGAAGGCGACCAGCGCCACCGGCACCGTCACCACCACCGCCCCAATATAGGGCACGATGACCGACAGTCCCACCATCAGGGCCAGCAGCATGGCAAACTGGAGTCCCATGTAGGCGAACGCCAAGTACGTCGCGACCCAGACCACCAGGATTTCCAGAAACTTGCCACGCACGTAGTTGCCCATTTGCCGGTCCACCTCGCGCCAGACCTGCTGCGCCAGACTGTGATCGTGGGGCAGAAACCCGCGCAGCCAGTTCAGGATTAACTCCTTGTCCTTCAGAAAAAAGAACACCAGCAAGGGTACGAGCACCAGATAGATGGTGATGGTGATAAACCCCATGCCGGCCGCCAGCGACCAGGACAGCGCCTTCTGACCCCAGGTGGCGATCTCGGCCTTCAGCGCGTTGATCACTTCAAGAATCTGCGCCTCGGTGATGAATTCCGGATACAGGGCTGGCAGGCTCAGCAACAGGTTTTGGCCCTTGACCAGCATGTTGGGAAACTGCTGCACCAACTGGGTCAACTGAAGCGAGGCCACCGGCAACAACCCCAGCAGCAGAAACAACACGAAGGCGATAAACGACGCGAACACCACGACGACCGCCAACAGTCGCGGTGATCGCACCCGGCGCTGCAACAGTTGCACGACGCCCTCCAACAGATAGGCGATGACCATGCTCGCCAATACCGGCGCCAGATCCCGCCCCATGACCAGGATCACGCTGGCGACCAGCGCCAGCACGACGGTCAGAATGACCGCCTGGGGATCGTTAAACAGCCGTTGAAACCAGTCGCTGACAATTTTCATGATGGACCTTGGCGCTCGTTCGGCCGCGCGCCCGCATGTTAGCAACAAAGCCATCGCAATCCCAACCGCCGGGCCGTCGCTGCTCGAACCACTGCCGCCGGTCGTGGTCTATCGACGCTTGCAACCCGCTGCTCCCGGAACGCGCCGCTCGCGACTGGTGCGTTGCACCCTAATGGCGCACGCCGTTCTGTTCCTGGCCCGGAACGCATTCCGAATTCATCGGCCGATCCCCGGTCTAAAGGGACAAGCGGTTCCGGTCTGGACCAGCCCCGAACCTGCAACAGCTTGATCTTCGCGTTTTTTAAAGAGCTTCGTATCCAACCCTGGCCGTCATCTCCCAAATTTGGATTGGTCCATTAATTGCTTCAACCCTCTCCGAAAGTATTCGCCGGGCGGTGGACCGGCCGGGATGACGCACGGATCGACGGAAAATTCGCCAGGGTTTGCCCTGACCGGTTTGCAACCGGAAGCCGCCGCGCTTCCGTGACTACAGAGAGGTTATGACCATGACGATTTTCAAGCGCTATCTATCGCGCTACGAGGAGAGTCGCGAAGAGAATCTTTCGCTTCAGGAATACCTGGAGCTGTGCAAGAAAGACCCGCTCGCCTATGCCAGCGGCCCCGAGCGGCTGCTGAAGGCCATCGGCGAACCGGAGATGGTGGATACCCGCAACGACCCGCGGTTGTCGCGTATCTTTCAGAACAAGGTGCTCAAGATCTATCCCGCCTTCGAGGAATTCTACGGGATGGAAGACGCCATCGAGCAGCTCGTGTCCTACCTGCGCCACGCCGCCCAGGGGCTGGAGGAAAAAAAGCAGATTCTCTACCTGCTAGGTCCGGTGGGCGGCGGCAAGTCGTCGCTGGCCGAACGGCTCAAGCAGTTGATGGAGAAAATACCCTTCTACGCCATCGAGGGTTCGCCGGTGTTCGAATCGCCGCTGGGGCTGTTCAATCCCGACGAGGACGGTCCGATTCTGGAAGAGGATTTCGGCATCCCGCGCCGCTACCTGCGCCACATCATGTCGCCGTGGGCGGCCAAGCGGCTGCGCGAGTTCAACGGCGACATCACGAAGTTTCGGGTGGTGAAGCTGTGGCCGTCCATCCTGCATCAGATCGCGGTGGCCAAAACCGAGCCGGGCGACGAGAACAACCAGGACATTTCCTCGCTGGTCGGCAAGGTGGACATCCGCCAGTTGGAGCATTTCGCCCAGAACGACCCGGACGCCTACAGCTTTTCCGGCGCCCTGTGCCGCGCCAATCGCGGCCTGATGGAATTCGTCGAAATGTTCAAGGCGCCGATCAAGGTGCTGCACCCGTTGCTGACCGCCACTCAGGAAGGCAACTACAACAGCACCGAGGGGCTGTCGGCCATCCCGTTTGAGGGGATCATTCTGGCCCACTCCAACGAGTCGGAATGGCAGTCGTTCAAGAACAACAAGAACAACGAGGCGTTCCTGGACCGGGTCTACATCGTCAAGGTGCCGTACTGCCTGCGGGTGTCGGACGAGGTGAAGATTTACCAGAAGCTGCTGACCCACAGCTCGCTGTCCGCCGCGCCGTGCGCCCCCGGCACCCTGGAAATGCTGGCGCGGTTCTCGGTGCTGACCCGACTCAAGGAGCCGGAGAATTCCAACCTCTTCTCCAAGATGCGGGTCTACGACGGCGAGAATCTGAAGGACACCGACCCCAAGGCCAAGTCCATGCAGGAATATCGCGACTACGCCGGGGTGGACGAGGGCATGACCGGCATCTCGACCCGGTTCGCCTTCAAGATTCTCAGCCAGGTGTTCAACTTTGACCATACCGAAGTCGCCGCCAACCCGGTGCATCTGCTCTACGTGCTGGAGCGCCAGATCGAGCGCGAGCAGTTCACCCCGGAAGTGGAGGAAAAATACCTGTCCTACCTCAAGGGTTTCCTGGCGCCGCGCTACGCCGAATTCATCGGTAAGGAATTGCAACAGGCTTACCTGGAGTCCTATTCCGAATACGGCCAGAACATCTTCGACCGTTACGTGACCTACGCCGACTTCTGGATTCAGGATCAGGAGTTCCGCGATCCCGACACCGGCGAGTCGTTCGACCGGGCGGCGCTGAACGCGGAACTGGAGAAGATCGAGAAACCGGCCGGCATCAGCAATCCCAAGGACTTCCGCAACGAGATCGTCAATTTCGTGCTGCGGGCGCGGGCCAACAACGCCGGCAACAACCCGGCCTGGACCAGCTACGAGAAGCTGCGGGCGGTGATCGAGAAGAAGATGTTCTCCACCACCGAGGACCTGCTGCCGGTAATCAGCTTCAACGCCAAGGCCAGCGCCGACGAGCAGAAGAAGCACGCCGAGTTCGTGGACCGGATGGTCGCCAAGGGCTACACCCCCAAGCAGGTGCGGCTGCTGTCCGACTGGTACCTGCGGGTTCGCAAGGCATCCTGAACGGAGGACACCCCCCATGGCCACGTTCATCGACCGCCGGCTAGACGGCAAGAACAAAAGTTCGGTCAACCGCCAGCGCTTCATCCGGCGCTTCAAGAGTCAGATCAAGAAGGCGGTGACCGAGTCCATGAACGGCCGCAGCATCACCGACATCGACAACGGCGAGAAGGTCAATATCCCGGCCCGCGATCTGTCCGAGCCGGTGTTCGGCCACGGGCCGGGCGGGCGGCGCGAAGCCATCCATCCGGGCAACCAGGAATTCGTCACCGGCGACCGGGTGGCCCGACCGCCGGGAGGCGCGGGCGGCGGCGGCGCGGGCGGTGGCCAAGCCAGCAACAGCGGCGAGGGCGAGGACGATTTTGTGTTCGAGCTGTCGCGGGAAGAGTTCCTGGAACTGTTCTTCGAGGATTTGGAACTGCCCAACCTGGTGCGCACCCAGTTGGCCAAGGCCACCGAGTTCAAATCGGTGCGGGCCGGTTTCAGCAGCGCCGGCAACCCGGCCAACATCGACGTGGTGCGCTCGCTCAAGGGCGCGCTGGCGCGGCGGCTGGCGCTGGCCGCGCCCTACACC
The DNA here is from genome assembly GCA_008933795.1 of Candidatus Contendibacter sp. Classification (GTDB taxonomy): domain Bacteria; phylum Pseudomonadota; class Gammaproteobacteria; order Competibacterales; family Competibacteraceae; genus Contendibacter. The sequence continues at coordinate 11,036 of WBUJ01000070.1, read as the reverse complement.
CGGCGCTTGCGCGAGGTGGAGGAAGAACTGGAACGGGTGCTGGCCGAAGCGCCAGTGGATGAAATCCGCGCCAAGGCGTTGGTCGAGGAAATCGAACGCCTGCGGGCGCGGGCGCGGGCGGTGCCGTTCATCGACACCTTCGATCTGCGCTACGCCAACCGGGTATTGCAGCCAAAACCGACCACCCAGGCGGTGATGTTCTGCATCATGGACGTGTCCGGTTCGATGGATCGGGCGCGCAAGGACTTGGCCAAGCGGTTCTTCACCCTGCTGTACCTGTTCCTGAAGCGCAATTACGAGAAGATCGAGGTGGTGTTCATCCGCCACCACACCGTGGCCAAGGAGGTGGACGAGCAGGAGTTTTTTTACTCGCGGGAAACCGGCGGCACCGTGGTGTCCAGCGCCCTGCAACTGATGGGCGACATCATGCGCGAGCGCTACCCGATTTCCAGTTGGAATCTGTACGTGGCCCAGGCCTCGGACGGCGACAACTGGCACCACGACTCGCCGGCCTGCAAGGACCTGCTGTTGCAGCGGATCATGCCGTTCGTCCGCTATTACGCCTATATCGAAATCACCCCGGACCGCCATCAAAGCCTGTGGGAAGCGTATGAGGAGGTCAAGGCCGCGCATCCGCACTTCGCCATGCGGCAGATCGACGGGCTGGCCGACATCTATCCGGTGTTCCGGGACTTGTTCAGGAGGCGCGTGTCATGAGTTCGTCGCGGCTAATCGCCGAATCGTCCGAATGGACCTTTCCGATGCTGGATCGCTACAACGAGGTGATCGGCCAGATCGCCGGCAACGACTTCGGCCTGGACACCTACCCGAACCAGATCGAGATCATTACCGCCGAGCAGATGATGGACGCCTATTCCTCGGTGGGAATGCCGCTCGGCTACAAGCACTGGTCCTACGGCAAGCAGTTCGTGCTGACCGAGAAGAACTACCGGCGCGGCCAGATGGGGCTGGCCTACGAGATCGTCATCAATTCCGACCCCTGCATCGCCTATCTCATGGAAGAGAACACCGCCATGATGCAGGCGCTGGTCATCGCCCACGCCGCCTATGGCCACAATTCCTTCTTCAAGGGCAACTATCTGTTCCGCGCCTGGACCAGCGCCGACGCCATCATCGACTATCTGCTGTTCGCGCGGAATTACGTGGCCGAATGCGAGGAGCGGTATGGCGAGGAAACCGTGGAACTGTTTCTCGACTCCTGCCATGCGCTGATGAACTACGGGGTGGATCGCTACAAACACCCGGCCCCACTGTCGCTGCACGAGGAAAAGCAGCGCCAGCACGACCGCGAGGAATATCGGCAATCGCAGGTCAACGACCTGTGGCGAACCATCCCGGCCAAGCCGGCCGAGACCGCCGCCGAGGAAACCAGGCGCTACCCCGCCGAGCCGCAGGAGAACCTGCTGTACTTCATCGAGAAGAACGCGCCGTTGCTGGAGCCGTGGCAGCGTGAGATCGTGCGGATCGTCCGCAAGATCGCTCAGTACTTCTACCCGCAGCGCCAGACCCAGGTGATGAATGAAGGTCATGCAACGTTCTGGCATTACACCCTGCTGAACCGGCTATACGACGAAGGCTACGTCAACGACGGGTTCATGATCGAATTCCTGCAATCGCACACCAGCGTCATCCAGCAATTGCCGTTCGACCATCCCCATTATTCCGGCATCAATCCCTACGCGCTGGGCTTTGCGATGATGAGCGATATCCAGCGCATCTGTCGGGAACCGACCGCCGAGGACCGTTACTGGTTCCCGGACATCGCCGGGCAGGACTGGCTCAAGGTGCTGGACTTCGCCATGCGCAACTTCAAGGACGAGAGCTTCATCGCCCAGTACCTGTCGCCCAAGCTGATGCGGGATTTCAAACTGTTTGCGGTGCTGGACGACGACACCCAGGAGCAGTTGGAAATCACCGCCATCCACGACGACGCCGGTTATCGGCGGCTGCGGCGGGCGCTGGCCGACCAGTACAACCTCGGCAGCCGCGAGCCCAACATCCAGGTCTGGAACGTCGCTCACCGCCAGGATCGGTCGCTGACCCTGCGCCACACCCGCTACCACCGCCGGCCACTGCACCCCGACAGCGCCCGGGAAGTGCTCAAGCACCTGCACCGGCTGTGGGGCTTCGCGGTGCGGTTGGAGGCGGTGGATGAGGACGGGAAAGTGGAACTGATCGGGGAATGTCCGGCGGGAAGGGGGCGGTAAGGCGCTATCGAAGCCCCGTACTCCCCTGGCGCGGGCTGCGTTCAGCCGCCCACTTTCCCCACAAACGCAGCGCATTTCGCCCCCCACGTCAAAGGTTGTGACCACTTCATGTGCAGTCAGATGTTGCGTATTGGATTACTTCAATACAACAGCTAACCACCCATGTACCGGCTGTGGAGCTTCACGGCGCGGTTGGAGGCGGTGGATGAGAACGACAAGATGGAACTGATCGGGGAATAACCCAGCGGCGCGGGGGCGGCGAGGTTTCAAAAGACAACGATTTGGCGGAGAGGGTGGGATTCGAACCCACGTGGGGCGGCTAAGCCCCCATCCGATTTCGAGTCGGCGCCGTTGTGACCGCTTCGGTACCTCTCCGGGAGGATTGATTTGCAGCGAGCGCGGAAGAGGCGCGCATTGTACCGCATCGCGGCGCTTTGCCAATACCCGCACGGCCACTTCAGGCAGCCATCAAGACCCGTAATTCCCCGGTTCGGCGTTCCAGCAACGCCGCGTCGCCCCGTGTCTCCACGTTCAGCCGCAGCAGGGGCTCGGTGTTGGAGCAGCGCAGATTGAATCGCCAGTCGGGGAATTCGAAGCTGACGCCGTCGGTTTCGTCCAGCGCGGGTTGCTGGTCGGCGTAGGCGGCCAGGATTTCCCGAATCTTGGCCGCCGCGTCGGCCACCCGAAAATTGATCTCGCCGCTGCACGGAAACGCCCGCAACCGCGCGTCCACCCGCGCCGCCAGCGATTGGTCGTCGCGGCAAAGCTGTTCGGCGACCAGCAACCACGGGATCATGCCGCTGTCGCAGTAGGCGAAGTCGCGAAAGTAGTGATGGGCGCTCATCTCGCCGCCGTACAGCGCATCCTCCCGCCGCATCCGCTCCTTGATGAAGGCATGGCCGGTCTTGCTTTGCACCGGGACGCCGCCCGCCGCTCGCACTTGCGAGAGGGTGTTCCAGGTCAGGCGCGGGTCGTGAATAATTTTCGCACCCGGTCGCCGCGCCAACAGGATTTCCGCCAGCAGGCCGACCAGGTAATACCCCTCGATGAAACGCCCGCTGGCGTCGAAAAAGAAACAGCGGTCGAAATCGCCGTCCCAGGCCAGCCCCAAATCGGCGTCGTGCTCCCGCACCGCTCGCGCCGTGGCGTCGCGACATTCCGGCAGCAACGGATTGGGAATGCCGTGGGGGAAAGTTCCGTCGGGCTCGTGATGAACCTTGATGAACTGGAAGGGCAGGCGCGGCTCCAGCGCGTCGATGATCGGTCCCGCGCCGCCGTTGCCAGCATTGACCACGATCTTCAGCGGTTTCAAGGCGCCGGGCTCGATATAGCTCAACAAGTGCGCAACGTAGTCGCCTTTATCCGGGTGGTTAACCAGGCTGCCGCGTCGCCCAGACGTCGGAAACCGGTCGCGCGCCGCCCGATCGCGGATGGCGAACAGACCGCTGTCGCCGCTGATCGGCTTGGCCTGCTCGCGCACCAGCTTCATGCCGTTGTAATCCATGGGATTGTGGCTGGCGGTAATCATGATCCCGCCGTCCAGGCCGTGATGGAAGGCGGCGAAGTAGATTTCCTCGGTCCCGCACAAGCCGATGTCCAAAACGTCCACACCGCTGCCCAACAGTCCTTCGGTCACGGCCGCGCTCAAGGCCGGACTGGTCAAGCGCACGTCGTGGCCGACCGCCACCTTTCGGGGTTGCAGCAGGGCGGCATAGGCCCGGCCGATCCGATAAGCCAAGTTCTCGTTCAGTTCGTCGGGAATTCGCCCGCGAATGTCATACGCCTTGAAACACGCCAGATCATCGTTCCGCATCGTCCCATTCCTCCCCATTCCCCCGGCCGTACACATCCTCGAACCGGGCGATATCGTCCTCGCCTAGATAGCTGCCCGATTGCACCTCGATGATTTCCAGGGGAATCTTGCCGGGGTTCGTCAGTCGGTGCCGGACGCCGACCGGGATGTAGGCGGACTGGTTCTCGGTCAGCAAAAAAACCTCGTCGCCGCGATGAACGCGAGCGGTGCCGCTGACCACGACCCAATGCTCGGCGCGGTGATGGTGCATTTGCAAGGAGATGGACGCGCCGGGCCGGATCGTGATGCGCTTGACCTGGAACCGCGTTTCCATGTCGATGGCGTCGTAGTAGCCCCAGGGGCGATAAACCTTGCGGTGGACCCGACCTTCCGGCCGCTGACTGGCGTTGAGCCGATCCACCACCGTCTTGACGTCCTGCACCCGCGCCTTACTGGCCACCAGCACGGCGTCGGCGGTCTCGACCACCACTAGATCGTTCACGCCGACCGTGGTCACCAGCCGGGTGGAAGCATCCACGTAGGTATCGCGGGTCTCGACCGCGATCACATCGCCGCGAGTGATGTTGCCATCGGCGTCGCGCGCGCCCACGTCCCACAGCGCCGACCAGGAACCGACATCGTTCCAACCGACGACCAGCGGCACGACCACCGCGCGCCCGGTCTTTTCCATGACCGCGTAGTCGATGGAATCCTTGGGGCAGGCGGCGAACGCCTTGCGATCCAGCCAGAGAAAATCGGTATCGGCGTGACCGGCAGCGAGCGCCTGCTGGCAGGCAGCCAGCATCGCCGGGACGAAACGCTCCAGTTCCGCCAGAAACGCCGAGGCGCGGAACATGAACATGCCGCTGTTCCAGTAGTAGCCACCGGCTTCCAAATAACCCTGGGCGGTGGCGAGATCGGGCTTCTCGACGAAGCGATCCACCACGCCGACCTCGGACTGGTCCACCGACGCGCCGGCTTTGATGTAGCCATAGCCGGTTTCCGGCGCGGTCGGCACGATGCCGAAGGTGAGCAGCCGGCCCGCTTCCGCATGGGACGCGACCCGACGCACGGCGGCGCGAAAGCCCTCGACATCGGCGATGACGTGATCGGCGGGCAGGATCAGCAAGATCGGATCGTCGCCCGCGCGCTGGGCGTGGAGCGCCGCTGCCGCGACCGCCGGCGCGGTGTTGCGGCCGACCGGCTCCAGGATCACCCCCGCCGGCTGAATGCCGACCGCGCGCAACTGTTCGGCTACCATGAAGCGGTGTTCCTCGTTGCAAACCACCAGTGGCGCCGTCACGCCGCTCAGACCGGCGATCCGCAGCGCGGTGTTCTGCAGCATGGTCCGCTGGTCCACCAGCGGCAGGAATTGCTTGGGATAAGCCTCGCGCGACAGCGGCCACAGTCGGGCGCCGCTGCCGCCGGACAGGATAACGGGGACGATCATGCCATTTCACCGCGGCCGATGGCGTAATAGGTAAAGCCCTGCTCGCGCAGGTATTCGGGATCGTAGAGGTTGCGGCCGTCGAAGATGATCGGCTGCTTGAGTTGCTGGTGGATGGCGCCGAAATCGGGGCTGCGGAACAGGCTCCATTCCGTCACGATCACCAGCGCGTCGGCCCCGGACAGCGTATCCATCGGCCGGTCGCACAATCGAAAATCGGGCCGCTCGCCGTAGAGACGACGGGCTTCGTTCATCGCCGCCGGATCGTAGGCCCGCACCGCGCAGCCGGCTTCCCAGAGCGCCTCCAGCAGGTTGCGACTGGGCGCTTCGCGCATGTCGTCGGTGCCGGGCTTGAAGGCCAGTCCCCACAGGGCGAAGGTTCGTCCGCGCAGATCGTCCTTGAAATGGCGACAGATCTTGGCGAACAGCACGGTCTTCTGCCGCTGGTTGACCGCCTCCACCGCTTTCAACAGGGCAGCCTCGTAGTTCACGGAGCGGGCGGTGTACTCCAGGGCCTTGACGTCCTTGGGAAAGCAGCTTCCCCCGTATCCCGCGCCCGGATAGATGAAGTGATAGCCGATGCGCGGGTCGGCGCCGATGCCCACCCGCACTTTTTCGATGTCGGCGCCCAGTCGTTCGGCCAGGTTGGCCATTTCGTTCATGAAGCTGATCTTGGTGGCCAGCATGGCGTTGGCGGCGTACTTGGTCAGTTCCGCCGAGCGCACGTCCATCTCGATCAGCCGGTCGCGGTTGCGGTTGAACGGCGCGTACAGGTTGCGTAACAACAGGGTGGCTCGGTGATCGTCGCTGCCGACGATGATGCGGTCGGGCCGCATGAAGTCCTGCACCGCGACGCCTTCCTTGAGAAATTCCGGGTTGGAAACCACCGAGAACGGGATGTTCAGACCGCGTTCGGCGAGCGCGGCGGCAATAGTTTCGCGCACCACGTCGGCGGTGCCCACCGGCACGGTGGATTTGTTGACCACCACTCGATAATCGTCAAGATGTTGGCCGATGGAACGGGCCACGGCGCGAACGTGTTGGAGATCGGCGGAACCGTCCTCGTCCGGTGGAGTGCCGACGGCGATAAACTGGAACAGGCCGTGAGCGACGCCCGCCGCGATGTCGGTAGTGAATTGCAACCGGCCGCTGGCGCCGTTGCGCCGAACCACGTCGTCGAGACCCGGCTCGTGAATCGGGATTTCGCCACGCTGAAGCATGGTCACCTTGCGCGGGTCCACGTCCACGCACAGCACGTCGTTGCCGACCTCGGCGAAACAGGCACCGGTGACCAGTCCGACGTAGCCGGAGCCGAAAAGAGTGATTTTCATGTTTTCAAGAAGCGTTGATAGCGTTTTGCGAAGAAACGCCAAGCTGTGGGAAGCCGGCGGTCATGAAAGCTTGCTGGCTCAATTTAGCATATCACTCGCCAGGTATTAGCGTGGAGTTCAGCCGGGAACAGCGCGGCGTGACGAGACTCAAGGTGGAGACGGTATTGCCGATGCCCGGCGTCCTCCCTCACGCCGGAGAGCGCCGAACCGCTCATGGCGCGGTCCAGTAATGGCGATGCTCGCGCCGGTAGCGCTCCGGCGCCAGCGGCTGGCCAGGTTCCAGCCGGAAGGTGAGCGCGCCCTCGTCGGAGGCGTTCAGCAGCGCGGCCCCAGTGGCCTGATAGCGGGCCACGGTCTCGGAACGCGGATAGCCGAAGCGATTGCGGTAGCCGGTCGAAAACAGTACGTAGCGCGGCTGCACCGCGTCGAGAAACTGAGGCGTGGACAGATTGCGATGACCGTGATGCGGCGCGACCAGAATCTCCGCCATCAGTCCGGCCCCATGCGTCGTCGCCAGCACCGTTTCGGCGGCGGTTTCGATATCGCCCGGCAACAGCACCCGGCCCGCCGCACCTTCCACCTTCAGCACGCAGGACGCATCGTCACCGCTGAAACCGGTCGGCGGCGGATGCAGCATCTGGAACCGCACTCCATCCCATTCCCACGCCTGCCCCGCCCGACAAGGTTCGGCGCCGTCGATCGGGGTCTGCTCCGGGGTCGAGGTGAGAATGCGCGCCACCGGCATCAATTCCCGCAGCGACCGCACTCCGCCGGTGTGCTGGCCGTCGGCATGGCTGACGATCAGCGTGTCCACCCGGATTGCGCCCTGCTGGCGCAGGAAGGGAACGAGCACCGCGCGCCCGGCATCGAGCGTGGTTCCCAACCTCGGGCCGGTATCGTAGACCAACACATGGTGTTGAGTCCGCACCACCGTCGCCAGCCCCTGGCCGGCGTCCAGCAGAGTAAACCAGAATCCGCCCGGTTCCGGCGCACTCGCTGGCGGCCACAACAGCGGCAAGCACAGCGGCAGGCCCAGCCAGCGGCTTGGCAGTCCGCGCGGGGCAAGCAACAGCGCCAAGCCGGGCAATGCGAACGCCAGGGTCCACAATGGCGGAGCGGGCCGGTACAGCACCATGCCCGGCAGACGGTCCAACCAGAGCAGGATATGCCACAAGCCGTCCATGGTCAGCGCCGCCAGCGCCAGCGGCAAGGCTTGCGCGGCGTCGCCGAGCGGTTCCAGCACTGCCGCCAGCAGACTCAGCGGCAACACTGTGCAACCCACCCAGGGAATGGCGATCAGATTCGCCAGTGGCGACAACAGGGGAAACTGTTGGAAGAACACCAGCGTCGGCGGCAGCATCGCCAGAGTAATATCGAGCTGCAAACCGACGGTCTGGCCGAACAGCCGCCGTTCGCGCCAGCGCCCGCTGACGCTGTAGAGAATGGCCGCCACCGCGCCGAACGACAGCCAGAAGCCGACTCGCAACGGTGCGCCCGGGTCGACCGCCAGCACGGCCAGCAACGCCAGCGCCAGGATGCGACTGGGCGCGGCGGGCCGTTGTAGAAACAACGCGGCCATCGCCACCGCCGCCATTAGAAAGGAACGCTGCGCCGGCACCGACAGACCGGACAGCAGGGTATAAGCGCCTGCTCCCAGAATCGTCGCCAGCGCCGCCGCGCGGGTGGCCGGCCAGCGCAACGCCAACGGCGGAATCCGGCTCCACCCGATCCAGACCAGGCCGAACACAATCCCGGCAACCAGGCCGATGTGCGAGCCGGAAATCGACATCAGGTGACCGACGCCGACGCGGTTGAACACGTCCCACTGCCAGGGGGTAATGCCGCCCTCCTCGCCCACCGCCAGCGCCACCAGAATGCCGGCGTAGGGATTGCCCGGCAGTAGTCGCACGAAAGAGTCCGCGACGCGCTGGCGGTAGCGGTCCAGCGGATAGCGGTCGGATTGCGCCAGCAAACGCGGCGGCGGCTGGGAACGGATCGTGCCGGTGGCGACGACGCCCTTGGCGTACAAATAGCGTTCGTAGTCGAACCCACCGGGATTGAGCAGGCCACGCGGCTGCTTCAGCCGCACCGCGAAACCCCAGTGGTCGCCGACTCGCAAGGCGGGACGCTCCGGCGCCGGGTTCCCGTCGGTTCCGGCTTCGCCGTCGTTCCACCACGCCAACCGCAGGCGCTGATCGGCCAGCGACGCGGGTTGTTCTCCGCGCCGCGCCCGGTCCACCACGAACTCGAACCGGGTGTTGCGCCATTCGCGGTCGGGGATGCTGGCGATCCAGCCTTCAACCCAGAGTTCGACGCCTTCCAGTTCCGCTGGCAACGTCATGGGCGGCAGCGCGAGCAGCAGCGCCCACAGGAATCCAGCCGCGCCCCAAGCCGGCAGGCGCAAGCGGGGAAAAAACGCCAGCGCCAGTAAGACCACGGGCAACAACAGAATCCAGCCGCGGGCGGGAAATTCCGGCAACGCCTGAAAAAACAGAATCCCGGCTAGAAAGGCGACGGCGGCAAGGCGCATGGGCGATTACCACTGGGTTGCCATGAAAGTACCGACTTTCATCGTCGGGGGTGACGCCGCCGACATGACTGTTAGCCCCTTACACGCCGGCTGCGCCCTATCTGATCTGTAAAGACGGAGGCGTAGGCTGCTAAGCGCATGAACTGCCAGTGGATAAATGTCACTTCTTTAGGGCGACGGCAACTTACTAGCCAGCCACTCGCGGACCAAGTGGGCGATGAGTTCACGGGCTTCTTCTAGGGTGACCGGCTTGGACGGAGGTTGAAGATTTGGCTTGGCATGACGGGCATCGTCGCCGATGGCCTTCATGCTGTTGGCGGTGCCGGTGAACCGGCCAATCTCCTTTTTGGTTACCCACCCCGCTTGATACATTTGCCCGCCAACATCCGATTCGACAACCTCAAACATCCGGTAGAGATTAACCCAGTCCATTGGGCCATTACCCCACAACCGCAGCGCCCGCGCTACCGCTTCGTCGTGCTGGGCTAGCGTCGCCCAATCCTTGTGCGGATAGATTTCGGGTATTTCCTTCCCATTAATGGTCACAACACCAGAGGCTTTGTCACGAAACACAATACGTTCGGCTATATGCACAAGAGAATGGCGGCACCCTTGGAACCCGCTGATCATCACCCCCAAGCCGACCTGTTGAAAATTAGTCCGGTAAAGTTTCGCAGCGCCCTGCATGCGTTCGAGTAACACATGAGCATGTGTCCATATTGCGCTGGGGTCTTCCATGGCGTCAAAGTCGCTGGACGTGAGGTAATAACGACCTTCCTGTTCGATGACGCGCAATGCCGGATCTGAGAACCAACACGGTAGATCTTCGAGATCGAATTGGTCCCCGGTAAGTTTAATCTGCCAATTCGACATAGATACCTCACATAACGGGAATCCACCGTTGTCCTGACTCAGAAGGTGGCGACTTGGGGGAAGATTGCCGCTTTTTGAAGTGGGGCTTCGTGGATCGCTTCGGAGATGCAGACTTGCCGGTGTCGCGGTTGGCTCGACTCTTTTGAGGAGGGGAGCTAACACCGGGCACGGTGGTTTGTGGCGTTTCGCGAAAATTCGTGGTCGGCGCTGGCGGCGCTGGTTGATAGCCATGCGTCACAACGGTGTCGCGGTTGGCTCGACTCTTTTGAGGAGGGGAGCTAACACCGGGCACGGTGGTTTGTGGCGTTTCGCGGAAATTCGTGGTCGGCGCTGGCGGCGCTGGTTGATAGCCATGCGTCACAACCGGCTGTTGTGGTTGTGACGCTTGTTGTGATTGACCCATACACTGTCTAGCGTTGAACAGCCAGACCAGGAACACGCCAATCGCCACACAGATAACCCAGGCCGGTACCCCAGAGTGTGGCGGATTGCCCGTCGTTTGCGGCTGGTAGGGCCGATTGATGGATGGTTGCGGAGTAGGGCTAGGTGCGGGCGTAATCGGGGCCGGCTGCACCGTGGGAGGCGGTACCGGGTGCGGCGACAGGGGCGGTGTGAGCCGGGGTGGTTCGGGCTTGGGCGCGGACTGGACCGGGGCTGGCGCTGATTGCCGTGATGGTGTGGTAGTGGAGGCCGACCGTTGCGCCAGAATCCTATCGATCTCCGCCAGCGGGGCGCGGCGTTTTGATAATGTGGTCGCGGGTATCGGCGGCGCCGGTTGACCGGTTTGCGGTTTGGGCTGGGGCGGGGCCGGTGGGGGTGACGGAGCGGGCGGTAA
>WBUJ01000069.1 GCA_008933795.1 Candidatus Contendibacter sp. | reverse complement strand
AATGGTTCTACCTTGCCGGGCCAGATTCAGCGCGGCGCGCGCCTCGCCCTGCCGTTCCCGTACTTGCGCCAAGAGAAGCAAATCGTGGGCCAACCCCGGCAGATTCTCGGCGGCGCGATCCAGCTCAACTGCTTCCTCCAAGGACCGTCCCGCGGATTCCACCTCGCCCGCCCGCAGCGCCAAGGCCGCCCGATTCGCCAGTGTCGCGGCCAGCAGGCGCCGGTCGCCATGGACGCGGGCCAGCGCCTCGGCCTCGGCCAGCGCCGCCCGCGCCGCCGCCGTTTGCCCCAACGCCTGGTGCGTCAGTCCCAGACCGTTCAGCGCCACCAACGCGGCGGCGGCATCCCGACCCTGGACGTCGTCCAGCACCTGCTGGAACGCCCATCGCGCGTCGCCAAACCGGCCTTGCCGCAGGCTGACCTGGGCCAGCCCCAGCCGCGCCCGCGACTCGTTCACCGAATCAGACAACGCCGCCGCCATGAGTTGCGCCCGCTGGAAGCTGCGTTCCGCCAGCGCCCAGTCGCCGAGCGCCAGCGCTAGCGCGCCGACATTCAACTCCTGCGCCAGCATCGCCGGCCGGTCGTCGGCGACTTCGGCCCAGCGCAGGCTTTCCTGCCAAGCCGCCAGCGCCCGCGACAATTCGCCCCGCGCATGATAGCGCAGCGCGCGCTCGGCCTCGCGCTGATATTGCGACTGCAACGGCGTCGGGGCCGGACCGCCGCAAGCCGCCAATCCGGCCAGCAGCAACCCGCCAGCGGCTCGCGCCACCCTGCCTGTCCACCTCGCCACCAGTGCGCGCCTCCAGGCAGGGCTAGGGCGACGGCGCGCCGGACGACGGCGCCCCCCAATCGCGGGGCGCTTCCAACACCGGCCGGGCGGGCGCGTCCGCCGCCGGGCTCAGGGCGCGCAGCACGGCGCTACGCTTGACCGAATCCACGACTTCGTCCACGTTTTCGGCCACTCCCCGGCTTTGGTCCATCAGGCCGGGCGCATGGGCGCTGGCCTTAGCCAGCTTGACCGTGATCGCCTCGGTCTGGCGCAGGATTTGCTCGACCCGCTGGCCGTAGTCGGGCAATCGAACCGCCAGGGTCTCCAGGCCGGTCATGACCGCTTGCAGCTTTTGCGCGCTGGCCGCGATCTGGCGGGAAAGCGGGCTGGCGCTCTCCGTCAACCCCCCCAGCGCCCCCTGTCCCGTTCGAATCCGCCCGCCGACCACCGCCAAATCCGCCGCCAACCGGGTCATCTCCTGGCTGGCGCCCGTCAAATTCCGCAGCAGCGGCGTCAACTCCCGCATCACCTGAGCGAAAGTGTTTAACGTTCCCAAGAGGGAACCCTCGGGCTGCTTCAATTCGTCGGTGATCGCCTTGACGTTGGCCAGCACCACGCCAATCTGTCCCAGTTGCTCCTGGGCCTGCCGCATCACCGTTTCCAGATCGGGGGCGCGCTGAAACGGAATCGCCGCGCCATCCCCCAGCAGGGGCCGCGCCGGATCGCCCATGTTGAGTTCGACGGTCGCGTTCCCCAGCGCATCGGTCTTGATCTGCGCGGTCGAATTCGCGCGGATGCGGGGCTGGTACTCGCGGTAAAGGATCAATTCGATCCGAATCTGGTTGTAGTCGGTGATCGTCAGATCGCGCACCTCGCCGATCTTCAACCCCGCCAACGTGACGGGCGTGGTTTGCCGGAGATTGCGGACATTGTCGAGAAAGCCGTGCAGGCGATAGGTATGGCTGAAAAAACCCAATTGACGGTTGGCCATCCACAGCAAGGCGAACAGCACGCCCAGCGTCGCCAGGATCAACAGGCCGACCGCGCGCTGATAGCGCCGATAGCGGGCGCCGATAGCGGTCTCAAGCATGGTCGAACCTGACCTGGCCTCGGACCGTCGCATCCGGGTGTTCGGCCAGTTCCCTCGCCCGGCCCGCCGCCAGCAACGTTCCCTCGTCCATCACCAGCAGGCGCGTCTCCGCGCCGACAGGCAAAGCCTGTGGGCCGGCGTCCACCAGAATGGCCATGTTCATCGGCTCGACCACCTCGGCGAAAAACGCCCACACGCCATAGCCCGCGACCAGGGTCTCCTGGGGCAGGTAGGCGCTGACCAGCAACAGGCGCGGCCGGATGACCAACGCGCGCAGCAGGCTGATCCATTGACTTTCCAGCGGCGACAGATCACTGACCAGCCGACTCAAGATCGCGCGCGGCAAACGACAAGACTCCACGAACTCCACCACATAGTCCTCGACTGCGCCGCCGGGCGCCAGGCGGTGATAGCGAACCAGCAGCGCCAGATTTTCGAACACGCTCCAGGCCGGCACCAGTCCCGGTTGCTCCAGCACCACGCCGATCCGGCGGTGCAGGCGGGCGCGGGCGCGCGGCCCCAACCGCGCGACGTCGCGCCCGAACAGTTCAAGCCGGCCCGCTCGCGGCTCGACCAAGCCGGCCAGGCTGCGAATCAGCTCGCGCCGGCCCGAATTCACCGCGCCCACCAACATCCACAACTCACCGGGCATGACCTGGAAATCGAACGGTTTCGGCGCCGGCCACCGGTCCAGCACCCAGCCGCGCACTCGCACCGCCGCCTCAGCCATAGCGCACCAGCGAGAACAGCAAGGTGATGATCAAGCAGCCGATGAATGAGCGGGCGAACGCGCTGGGCAAGGTCCGCGGGATATCCACGTAGGCGCCGACCCGAAAGGCGCGTGAGGTTTGCACCAGAATGACATGGATCGCCTGCATGACCACCATCCCGCCGGTCAAGGCCAGCGATCCATGGCTTAGACCCGCCAGGCACATTCGGAAAAACACCGTCGGCGGCACGTTCTGATAGATGCTCAGCATCGCCGCCGCGCCGACCGTGACGCCGATATTCAGCCACAACACCAGAATCGGCAGCGACAACGCCATGCCGATCAGGCGAGGCAAGACGAAAAAACTGTGGGGATCGACGCCCATCGCCACCAGATGCTCGATCGCTTGGTTCGCCCTAAGCTCGCCCAACTCTGCGGTGATGGCCGCGCCCGACAGCCCGGCCACGAACAGCGTGGCCAGAATAGGATTGAGTTGGTGGTACATCATGATGTGCATGATGCGCCCCAGCAAATGGGGATCCTCGATCCTAAACACGATGAGCGGAAAAGCCGTCAACACGCCGATGATCGCGCCCACCACCGTGAAAAGATAGGCCTGCTGCACCGCCGTGAAGTAAATCTGCTGCCAGATATGCCGGATCAGAAACGGCCATTCTCCCCGCGGCATCGAGCCGGCGCTCATGAGCACGACCGCCAGAAAATCCAGTTCCTCCAGCACTCCCGACAACAATCGGATAGCAGCCTGGCCCAGGGACTCGATGCTCCGCCATCCACGGGCCGGCGTGGTCGCGGCCATGACTGATCCGCCCGCAGCGTTGGAAAACGAAACCTAGGGCAACTCCCGAACCAGGCGGAAGCCTAGGGAATAATCCTGGAAATCGGGCCGGGCCCGATGCCGGTCGGCCGATCGGACATTGCGCGGCTCGTCGTTCCAGGAGCCGCCGCGCACCACGAATTGCCGGTCTCCGGCCAGATCCTCGCACTGCTGGCCTGGCGATGGAGTATCCTTGTCGTACAGCGAACAGGTCCATTCCAACACGTTGCCGAGCATGTCGTACAGGCCGAAATCGTTGTTGCGGTAACCGCCCGCCGGCGCCGTGTGGACTTGGCCATCGTGGCATTTCATCACCGTCCAGCCCACGAACACCTGTTTGCCGTCCAGATCGGCGGCGTTGGCGTAGGCGCAACCCTGGTCGGGATCGTCGCCCCAGTAGCGGCTAGCTGCCACTCCGGCGCGCGCCGCGTATTCCCACTCCGCCTCGGTCGGCAGGCGATAGCGGGCGCCCGTCTGCTTCGACAACCAGTCGGCGTAGGCCACGGCATCCTTCCAGGACACGTTGATCACCGGCCGCCGGTCGCGGCCCCAACCATGGTCGCCAGGCCGCGCCCGGCCCGCCGCCGCCGCGAACCGATCGTACTCCTGGAACATCACCTCGTATTTGCCGATGGCGAACGACTTCTCGATCCGCGCCGGTCGGGCCGCTTCATCGTTGTACCGACCCTTCTCGTAAGCCGGCGATCCCATCAGGAATCCGCCCGCCGGAATTTTGACCATCTCCGGACCCTGGGAACCGTCGCCCAGGCGATCGCGCAACACTGGATTGGCCGGCGCCAACCGGGCCAGCGCGGCCTCGGCCTCGGCGCGGTGGCTGCACGTCGTCGGCGCGCACCGCTCGAGATAAGCCCAATAGGCGCGGCGGCTGTTGGCGCGCTGGGCGACGGCGAACGCTTCGGCGTCCAGTCGCCGGGCCTGCTCCTCGGTCTCGGCCTGCTCCAAAGCCTGGGTCAACCGGGCCAGTTCGAGCTGTTTCGGCTGGACCGCCTCGGCCTTTTTCAGCCATTTTCGGGCGTCGGCCAGATCCCTCTGGTTCATGCTCGCCCGCGCCAGCGCCGCCCAGCCGAGCGCAAGGCGCCGCCGACCTTCGGCGACCAGGGAATCGTCGGGTGCCAGCGCTTCCAGCGCCGCCAGCCGGGACAGCGCCTCGTCACCCCGGTCGCCGCGTCCCTCCCGCTCCAACGCCTGCGCCAACTTTTCAAAATCCGCCTTGAGTTGGCGAATTTTTTCCTGGGTCTCCAGGCGCGCGATGGCGGCTTTTTCCTGGGCTTCCAGGCGCGCGATGGCGGCCTGTCCTTCTTTTTCGTAACCACAGCCCGGGCAACGCTGCAAATAAAGCCGGTACGCCAGCAACGTATCCACCCGTTTGGCGGACTCGAAGGCGCGCAGATCGATCTCGCGCTCGGCGTCCCGCGCGGAAACGGTCAAACCGGCGTCCGGCGCCGGCGCCGGAACTGATGAGGCCGCCGCGTCATCGGTCGGCGTCGGCCGTTCCGGCTCCGCACCCTCGCGCCCGACCAGTGCGTAAATCCCCAGGACCACCGCCAGACCCAATCCGGCCGCAGCCCATCCTCGCCGCTTCCAACCCGCGGCGCGTCCGCGCGCGCCGCTCGTGGCCGGCGGTTGCGCGGCTTCCAGCTCGCGCATGAATCCACCGGCATCGGTCGGACACAGTTCGCTCGGATACGCCAGCCCCCGCCGCAGGACGCGCCAGGCATCGTCCGTTAACCCGGCGGGGCGCGGCACCATGTTGGTCTGCCCGCTCTGGGCTTCATAGGCGCTTCGCCCCACCAGCAACCGGTAGGCCAGCAGCGCCAAGGCGAATACGTCGCGGCGGAAGGTGGTTTCGACCGCCACCGACTCCACCAAGCCGGGCGCATCGGTCGAATCGCCGGTGCTAAACAACACGCTGCGCGGTTCCCGCGGTTCGGCGGCCAGACCGAACCCCAACAGCTTGACCTCCCCCTGCCCGGAGACGAACACCGTATCGGCGTCGAGGTGTTGATGGGCGAGCCGGTGTTCGCGGCGGCCATAATCCAGGGCGGCGGCGACTGGCCGCAACCATTCCAGCACGGTCTCGAACGGGAATCCGTTTCGGCCCTGTTCGACCAGCAGTTGCGCCAAGTCGCGGCCGTGCTGATGATCCAGGTATTCCATCTCGACGAACGGCCAGCCGTCGGCGCCATGCCACCAGCCATGCGCGCGGGCGATATGCGGATGGTCCAGTTTCAGGGCCACTTCCACTCGCGCCTTGACTTTGGTCAGGTAGCTGCGCAAGTTGATCATATCCGCCCGTAGCGCCCGCTCCTCGCGACCGGCTTCCCGGGGGCTGGCCGCTGGGAGAAAAATCTTGATGGCCCGAAACTCCTCCAGCCCACCCTCGGCCGCATCCTGGGCCGATGCAACCGTTCGCGCCAGCCAGATTTGCCCCCGGCCGCCCAACTCGCTCACCAGGCGAAACCGACGCCGGGTCGGCCCGATCACCATCCCGGCAACCAGGGTTTCGGCCCCCTCCTCCGCAACCGCTGGTTCGACTTCCGAGTCGAACGCTCCGACGGCATCCGTCGCCGGGTGATTCGCCGGTGGAGACCAACCCTCCGCGCCCGACTCGGTCGGATCCGGCGACGGGTCCTCGCGGCGCGTCACTCCCGCCTCGGCCGGCTGGCTGGCGGCGCGTGCTTTCGCAAGTGATTCAGGATGCGTTTCGAGATCCATAACCTTGAATTCGCCAGATGGTTCGAAGATAGGTTGGATAGAGCACTGCCAAGTCGCATTTATGGTCTAGTCTAGCAGAGGATGAACCGCCATGCGCCGGGGCAGCCCCCGGTTAGGAGGCTCGGTCGCGCTTGCGCGGAACCGAGCCCGCCCTTGCAACCCCTTGATCCAACCCATGTCCATTGGCCAGATTATGAACACCACGGATGCCGCCGACCCCATGCCGCTCCCTCCCGATCCGCCCCTGGAAATCGCCGTGCGTTCGTTGCGTTCGCCCACCGGCCACGGGCGCCAGGAAAACCAGGACAATTACCTCATCGTCGACGGCCAGGGACGGGCCCGCCTGCTGTGGCGCGAACAGGAAACCGCGTTGCGCCTGCCCGACTGGCCGCCCGGACATCGGCGACTGGCCATCCTCGATGGCATGGGCGGTCACAGCCACGGTCGGGAAGCGGCCGAAAAAGCCCTCGAGGGTCTGCTCGAACTTCCGGCCGCCGTGGACCTGGCCCCGATTTCCGCTGGCCTGAACGCGCTGCACCATCGGCTGCGCCAGCAGTTCCAAGCGGCTGGACTGGAAACCGGCTGCACCTTGATCTTGCTCGAGGTTCCCCCCAGCGGCCCCGCCCTGTTGTTTCACGTCGGCGATTCGCGGGTCTACGTCGTGGACGCGCGGCGAGTTCAATGTCTAACCGTGGACCACGTGCCGGCCACCCACATGGCCATGCTCGGCCTGATGAATGGCGCGCAGTGGTTTCAACGGGTTCACGTTCAGGCCAATTCCCAGATCAGCCAGGCCTTCGGGCTGGGCGGAACCCTGGGCGCCCCCCAGCTTTACCCCGAAGCGATCGCCGCGGACCTGTTCGAGCTGCATGAGGGCAACCTGCCCCTGTTCCTGCGCGGGCTGGACGACCGCCGCGCCCTAGAGCTGGAACCGGATCGGATTTACCTTCTCGCCAGCGACGGCCTCTGGCGCCTCGCCAATCCCCAGGCGTTTATCCAGCGTTGGCCGGCGCTGCTGGGACAGGCGCGCCGCCCGCTTGAGGACTTGGCGGACACGCTGCTGGCCGAACTGGCGGAGGAGATTCGCCGGCAGCGCAGCCAACCCGACGACAACTGCACGGTCATCCTCGCGCGCCGGCCCGGACGGGTCGAGAATCCACCCACGGAGGATACTCCATGAAAATTCGACACATCCTGCTGGCCGTGCTGGCCGTGCTGGCGATTGCCTTCCTGCAACCGCTGGTCACCTTCCTGGGCGGAGTAAC
This sequence comes from Candidatus Contendibacter sp., assembly GCA_008933795.1. Classification (GTDB taxonomy): domain Bacteria; phylum Pseudomonadota; class Gammaproteobacteria; order Competibacterales; family Competibacteraceae; genus Contendibacter. Next base: position 13,127 of record WBUJ01000069.1, on the reverse strand, counting down.
CCTGCTGCTGGGAGTCGGAGCGCTGGTCTTCCGGGATTTGACGCCGGTTGGGCAGGACGCGGTGGAGCGCCGGGTGCTGGGCTGGTTACGGCGGGCGCGCGGCGGCTCCGCCACCGAATCCGTCCGTCCGACGAACCCGCCGCGCCGGTTTCCGACCGCGCCGACGGAACCGGGACCACCCGGCGAACGGCCCCGGCGCGGCCGAACCCGAATCACGGCCTCGGCGCCCGCGGACTCGACCGGCGGTGGTTCCGCGCCGCCGATCCAGTAATGCCAGGAATGGCGGGATGGATTTCAGGCCTGTTCCCGCGCCCGCGCCCGGCGCAGGATGGCGTAAATCTCGTCCTTCAGGTGCAGGCGCTGTTTTTTCAGGGTCTCGGTGTACGTGTCCGAGGGTGTCTCGATCTGAAGCTCGATGCGCTCCACCTCGTCGTTGACCGCATGGTAGTCGTCGTACAGATGCGCGAACCTGGGATCGGCGTCCTTTAGTTCGGCGATGCGGTCCCGGTATTCGGGAAACTCGTGGAACAGATCGTGGCTCTCTCCAAGCATCGGGTGGTCCCCCTATCAGGATTCTGTTGCGGACAGATGAATATTATTTGAATTTTCAGTATATCAAGCCGCCCGCGCGGGCGTCAGGCGGTTTCCAAAATCCGACGACCATCCCGACGCTCGCCGGCCCGAGCCTTGCGACCTGGGTCGCCGAGTCCTGTTATCATTTTGCAACATCACGAATTAGTTGGAGGAAACAGTCCAATGAATCGCGCATCCATTCTTGCGATCCCGTTCGTGCTGGGCGCTTTCCTGGTGCTTGCCGGTAGCCTGAGCGCCTGCAACACGGTCAAGGGGGCGGGCCAGGATATCAAGGCCGCCGGCCAGGCCATTGAACGCAAGGCCGAACAAAAAAAGCATTATTGAACCCGACGCGATCACGAAGGGCCGGGGCGACTCCGACGCGTTCCCGGTCGCCGCCCCAACCCCTTTTTCACCGTCAATCCTCGTCGCGGCAGAACCGAATCAGCCCCAGAGTCGAAGCGTCATGGCCGCCGGCCGGCCGGTCGCCCTTCAGTTCCGGCAGGATGGCGTTCGCCAGTTGCTTGCCGAGTTCCACGCCCCACTGATCGAAGGAGTTGATGTTCCAGATCACGCCCTGGGCGAACACCTTGTGCTCGTAAAGCGCGATCAGCGAGCCCAGCACTTTCGGGGTCAGCCGACGATAGAACAGGCTGGTGCTGGGCCGGTTGCCGGGGAAGACCTTGTAGGGCAGCAGCTTCTCCAGCGCCTCGCCGCTCAGCCCCTGCTTCTCCAACTCGGCGCGGGCCTGCGCCTCGGTCTTGCCGACCATCATCGCCTCGGCCTGGGCCAGGCAGTTGGCCAGCAGGATCGGGTGATGCTCGCCGATCGGGTTCGGGCTGTGCGCGGGGGCCAGGAAATCCGCCGGCACCAGATGGGTGCCCTGATGCAGCAGTTGGTAGTAGGCGTGCTGGCCGTTGTTGCCCAGGCTGCCCCACAGAATCGGCCCGGTGTTGACCCGAACCGGTTGGCCGTCGCGGTCGATGGTCTTGCCGTTGCTCTCCATGTCCAGTTGTTGCAGGTAATCGGGCAGCGAGCGCAGATAGTCGTCGTAAACCAGCATGACATGGCTGTCGGCGCCGAAGAAGTCGATGTACCAGACCCCCAGCAGCCCGAGGATCGCCGGCAGGTTTTCCTCCAGCGGCGCGGTGCGGAAGTGCTCGTCCATGGCGTGCGCGCCGTCCAGCAGCTCGGTGAAATGCTCCATGCCGAGATAGACCACGATGGGCAGGCCGATAGCCGACCACAGCGAGTAGCGCCCGCCGACCCAATCCCAGAACTCGAACATGTTGGCGGTATCGATGCCAAACTTGCTCACTCCGGCGGCGTTGGTGGACACGGCGACAAAGTGCCTGGCCACCGCCGCCTCGTCGCCCAGTTCCTTGACCAGCCAAGCGCGGGCGGTATGGGCGTTGGTCATGGTCTCCTGGGTAGTGAAGGTTTTGGAGGCGACGATGAACAGGGTGCTTTCCGGGTCGCACTCGGCCAGCACGTGACTGATGTGGGCACCATCCACGTTGGAAACAAAGTGCATTCTTAGCGTGGGGTCACCGTAAGGCTCCAGCGCCTCGCAGATCATCTTCGGCCCCAGGTCGGAGCCGCCGATCCCGATGTTGACCACATCGCGGATGCGCTTGCCGGTATGGCCGCGCCACTTGCCGCGCCGAATCTGGTCGGCGAACTTGCGCATGTGCTCCAGCACCGCGTTCACGCCCGGCATCACGTTCTCGCCGTCGACGAGGATCGGCCGGTCGCTGCGGTTGCGCAGCGCGACGTGCAGCACCGAACGGCGTTCGGTGTGGTTGATCATTTCCCCGTTGAAGGTTCGCTCGATCCAGGCCGGCAATTGCGCCTGGCGGGCCAGTTCGATCAGCAGGCCGAGAGTTTCCCCGGTGACGCGGTGCTTGGAAAAATCCACCAGCAAATCGCCGAACCGCCGGGAGAATCGGTCGAAACGCTCGGGATCGGCGGCGAACAAGTCGCGCAGGTGCAGGTCGGCGATGGCGGCGTGATGGGCTTTCAATTCTTGCCAGACCGGCAGGTCGCTGGGAACGGACATGGACAGCTTCCTTATAAGAGGGTTGAAGGTCTGTGGGCCTGTTTCACCGGGCTTTCGGCCAGCGTCACCGCGCCGCCGCCCGCGAGCATGACCCTGGCGCAACTATAGTTTCCGCCGGGGTGTCTGTCGAATGCCCGTTGCGGGAAACCGCGCTGGCATCCGGCAGGCGTTGCGCGACCAGGGCGCGAATTCGTCGGAGGTGGAAACGTGGCCGCGACGGTTCTTGCGTTCGATCAATGCGCTGGCGATGGGGATGCGGAATACGGGGTGAGGTCGGGCTTGCGCCCTAACGGTTACCGACCCATAATTTATTCTTACCTTTTATCTTACCGGAGGTTTCCATGGCCACCGCCACCGTCACCTTATCCACCAAGGGCCAGATCGTCATTCCCAAGAACATCCGCGATGCGCTGCATTGGGAGGCCGGTACCGAACTCACCGTGACCGCTGCTGGCAACGGTGTTCTGCTGAAAGCAACGCCGAAAAAACGCGGCAAACGGCTTGAAGATTTGATTGGCATGCTCCAACACGAAGGGCCGCCCATTCCCATCGAGGAATTGTGCAAGCCGGTAGATTACCGCGCCGACTGGGAAGAGTCCGAGAAGCGCAGCCGATGATTGCGTTCGACACCAACTTGCTGGTTCGCGCCGCGACCAACGACGACCCGGCTCAAGTGGCTGTGGTGAGGCAACTGCTGGCACTGAATGCGGTATTCATCTCTCGAACGGTGCTGCTGGAGACGGAATGGGTGTTGCGAGCTGGCTACCGCAAGACGCGGGAGCAAATCAGCCGGTTTTTCGCGGAGTTGCTGGAAACCGACAATACCGTGATCGAAAACCACGAAGCCGTGGCCCAGGCGCTGGACTGGTATCGCCTGGGCGCCGATTTCGCCGATGCCCTGCATCTTGCGGCCTGTGGCAGGGCCATCCTGCACACCTTTGATCAGGGGTTTTGCAAGGCCGCGCGGGAACAGGGTCTTACTCCCGAAGTCCAGGTGTTGCGGACATGACCGCCTACCGACATCGCGAGGAAACCCTCAACACGCAACTGGCGATCCTGCTGTCCCGTTTTGGGGTCCAGGCGGACGCCGAGACTATTCAGACCAGCGGGCGGGAACGACCCGATGTTCTGTTCCACTGGCGCGGGTTGCGCGTAGTCATCGAGGGCAAATTTGACGATCACCCGCAGGCGCGGGAGGTGGTGCTGGGCGATGCGCGGGGGCGGGTGCAGCGCGGCATCGCCAACATCGCCGCCGCCGTGGTTTATCCCGCCGCGCTTCGCACCGTGACGACCCCGCAACTGCTCGACCAGCTTGAATCGTCGCTCCTGGCGTACTGCATGATTGCGGAGAGCGAAGAAACCGTGTGGTACGAGGGTACGCCCGCCGCGCTGATGGATGCGTTACGCCGCACTCAGGAAACGCTGGCCCAGGATGACCTCGTGGCCAGGACCGCCCAATCGTTGCTGGAACAACTGACCGGCGTGGTGCTGCTGTGGATCGGGCAGACCGGCGCGTGTGACCGTTTGTCCGATCTGTTGGGGATGCCAGCGCCGAAGGGTGAAACCGACGATCAGGCCGAAGGACGGCGCGCCACTGCGGCCAAAGTGTCCGCCCTGGTGCTGGCGAACGCTCTCATCTTTCAGGAACAGTTAGCGATCACCGATAGCCAGGTGACACCTCTGCGCAAGCTGGAAGGCCGACAGGACTTGGTGGATGCCGCTCACGATCATTGGCAGTGGATTTGGCAAAACATTAACTATGTACCGATCTTCCAACTGGGCGAGCGGGTGTTAGAAGAATTGCCGTCCAGTCCAGCAACCTTCACCGCATTCAGAGCCTTGCTGAGGGAAGCCAAGGCCATCTGCACCCATCAATCGGCGCTGCGCCATGACCTGATGGGCCGGATTTATCACTGGCTGCTGCATCACGCCAAATATCTCGGCACCTATTACACCTCGGTATCGGCGGCGACGCTGTTGCTCAAGCTGGCGTTGAGTCGGCCCTGGAACCGCGATTTCGGCGATCCGGCGCAATTGACCGAGTTCAAGGTCGCGGATTTGGCGTGCGGCACCGGCACGCTGCTGATGGCGACGGCGCAAGCGGTGTCGGACGCCTACATTCTGGCGCGGGCCAATACCGGGCGCAGCCTGTCGTCGGTGGATTTGCAAACTCTGCATCGGGCGATTATGGAAAACATCCTGCACGGCTATGATGTGCTACCGACCGCCGTGCATCTCACCGCCTCGACGTTGGCGTTGCTGGCTCCCGAAATTGCCTTCAACCGCATGAATCTCTACGTCATGCCGCTGGGTTTGGATGGTGGAACAGCGCGCTTGGGCAGTCTGGATTTCATTGGCAAAGATGTGGTGCGGACGCAAATCACCTTGGATCAGTCGCAAACCGAAATCCTCCGCACGGACGCGGGCCAAATTCAGACCACCAGCGCGACCGTGCCCGAACTGGATTTGTGCGTGATGAATCCGCCGTTTGTCCGCAGCGTGAACAATAATTTGTTGTTCGGTTCGTTGCCCGACGAACGCGGCGCGATGCAAAGCGAACTGAAAAAGCGGGTCAAGCATCTTCAGGCCAATATTACGGCGGGATTAGGTGCAGTCTTTGTGGCGCTGGCCGACCGGTTGCTCAAGCCCGGCGGGCGGCTGGCGTTCGTGCTACCCCATGCGCTAGCCTCGGGCGAGGCGTGGGGCGCAACCCGGAAACTGCTGGCGGATCGCTATCATCTGGAAATCGTGGTGTCCAGCTACGATGCCGAGCGCCCTAACTTCTCGGAAAATACCGACCTGTCCGAACTGTTGTTCATCGCCCGTAAGAAACAGACCGGACGGGAAGCCCCGGAAACCACGGCTTATATCAATCTGTGGCGCAATCCGACGACGATCCACGAGGCGCTGGATTTGGCCGAACGGCTGAAAACCCTGCCGGAAGGCATCATCCGCCCGCCGTCCGGCAGTACGGGCGAAGCGTTTACCCTGCCGGCTTCAACGGGTACGGAGAATTGGCACGGCGCGTTGTTTGCCCGTAGCGATCTGGCCAAAGCATTTCTGGCGCTGCAACAAGGGCAAATCGTATTACTGGGCAAACGTCAAACCATTGCGCTGTGTTCGATTAAAGACTTAGGGCAACTCGGTTATGACGCACGGGATATTCATGACGCTTTTACCGTTTCCGATGACGCCTGGTCGCTGTATTCAGCGTTTTGGAATCATGATTCGGAAAAGGTGAGAACCGTGCAGCAGACGGAAAATGCCTGGCTGCATCCGCGCACTCAAGCCGCTCAGGGGCGACCGCTCAAGGATGCCAACAAGGTCTGGGAAACGGCTGCCGATGTCCTGTTGGCCTGGCGATTATGGCCAATTACCCAGCGTGTTTTAGCAGTCAGTCTCAATCAGCCCGTCATCGGTAATACCTGGTGGGCGTTTAAGACCGATCTATCGCCGGAACGCCGCAAGGCGCTGCTGCTGTGGCTGAACGGCAGTTTATCGCTGCTGGCCTTTTTTGGAAGTCGGGTAGCCACTCGCAGCGCCTGGATGCAAGTCAAGAAACCGGCCTGGGCCACGATGCCGGTGTTGGATGTGCGCGTTCTGAACGACGCACAGGTTTCGAGTTTGGCCGCTGCGTATGACGCGCTGTGCGACCGGGAGCTTCAGGCGCTCGCCTGGCTGAACCACGATCCAGCGCGACGCGCGATTGACGAGGCGCTGAGCGCCGCACTGGGCTTGCCGGATTTGGGGCCATTGCGGGAAATGCTGGCGCGGGAACCGGGATTGACGGGGAAAGCGGCGGGCGGTCGGCCTGCGGATCACCGATAAGCAACAATCCGCACCTCGCTGTTCCAATCGCCGAAGAACGGCTCGCCCTCGGCTTGCAGGATCAGTTCCCGGTTTTTCGGCATCGGCAGCCAGACGTTGTCGGAGTTGTAGCCCCAACTCTGCTGTGGCTGACCGACCGCATACAGATAGAAGGCCGCCTCCTGGCCGTTGTCCAGCCGCGTCGCGATGCGGAACCGGTGCGGGCCGCCCTTGACGTAACCGGTCGCCACCTGCGCGTACACCAGAATCTCCCGCGCCATGTTGGGAATCGCAGCCGGAATCGGCCGCGCCGCCCGTTCGCTGTTGCCGCCGGGCAATTCGCCCAAGGCCACGTCAACCGGCCAATAAGCCGCTTCCAGCGCGTCGTGGCGGATGGTCGCAACCTCCCGCCGCGCTTCCGGGGCTGGTGGCGGCGCTTCCACCTTGCGCCGCAAACCCGCTACGGCCGCCTTCGACGTCTTGAGTTCCCGCTGGATTCCGGCCAGCGCCTTTTCGTTCGCCGCCGCCCGCGCCCGCCGCGCCTCCCCCTCGGCAGCGACCGTTCGCTCCAAGGCGTCCAGCCGCGCGGCCAGCGCCGTTAGCTGGGCTTCCAACGCCGCCACGGGGTCCGGCGGCGATGCTGTCGGTTCCACCACCGGCGTCAGATCCGCGCAACCGGCCAGCAGCGCCATACTCAAGGCTGATCCCACCCAAACCCGCGTCAACTTCATCTCGTTTTCCTGGTCTATCTCGCTCGAAACGCCGCGCATTATATCGGCCATCCGCAACTGTGACCGCAGCCGTGACCGATGGGTTATAGTCAGCCAGTTCGTGCTCGCGCCGCCCCAAAGGATTCCTAGAAATGAACGAACTCGACCTTTCTCGACAAACCCCGTTCGGCGCGGATTTCAGCGGCGCCGAATTCGCCGACAACCCGGAGCCGCGCTGCCCCTGCGTGCTGCTGCTGGACAACTCCTGGTCCATGAACGGCCAGCCGATCACCGAACTCAACCAGGGACTGACCACGTTTAAGGAGGAGCTGATGGCCGACAGCCTCGCCGCCAAGCGGGTCGAGATCGCCATCGTCAGCTTCGGTCCGGTCGAGGTGGTCGCCGAGTTTCAGACCGCCGAGCACTTCACCCCGCCCCATCTGAGCGCGTGCAAGGATACGCCGATGGGTCAGGCGATCACTCGAGGACTGGAACTGCTTGCTCAGCGTAAGGCCCTGTACCGGGAGCACGGCATCCCCTTCTTCCGGCCCTGGGTGTTCCTGATCACCGACGGCAGCCCCACCGACGACTGGCAGGCCGCCGCGCTCGAAGTCCGCAAGGGCGAGGAAAGCCGCGCCTTCGCTTTCTTCGCGGTCGGGGTCGAGGGGGCCAATCTGGACATTTTGCAGCGCATCTCCCTGCGCCAGCCGCTGCGGCTGAAAGGGTTGCGCTTCCGCGAATTGTTCCAATGGCTGTCGAACTCGATGCGCTCGGTGTCGCGTTCCGTGCCGGGCACGGAAGTGCCGTTGAGCAATCCGGCTACGCCCGACGGCTGGGCCACGGTATGAAGGAAACGGGCGACTGGCGCTACGTGTACGCCAGCGTCCCCGGCGTGGCCCATCGCGCCAGCGGCGCCGAATGCCAGGATGCCTGCGCGGTCCAGTGGCTGGAGGCTCCCGACGGGACGCCGGCGCTGGCGCTGGCCGCCGCCGATGGAGCGGGTAGCGCCGCCGAGGCGCGCGTCGGCGCGGAACTGGCCTGCCAGACCCTGCTGGCCGAATGCGCGGCCTGGCTAGCGCAAGCGACCGTCGCCGACTGGACCCGGGCCGCCGCCGAAACCCTGATCGAGCGCGTCCAAACCGCCCTGAGCCGGCGCGCGGCCGCGACCGGGTTGCCGGTTCGGGAATTCGCCTGCACCCTGCTTGGCGCGGTGCTGGCCGACGACCAAGCGCTGTTTCTGCAGATCGGCGACGGCGCCATCGTGATCGGCGCCGGGGACGACTACCGGCCAGTGTTCTGGCCCCAAGTCGGCGAGTACGTCAACGAAACCTACTTCATCACCGATGCCGGCGCCGCCGCCCGGCTGGAATTCGCCACGCTGGCCGAACCGGTCATCGAAATCGCCTTGCTGACCGACGGCCTGCAAGCGCTGGCGCTGCACTACCAAACCCGGCAAGCCCACGCGCCCTTCTTCCGGCCGCTGTTCGAGCGCCTGCGCGCCGCCCCCGAACCGGGTCGTCTGCCAGACTTGCAAGCCGCGCTGGAACGTTTTCTGGACGCGCCCGCGCTCAACCAGCGCACCCACGACGACAAGACCCTGATTCTGGCCACCCGCCCGACCGCCACGGCCATCGAAACCGTCGCTGACCCGCCCGCCGAATCCATCGAGAACGCCGATCTTGCTCCAGCCGATGCTCCAGCCTGTCCCGACCCCGCCCCGCTCGCCGTCCAGGAAAAGCGCGGTGACGAGGCTGTATAACGGCGCGGGCCATCCGCTCGAACTGGGTTCGGCGCTGGGCCGCGGCGGCGAGGGCGCGGTCCACGAAATCGCTGGCCGGCCCGGCTTCGTCGCCAAGGTCTATCACCAACCCATCGGCTCCGACAAGGCGCTCAAGCTGGACAGCATGGCCCGGCAGGCCCATCCCAGCCTGCTGGAAATCGCCGCTTGGCCGGTGGACGTGCTGCGGGTCCAGCCCGACGGTCCCGTGCAGGGTTTCGTCATGTCCCGGGTCAACGGCTACCGGGAAATCCACAGCCTCTACGGCCCCGCGCACCGCAAAAAGGCGTTCCCGCAGGCCGACTGGTCGTTTCTGGTTCACGCCGCTCGCAATATGGCCAGCGCCTTCGAGGCGATTCATGCTCGCGGCCATGTCATCGGCGACGTCAATCCTGGCAACGTGGTGGTCTCGCCCCAGGCGCTGGTCAAACTGATCGATTGTGATTCGTTCCAGATCAGCGCTGGCGGCCGCCTGTTTCCCTGCGATGTCGGCGTGCCGCAGTTCACCGCGCCGGAATTACAGGGCCAGTCGTTTCATGGGCTGCGGCGCACGCCGGATCACGACGCCTTCGGCTTGGCCCTGCTGTGCTTTCATCTGCTGTTCATGGGCCGCCACCCCTTCGCCGGACGCTATCGGGGCAAGGGCGACATGCCCATCGAGCGGGCCATCCGGGAATGCCGTTTCGCCTTTGGCCGCCACGCCCACACCCGGCAGATGGAGCCGCCGCCGCACACCCTGCCGTTCGCCGCCCTGCCGGCCACGGTGACCGACCTGTTCGAGCGGGCCTTTGCCCCGCCCAAGCTGGCTCAGGGCCGTCCCGGCGCCCGCGATTGGTTGCGGGCGCTGGATCAACTCGGCGCCGACCTGCGCGCCTGCGGCCGCAACGGTGCTCACAAGTATCCACGTCCCCTGTCGGACTGTCCGTGGTGCGGGCTGGAACAGACCAGCGGGACCGTGTTCTTCGTGCTCCCGGAACGCTTCGCGGCGGCTGACCTGGTCGGCGCGGGTTTGCCCGATTTCGACCTGGACCAGATCTGGAACCGGATTCAGGCCATCGCGCCGCCCGACGCCGAAGCGATGCCCGCGCCCGCGCCCCGCGCCGGGATTGTCCCCACCCCGCTCCCGGACGCGCTGCGACGGATCCGGCGCGGCAACGCGATCAAGGCAGCGACCATCGGCGGCGCGGCGCTGGCGGCGATGCTGGTCCATTGGCGGCTGGGTTGGCTGTGGTTGCCGCCAGCGAGCGGCGGCGCTGCTCGGCTGGCGCCAGGCGCTGGAGCAGCGGTTTCGCTACGATCCGCGCCAAGGGGTCGATCCCGCCGCCGTGGTCCGTTTGCGCCGGCAATACGCCCAGGAACGGGCGCGGATCGAGCGGGAACTGCTGGCGGGAGCCGATGAACTGGCTAAAATCAAGGCGGAACTTCTCAAGCAGCGCGCCCAGATCAATATCGCCCTGATGCACCAGGCGATGCGGGAAGCGCAAGCCCAGGCCGACCTGCGGGTGTTCCCGCCGGGCCTGGACGCCCTCTGGCGGCGCCGTCGCGGTTAGGCGGCCCGCGGTAGCCGGAGCATTGCCATGGGTAGACGCAACGAACACACGCGCGAGGAACTTCGGGAAATCGCGCTGCAAGCCGCCGAGCATCTGGTCGCCGAACACGGCCTGGCCGGCCTGAGCACCCGCAAGGTGGTGGGCCGCATCGGCTACACGGTCGGCAGTCTGTACATGGTGTTCCGCAATCTGGACGATCTGATCGCCCAGATGAACGAACGAACCCTGGAAACCCTGCAAACCCACCTGCGCGCCGCCATCGCCGACCAGCCGCCGGCCGCCGCCATTCGGGCGCTGGCGCAGGCTTACATCGCCTTCGCCCTCACCGAAACCCACCGCTGGCTGGCCATCTACCAACACCGGATGCCGGAGGGCCAATCGCTGCCCGAATCCTTTACCGCCAAGGTGGCGGGAATGTTCGAGCTAGTCCAACAGCAACTGACGCTGCTCTGCCCCCAGCGGTCCCCGGAGGACATCGCCCTGGCCGCCCGCGCCCTGTGGAGCGGGGTTCACGGCATCGGCATCCTGGGCTTCGACCAGAAGCTGGAAATGGTGGGCGGGCGACCGATCCAGGAGGTGACCAGCTCGCTGCTGGATCACTATCTGGCCGGGTTCACCCGAGCGTAACTTTTCCCCCTCCTGGGCTAAGGGAGCCAGAGGCATAGGGCAATCGCGCCATGTGGAAGGCATGAACGACCACCCGGCTGTCACGGTTCCTTCATCAAAGCATCATCAAGTTGTTGCCGCCGCCCCCGAACATGCGGGGCATGGACCTCGATAACCCGCTCCAATCCCGTCGGCGCCGGCTGCGCATCGGCATCGTCACCGAAACCTATCCGCCGGAGATCAACGGCGTCGCGCTCACCATCGCCCGCTGGATCGAAGGCTTGCGGCAACGCGATCACGCCGTGCAACTCGTTCGCGTGCGTCAGAAAGAGCACGATCATCCCCAGCCCGCCGAGACGTTGGACACCCTGCCGTTGCCCGGCTTTCGCATCCCCGGTTATCCGCAACTGCAAGGCGGCTGGCCAGCGGTTTCATCCCTGCTGACGCACTGGCGGCGGGATCGTCCCGATTTGGTCCACATCGTCACCGAGGGACCGCTGGGCCATTCCGCCCTGCGGGCGGCGCGGCGGCTGGCGATTCCGGTCTCCACCAGCTTCCACACCAACTTTCACGGTTACAGCCGTCACTATCACCTCGGCTGGCTGGCGACGCCGATCATGGCCTACCTGCGCCATTTTCATAACCAGGGCGTACAGACCCTGGTTCCCACGGCGGAACTGGCGGAACAGCTTCAGTCCCTCGGCTTTCTCCGCACCCAGGTCCTGGCGCGGGGGGTGGATGCCCGGCTGTTTTCGCCCCAGCGCCGCGACCCGGCGCTGCGGGCCCGCTGGAACGCGGCCCCGGACGCGCCGGTGGCGCTCTGCGTTGGCCGACTGGCGGCGGAGAAAAATCTGGAACTGGCCATCACCGCTTTTCTGGCCATCCGTCGGACCCAGCCCGCCGCCCGGCTGGTGCTGGTCGGCGACGGCCCGCTTGCCGCCCGCCTGTGCGCCCGCCATCCCGAATTTGTGTATTGCGGAATGAAACAGGGCGAGGAATTGGCGGCTCACTATGCCTCAGCGGATCTGTTCCTGTTTCCCAGCTTGACCGAGACCTTCGGCAACGTGGTGCTGGAAGCGCTGGCCAGCGGCTTGGCGGTGGCGGCGTTTGACTACGCCGCCGCCCGCGCCCACGTGGAACCGGGACGTAGCGGTCTGCTGGCGCCGTTCGGCGACGCTGGCGCGTTCGTGGCCACCGCCACCGCGCTGGCGCAGGACCTCGGCGCGATCCGGCGCATGGGTCAAGCGGCCCGCCACGCGGCGCTGCGACTGGATAGCGAACGGGTTTACGACCGGCTGGAAACCCTGTTCCTGAACGCCATCACGGGAGAAGCCTCATGCGCGACCACTGGCTGAATGATGTCATCGAGCGGCCACAACCCGAGCCGGGGCGCTGGTCGCGCCTGACCGACCGGGAACTGGTCTGGTGCCTGCGGTTTCAACAGACCATCCATCAACGCTGGGTGGTGCGGCTGTTCGCGGTGGTCAGCCGGTTGGGCGACGGCGCGTTCTGGTACGCGCTGATGGCGGCGCTACTGCTGACGCAAGGCGCGGCGGCGATTCCGGTGGTCGGCCGGATGCTGCTGGCGGGAGCGGTCTGCCTGGCTCTCTACAAATGGCTGAAAGCCAAGACTACCCGCCCCCGCCCCTGCGCCCGGCACGACCGGATCCAGCCGCGCGTGGCTCCGCTGGACCAATACAGCTTCCCGTCCGGTCACACCCTGCACGCGGTGTCGTTCACCCTCATCGCGGTGTATGACTACCCCTCTCTGGTCTGGCTGTTGCTCCCTTTCGCGGTGCTGGTGGCCTTGTCGCGGGTCGTGCTGGGCCTGCACTACCCCAGCGACGTGCTGGCCGGCGCCCTGCTGGGCGCCAGTCTGGCGCTGCTGGCGCTGCAATCGCCGTTCATCCAGGTTTAACCATCCGGTCAAGGCGCTGCAACACGGCGTTTCTACTCTGGGCGGCATCGTTCGCTGCTACCGCCCGTGGAGATCGCCTTGAGTACCGAATCGCTCATCCTGACCGACCGCCCCCGCCCTTTCCGGG
>WBUJ01000068.1 GCA_008933795.1 Candidatus Contendibacter sp. | reverse complement strand
GCCTTCCGCTCCGCTGCCGTTCCAGATACGCCAGGGTCAGTTCGCTCAGGTCCGATCCATGGCGGGCGAGAAAGCGCCACTGCCAGTCGGCGCCGGTGCGACCGCTCTCGACCCGCGCGACGATCAGGTCCAGATAATCCGCTATGTCCGCCGCGTGGATGTCCAGCGCCCGCAGCCCGCGCCGGGCCAGCGGCAGCAACTTCTCCAGCAGCAGCCGCCGCAGCGGCAGCCGCTGGCCGTTCAGCCACATCACCTCGGCTCGCAGCCCGTCCCGCGCCGCCGCGTAGAAATTGGCTCGGCAATGAGCGAATTCCAGCGTCGCGCTCAACGGCGGCGTCGCCCGCGCCAATTCGTGAACCAGCCCGTAATACAGCGCCGCGTTAGCGATGGTGTCGGGAATGCTGGGGCCGGCGGGCATCACCCGATGCTCGATGCGCAGATGGGGCGTCCCGTCGGCCTCAAAGCCCAGCAACGGCCGGTTCCAGCGCCAGATGGTGCCGTTGTGCAGGCGCAGGTGCGGCAACCGTTCGTCGGCTTCCGCGCTCAGATCCACCGGCAGCAGCGGCGGGTAAAAGGTTTGGTTTTCCGCGAACAGTTCGAGCAGCGAATCCCGAACATAGCCGCCGCCGAAGGTGACCCGCCGGTGGCTCGGGTCGTTGGCGCGCGCGCCGCCGGCCAGGGCCACGCCCTGCTCGAACAGTGGAATGCGGGTTTCCTGCCACAGCGCCTTGCCAAACAGCAGCGGTGAATTGGCGGCGACCGCCACCATCGGCGCCGACAGCGCCAGCGCGGCGTTGAAGAACGCCGCCGCGTTGTGGGGCGTGACCTGCAAATGGGTCTGGAACGAAGTGGTGGCAGCCTCCAGCATCACGTCGGGGTGGGTCAGACACAGGGTTTCGACGCCGTGAATGGCCAACGTCATCGGCTGGCCGCGCCGCCGCGACAGAATCTGATCGTTGATGGCCCGGTAACGCTGCTGGTCCGACATGTGATCCGGACTTAGGTCCTGGACCCGCAGAGTTGGCAGGATGCCGATCAGGACCACCGCCATGTCCAGTTCGGCGGCCACCCGCTGGCAGCGTCGCCACAGGGTTTCGAGATTGGCGTGCATCCGCCGTAAGGCGTCATCGTGCAGGGGCAGGGGCGGGGTATTGAGTTCGATGTTGAACACGCTCAGTTCCGGCACCACCAGCGGATCAGCCAGTTGCTCCAGAAAAACCCGGTTGAGCGGCGCGGGCTGACCCTGGCGATCCACCAGCCACGCTTCGATCTCGAAACCGGCGACGCCGCCCGTTGGTGCGAACCGCCCGGCGCGGAACCAGTCGCCCAGGATGGCGGTTTCTTGGCGCAGTCGCGTCCGGAATCGGCGGAAATCCTGGCGGGTAAAGGTCGAGCGGGAAATTTCCTGGCCCATGCGCGGTGTCTCCGGATGACGGGGTGCCTGGGCAAACTATAGCCGGCCGCGCTCGTCGCGGAAGGCGAAACCTCGCAGTGGAATGTCCAGATTCCGGGTCAGGGCAATGGCCTGAAACCGGTCGCCCATTTCGCCGGGCAGGGTCAGCAGCTTGACCTGACGCGCCTGCTCCAGATAGTGAACGCTCCCGGCGGCGTCCGTCTCGGCCAGCAATTCCATCAGGCCACAGCCGAACAGGAAATGATTCTGGCTGGCGTAACCCGCGACCTCCAGTCCGGCGGCGAGGGCGGCGTCGGCCACGGCGGTGAAATCCACGCTGGCGGTAATGTCCTGCAAACCCGGCAAAATCAGCGGATCGGCGTGAGCCCGGTGGCGGTAGTGACAGAGCAGGGCGCCATCGGCGCGTTCGGGGTGGTAATACGCGCGGCGCGGATAGCCGTAGTCCACGAACAGCAGCGCGCCCGCCGCCAGCGGTTCGGCGATGGCTCGCAGCCAGTCTTCGAGGTAGGGAACGTATTCGGAGCAGTAGCCCTCCGGCAGGCGCCAACCCAGATCGGTCTCGATCCGGGCGACCGCGGCGGTCACCGCCGGATCTTCCTCGCCCTCGGCCCAAGCCAAACTGGTTTCGTTCCAGACGACCGTCAGTCGGCGCGGGCCGTGCGCGGTGACGCGAAAGCGTTCGACCGGCAGCGCGTCCAGCACTTCGTTGCCGAGCACGACGCCGCGAAAACCCGGCCCCGGCGGCGCATCCAGCCAAACTGCCCGGCCCAGCAACTCGGGAACCCGGTCGGCCAGGGTTTGGCGCTGGCGCTGGCGCAGCTCGCCGCTCGGCTCCAGGATGGCGTAGCGTCGCGGCAGGGCGTTCAGGGCGCGCAGTTCCAGCAGGATATCGGCGGCCATGACGCCCGTGCCGGCGCCGAGCTCGAGGATTTCGCCGCCGCCGAGCGCGTGCAGGATTTCCTGGCACTGGCGAGCCAGGCAGCGCGAGAACAGAGGCGACAGTTCCGGCGCGGTGACGAAATCGCCGCCGGGACCGAACTTGCGGGCGCCGGCGCGGTAATAGCCGAGGCCGGGCGCGTACAGGGCCAGATCCATGAACCGGGCAAAGGAAATAGCCCCGCCGGCATCGGCGATGGCGGCGCGAAGATGGTCGAGCAACCGGGCGCCGTGCGCGGCGGCGGCGGAATCGGGCGCGGGCAGGGTGTTGAACGGATCGATGGGCATGACCATGGGAGGCGCGAAGTGGGCTGGGATCGGTGGGGAACGGGATGGCGTTTTACCACGATCGCCGTCGGACTGTCCGTTGCTTTGATAGTGCTGTTCGTGGATACAACCTGCGCCGCAAATCCGTTAGAATAGTCAAAGTTTAGTTTTATCCTCCCCTTGCCTGCTCAGGTTTACCGCCGCGTCTAATGAAAGCGCCACTGATCGCCCTGCCGTTGCTTCTGTTTCTGTTCGCCTTGGTTCCGGCCCAGGCGCAACCCGGTTCCGCCACGCAACCCTCGGCTGCCGCCTACGTTAGCGATACCGTGGAAATACCGTTGCGCGCGGGCGCTTCCAACCGTCACCGGGTGATTGGCGCGGCGCGGAGCGGTTCTCTGGTCGAGGTGCTGAAGGTGGATGCGGCCAAGGGCTATACCCAGATCCGCACCCCCGCCGGAACGAGAGGTTGGCTGTCCAGCGATCAGCTTAGCCCCACGCCCAGCAGTCAGGAGCAACTGGCCGAAACGCGCCAGGAACTGGAACGGTTGAAGGCGCGGCACCTCGAACTCCAGCAACATATTGACAGCGTGGTCAGCAAACCCGACGCCGACGCCAAAAGCTATCCCCAGCTTTACGAGGAGGCTGTGCGTCTGCGCCAGCAACTGGCGCATTATCGCAAGGTAGCGGCCGACACCGTGGCGATCGACGAGCGCAATAAGACCTTACAGGAGCAGGCAGTGACCCTGGAGCAGGAACTGCAAATCATTCAGCAGGAAAACCGGGCGTTGCGCAACGACAACGACAGCATTCGATTCCTGATGGGGGTGATGATTCTGGGCGCTTGCCTGTTGGTGGCGGTGATGATGCCGCGCATCCGGGAACAGAAGCGGGCGCAGTGGAGCCGGTTGTAAAGGGGCAAGGGACAGGGGACGGGATTCGTCGTCTTTCGTCCCTAGCCGGCGCTCTCCAGTTCCAGCACCACGGGGGTCAGCGTGGTCCGCGCCTGATCGAAGGTCGCCCACAGTTCGGCGAAGGTCAGGCCCAGCAGGGGATGATGGCGGTCGCCGGCCACCTCGGCTAGCGGCTTTAGCACGAAGGCGTGATAAAGAATCTCAGCGCGGGGAATGCGCAACCCATCCTCGCGCAGGACCAGATCATCGTAGAGCAGCAAATCCAGATCCAGCGCCCGTGATCCAAGGTTTGGACTGTCGCCGCGATGGCGATAGGTCCGCTCGATAGTTTGCAGCGCGGCGGCCACGGCCCGCACCGGCAGATCGGTCTCGAACCCGGCTGCCAGGTTAAGGAAGTCGGCGCCGATGAAACCGACCGCTGGGTTGGCGTAAACCGTGGAGACAGCGAGCAGGCCGAACCGGCGCCGCAGGGCGGCCAAGCCGGAGCGGATATGGCGTTCGGGTTCGATGTTGCTGCCGATGCCGACGTAAACGCGGGCCATGGCGTTCAAGCGAGATCGTGGCGGCCGCGTTCGATCGTGACGCCGACCTCGCGGGCCTCGCGTACCGCGCCGGGCTTGCGCACGGTCAGCCGCAGCCAGGGCGCGGCGAATTCCCGCAACACGAGATCGGCCATGCGCTCGCCCAGGGTTTCGACCAACTGGCAGTCGCTGGCGGCGGCAAACTCGACAAGCCGTTGCGCCACGGCCTGATAATTCAGGGTATCATCCAGGCAGTCGGTCGCGGCCGCCGGGCGAATGTCGGCGCCCAACTCCAGGTCAAGAAACAGGATCTGGCGATTCTGGCGCTCCAAGGGATAAACGCCGATGAGGGTTTCGACCCGCAGGTCGCGGATGAAAATGATGTCCATGACGGGGCTCCGCGCGGTGACTTAATCTTAATGCAAAATTGCCGTCCCGGTTCCAGCCGGCCCTTGCGCTGGTATTCCAATGGGCGTGATATACTGAAATCAGGCCGCACGACGCTTTGGGCGTTTGGCTCGGGGACCCGGTGACGGGAGACATCGAGCAGTGCGGCGGTTTTATTTCGGCCGCAATCGGTTGGCAGCACATCCCATGCTCGTAACCTCGTTGTTTGTCGTTTTCGGCTATCTGGCCGGTTCCATTTCCACCGCGATTCTCGTCTGCCGGGCGATGGGTTTGCCCGATCCCCGCTCCGAAGGCTCGCGCAATCCTGGCGCCACCAACGTGTTGCGCTTTGGCGGCAAAAAGGCGGCTGGCATTACCTTGGCCGGCGATTTTCTCAAGGGTTTATTGCCGGTGCTGCTGGCGCGGTGGGCCGGCCTGGACGAGACCGGATTGGCTCTGACCGCGCTGGCGGCGTTCCTGGGACATCTGTATCCGGTATTCTTTGGCTTCGAGGGCGGCAAAGGGGTGGCGACCGCCCTTGGCGTCATCCTCGGCCTGTCCTGGCCGGTGGCGCTGGCGGCGCTGGCGACTTGGCTGTTCATGGCCTTCGTGGTGCGCATTTCCTCGCTGGCGGCGTTGACCGCCGCCGCGCTGACCCCGGTGTTCGCCTGGGGATTCGGGATGAGGGGCGTTCCGTTCGCCGCCGTGCTGTTGATGGTGGTACTGTTGTTCTGGCGGCACCGCTCCAATATCCGGAATTTGCTGGCCGGCGCCGAGGACCAGATTGGGACGGATCGGCCGGAGGGTTGAACAGTCGGACGCGAGAGGGTCAAACCAGCGCCCGGCCCCGTTCCTGAAATTCCGCCAGCGCCCGTTGAAACCGTCGATACAGCCGCTCCGGCGTCCGATCCTGGAACAGCGCGTCCAGGGCTGCGAACTTGGCCCGTTGCGCCTCGAAACCGCGCTGGGTGAAACTGCTCGTCGGATGACCCTTGGCCATCAGCCGGTTCATGTCGGTGAGATTGGACGTCTTGTCGGCGCAGGACAGCGCCAGAATCATCGGGTCGTTCAGCGCCGCCAGTCGTTCGCGGTAGTGTTGCTGGCGGTCTTCCCAGCTCTGGTTTTTGTCGGTTTCCGACACGTCCGCCACCAGTGCCGCCACCCGCGCGTTGCCGATGGCCTCCGCCAACGCGGTCTCGTCGTAGCCGCAGTCCTCGATGATGTCGTGCAGGTAGGCGGCGGCCACCGATTCCGCGTCGCGGATACCGCCCTCCATCAGCAGCCAAGCCACCTCGGCCAGATGTAGGAAATAGGCGGGACGATCCTCGCCGGGCGGGGCCTTGCGGCGATGGTTGCGCTGGCGATGGGCGTATTCCGCCAACCGCATCGCGTTCGGGACCAGGGAGTCGTCGGGGTTGTTCACCAAGTGGCCTCATGATGGTTTGGGAAAAATTGTCGATGAACCGCGTGGTCATCTGCTGATCGAAATCCTTTATAATTTTTCGTTCAATTTTCCCCGTTACACCACAGGATAACCAAGGTCGTGAATAAAAATTCCAGTTACAGCCGCGAGGAACTGCTCGCCTGCGCCCGTGGCGAGCTGTTCGGCCCTGGCAACGCCCAGTTGCCGTTGCCGAACATGCTGATGATGGATCGCATCGTTCATATTGGTTCCGAGGGAGGCCAGTATGGCAAGGGCGAGATCATTGCGGAACTGGATATTCATCCCGATCTGTGGTTTTTCCAGTGTCATTTCGTGGGCGATCCAGTGATGCCGGGCTGCCTGGGGCTGGATGCCATGTGGCAACTGGTCGGGTTTTTCCTGGGCTGGATGGGCGGCCAGGGGCGAGGACGGGCGCTGGGTTGCGGCGAGGTCAAGTTTACTGGCCAAGTGCGCCCGGAAGCCAGAAAACTCACCTATCACATTCACATGAAGCGGGTCATCCTGCGCAAACTGGTCATGGGCATCGCCGACGCCAACCTGGAGGTGGATGGCCGGACCATTTACACCGGCAAGGATTTGCGAGTCGGATTGTTCACCTCGACCGACGGCTTTTGAGGGTAGCGACGATGAGACGGGTAGTGATTACCGGTATCGGTATCGTGTCCAGCATCGGTAACGACCGCTGGGAAGTACTGGAATCGCTGCGGCAGGGTCGCAGCGGCCTGGAATTCGCGGAGGACTACAAGACCATGGGCCTGCGCTCCCATGTGCGCGGGCCGCTGCGGGTGGATCTGGCGGCGCAGATCGACCGCAAGATTCTGCGGTTCATGGGCGACGCCGCCGCCTTCACCTATATCGCCCTGCGCGAGGCCATCGCCGACGCCCGGTTGCCAGAGGAGATGGTTTCGGACCCGCGCACCGGGCTGATCGCCGGCACCGGCGGCGGCAGCCCCCAGAACATGGTCGAGGCTGCCGATCTGCTGCGCAACAAGGGCCTGAAACGGGTTGGGCCCTACATGGTGCCGCGCACCATGAGCAGCACGACCACGGCCTGTCTGGCGACGCCGTTCAAGATCAAGGGCGTCAACTACAGCATCGGCTCCGCCTGCGCCACCGGCGCGCATTGCATCGGCCACGGCGGCGAGCTGATTCAGTGGGGCAAACAGGACATCGTGTTCGCCGGCGGCGGCGAGGAAGTGCATTGGAGCCTGACCCATCTGTTCGACGCCATGGGCGCGCTATCCACCAAGTACAACGCCACGCCGCAAACCGCCTCGCGGCCCTACGACGCCAACCGCGACGGGTTCGTGATCTCGGGCGGCGGCGGGATCGTGGTGCTGGAGGAATTGGAACACGCCCGCCGGCGCGGCGCGCGGATTTACGCCGAACTGATCGGCTACGGCGCGACTTCCGATGGTTACGACATGGTGCAGCCGTCCGGCGAGGGCGCGTTGCGCTGCATAAAGCAGGCGCTGGAAAGCGCGAGCGAACCGGTGGACTACATCAACACCCACGGCACCAGTACGCCGGCGGGCGACATCCGGGAACTGGAGGCGATTCGCGAGCTGTTCGGCGCGCGGATTCCGCCGATCAGTTCCACCAAGTCGCTGACCGGCCACGCGCTGGGCGCGGCGGGCGTCCACGAGGCCATCTATTCGCTGCTGATGATGGACAACCGCTTCATCGCCGCCTCGGCCAACATCGAAACCCTCGACCCGGCGGCGGAGGGCTTCCCTATCGTGCGCGAGCGGGTGGACGACGCCGACCTGAAGGTGGTGATGTCCAACAGCTTCGGCTTTGGCGGCACCAACGCCACGCTGGTGTTCCGGCGGCTCGAAGGCTAGCCCCTATCGCCTAGTCCGCCAACAGCCAGCCGCGCACCACCGCAATTTGATCGTCGGCCATCAGCGCCGGAGCGTGGCCCATGCCGGGGAATTCGATCAATTTCGCCTTGGGGCCACGCTCGGTCATGGCGATGGCGTCCGGATGATCCAACACGTCGGAATAGACCCCGCGCAGCGCCAGGGTCGGACAGCGGATGGCGTCCCAGACTGGCCACAGGTCGATGTCCTTCGGTTCCATGGTCTTGAAACTCTCCGCGATGCCCGGGTCATAGCCTGCGGTGTAACGTCCATCTTCCAGTTGCCGGGAACTGTGAACCAGCATGTGCCGCCACTGTTCGTCCGTCAGCTTGCCGAAGACGGCGGCGTAGACGCGCAACGCGCGATCCATGGCATCGAGGGTGTCCCAGACGACCACCCGCCCCACATAGTCGGCGACCCGTTTCAACCCGGCGGCGGGGATGCGCGGTCCGACGTCGTTGACCACCAGCTTGTGGATCGGCGAACCTGGATAGCTGGCCAGGAACATGCCGATCAGGCCGCCCATCGAGGTGCCGACCCAGTCGATCTGCTCGGCGTCGATCCGCGCCAGCAGCATGGCCATGTCGTTGACGTAGAGCGGATAGCTGTAGTCCGTCTTGTCCTCCAGCCAGTCGCTCTGGCCGCGCCCGACCACGTCCGGGCAGATCACCCGATAGTCCTGCTCCAGCGCGGCGGCGAGGAAGTCGAAGTCGCGCGCAGTGCGGGTCAACCCGTGAACGCAGATCAACACCTTGGGATTGGCGGGGTCGCCCCATTCGGTGTAGTGAACCCGGTGAAAGCCGTGGGGACCGAGCGCGCGATAGGTGCGGGACGTCATGGCCATGAATGGATTGCTCCCTGATAGCGTCTCCCTGCCCGGTTGAAGGGGAGGGTTGGGGTGGAGAATGCCGGTATCGCTGCATTATCGGGCAAGCGCGGCAGGGTGGCTATAATAGTCCCCATCGATCATCGGGAGAGAAGGCTGGCATGGCCATACTGCATTACACCGAAAGCGGCCTGGGCGAGCCGCTGATCCTGCTGCACAGCGGTGGGATGAGCGGGGCGGAATGGAGGCCACAAATCCCATTGTTTGCTCGCAACTTCCGGGTCATCGTCCCGGATCATCTCGGCCATGGTCGCAGCCCGATGGTGGCCGAGCGATTGACCGTCGCCGATATGGGCCGCGCGGCGCTGGACCTGCTGGACCAATTGGAATTGCCGGCGGCGCATCTGGTGGGGTCCTCGCTCGGCGGAGCAGTGGCGCTGTGGTTGACCCTCCATCATCCTGAACGGGTGAACAAACTGGTGCTGTACCGGGTCGGTTACCGCAAGGACGAGGACACCCACGCCGGCACCCGCGACATGGCCGATCCGGCCTACTGGCGCGGCGTCGGCATGCACAAGTGGCTGAGCGATATCCACCACCCCCAGGGCGGGCCGGATGCCTGGGAGGAAGTGATCGGCCGGGTATCGGAGGCGCTGGAACCTGCGACGACCGATCATTCGCACGATCTGGAAATTCTGGATCGCATCGACCAGCCGACCCTGATCGTGGTGGGCGACCGCGATCCGGTGGCGCCGCTGGATCAGATTCTGGAGATGTTCGGGGCAATTCCCAACTGTGGACTCTGGGTCATGCCTTACGCGACCCATGTGACCGCCACCAACACGTGGCGGGCGGAGTCGTTTGCGCTGGAAGTGACGCGGTTTTTGCAGCGGCGAAGATAACGAAGCGGAGAGAGTGTGGCGATGATCCGGATACTGAAGGTTCTGACGTTGGCGGCGACGGTGCTGAGCGTGGCCGCGCCGGTTCGGGCGGGCCAGTACGACGCCGTGTTCGGCGATGTCCAGCGGATGCTGGGCCAGGCGGCGAAGAACGACGAAGCGGGCTTGAACGCGATCCGGCAACAACTGGAGAATCTTGCCAAGCCGGCCCACCGGAACGCGAAGGAAGCTCGCGCCCTGAATCAGCAGGGG
Source organism: Candidatus Contendibacter sp. (assembly GCA_008933795.1). Classification (GTDB taxonomy): domain Bacteria; phylum Pseudomonadota; class Gammaproteobacteria; order Competibacterales; family Competibacteraceae; genus Contendibacter. Next base: position 10,954 of record WBUJ01000068.1, on the reverse strand, counting down.
CTGGACGCGCTCAAGCGGAACGATTACCAGGCCGCCGCGACCGCGTTCCAGAAGGCCCAGGAAACGGATCCGGCCGATGTCGAAGTGGCGGGCAATCTCGGCTACGCCAACCTGAAGCTCGGCCAGTTCAGGCGCGCGGAACATCAATTGACCTATGCGATTTCGCTGGCGCCGGGACGGTCCTCGTCCTGGTTCAACCTCGGCCAAGTGTACGGAGCGCTCGGCGAGATCGAAAAGGCGGCCGGGGCATTTGCTGCGGCTTACCGCTTTTCCCAGAATCCGCCCAAGACTTTAGAGTTCATGCGGCAGGCGCTGACGGCGCCGGAGAACAACGAAACCACCCGCGCCGCGTTGAAATGGACGCTGGATTTATCGAAGTTACCGTAAGGTTGATCTTGTCGCTACCCCCGATGCCCGATCGGTACCAGCAACACCGGCACGGTGGCTTTCATGGTGACCTTGTGCGCCACCGATCCCAACACCGCCTCGCCGATGGCGGAATGCCCGTGCGAGCCGAGGACGATCAATTCCGCGTCGATCCGCCGGGCCTGCTCCAAAATGACGCGGGCGGGTGGCCCCTCGATGATCTGGATATCGGCGATGGGGTTTTCGGCTTGACCTTCCAGCGCCTCCAGGCAATACGCATCCAGCCGTTGCCGCAGGGCCTGATGGACGCTGGCGTAAACTTCGGTTTCATGAGCCTGGCGCGTTTCCTCGGGAACGGTGGTGTTAATCCAGAACTGGGCGAAATCACTCGGCGGCTCGATGACGTGGAGGATGTGCAACCGAGCGCCGAAGCAGCGCGCCAAGCCGGCGGCGTGCCGCAACACGTCCGGGCCGCGCGGGCCGAGATCGGTGGCGCACAGGAGGGCGCGAATGGCGTAGTCCATGATGTCCTCATCTCAAGGCATTGAGTTTTCGTGGGAGCCGGTTTGCCGGCGATTGAACGGGTCACGGCCTGCGAGCGGGTTCCCAGGAATCAGGATTGGGTAAGCTCGCCGTCGCCTCAATAGGGTTCCTCCAGGAACGAGCGGATAAATTCAGCCACCGCCGACTTGCCCCGAAAAATCCCGTAATGTCCCTCGCACAGAACGTCGGCCTCCAACGCCAGCAGCCGTTCCAGCGAAGCCCGGTAATCGGTTCGGTTCGAGCGCAGCCGGAGGTCCAGCGGCCCATGCACGTCCTGGCCGAACAGTACGGTTTGACTTTCGGATTCGGTCAGGTAGGCCACTGAGCCGGGGGAATGGCCGGGGATGTGCAGGGCGGTAATGGATCGCGCGCCCAGCGGCAGCGTCTCCTGCGCGCCGCGCAGCCGGCGGTCCACCGGGCAGGGATAGAGCTTGGCGCCATACCAACTGGCCGCCGTGACCTCGTTGTCGCCGCGCTCCAGGAAATCGGCGTCCAGTTCGTGAGCGACGACCGGACAACCCAGTTTCTCGCGCAGGTCACGGGCGCCGCCGGTGTGATCGTAGTGGCAGTGGGTGAGCAACAGGTATTCGATGTGCTCGGGGCGTACCCCGAGGGTCGAGAGGTGGTCAAGCAACCGCCTCTGGCCGCGACCGGCGCCGGCGTCCACCAGCGCGGCGTGACCATCGAAGTTGACGAGGTAGATAGCGGCATCCTCGGGGGCGGTCAAACCTTGACCGCCCACCTGGAAGATTTCGCGGGTGATGGTGATCGGTTGCGCCACGAGGGTTCCGTCCTTAATTGTTGCATCGACGTGAGGGCTTGCCGCGAGGGTCCGCCCGCGTTCAGGACGGTGCGGCGAATTCCGCCGACCGCACCGCGCGGGCCAGTTTGTCGAGGACGCCGTTGACGTAGCGGTGGCCCTGCTCGGCGCCGAACACCTTGGCCAGTTCCACCGCCTCGTTGAGGACGATCCGGTAGGCGAGGTTCGGGTGCTGCATCAGTTCGTAGCCGCCAATCCGTAAAATGGCGCGCTCCACCGGGTCCACCTGCGCCAGTGGCCGATCCAGGAACGGGTCCAGCGCGGCGTCGATTTCCGCCGCTCGCGCCGGAATCTGCTGTATCAGTTCCCAGAAGTAGTCGGGGTCGGCCTTGCGCAAATCCTCGTCGGCCAGAAACTGGGCCGCGATTCGGCTGGGCTCCTGTCCGGTTATCTGCCACTCGTATAATGCCTGCGCGGCGCAGCGCCGCGCCCAACTGCGCTTGCCTTGCTGGGGTTTGCGAATCGGATCGGCCACGGCTCACGCTTCCAGCCGGCGCAGCAGGCTGACCATTTCCAGCACCGACAGCGCCGCCTCGGCGCCCTTGTTGCCCGCCTTGGTTCCCGCCCGCTCCACCGCTTGGTCGATGGTGTCCACGGTCAGCACCCCGAAGCCGACTGGAATATCATATTCCAGCGCCACGCTGGCCAGTCCCTTGACGCATTCGCCGGCGACGTATTCGAAATGCGGGGTGCCGCCGCGAATCACCGCGCCCAAGGCGACGATGCCGTCGTAGCGCTCGCTGGCGGCCAGTCGTTGCGCGGCCAGCGGCAGTTCGAAGGAGCCGGGCGTCCAGATCAGATCGATGCTGGTCTCGGGCACGCCATGCCGGCGCAGGGTGTCCACCGCGCCGTCGATCAGGTTCTGCACGATGAAGCTGTTGAACCGCGCCGCCGCCAGGGCGAAGCGGGCGTCCTGGGGTGGGGTGAAATCGCCTTCGATGGTGGTGATGTGGTGCATGGGGGATTCCACGACGGGTAGGGATAAGGGAGATTCAGGAAACATATTCGACGACTTCCAGATTGAAGCCGGACAGGCCGGTGAGGCGCTTGGGCGCGCCCAGCACCCGCATGCGCCGCACCCCGATGTCGAGCAGGATTTGCGCGCCGATGCCGTAGGTGCGCAATTCCGCGGACTGGTCGGTGGGACGCGGCGCCTCGGTCGAGCCGAACTGGTAGCCGCGCATCCGCCGAATCAGGGCCGCTGATTCCTCGGATCGGCTCAGAAACACCAGCACCCCGGCCGACTCCCGCGCCACCCGTTGCAGGGCATCGCGCAGCGGCCAGCCGCTGTCGGGCACACGCAAAGCCAGCAGATCGCTCAACAGATTTTGTACGTGAACCCGTACCAGAACCGGCTCATTGGCGTGAATCTCGCCCTTGACCAGCGCGAAATGCGCTTGCCGTCCGACCGCGTCCTGATAGGTCAGCACCCGGAGCGGGCCAAACTCGGTATTCATCGGCGTATCGGCGACCCGTTCCACCGTCTTTTCATTCTGCATCCGGTAGCGGATCAAATCGGCGATCGTGCCGATCTTGACCCCATGCCGTTCGGCGAAGACTTCCAGATCGGGCCGCCGCGCCATGCCGCCATCCTCGTTAAGGATTTCGACGATCACCGCCGCCGGCTCCAGCCCGGCCAGCCGGGTCAGGTCGCAGCCGGCCTCGGTGTGGCCGGCGCGGGTGAGTACGCCGCCGGGCTGGGCCATCAACGGGAAGATGTGGCCGGGCTGCACCAAATCCTCGGGCTTGGCGTCGGGGCGGACGGCGGTGCGGACCGTATGGGCGCGGTCGTAGGCGGAGATGCCGGTGGTGACGCCTTGAGCAGCTTCGATGGAGACGGTGAAGTTGGTGGAAAAAGGCGTGGCGTTGTCCTGCACCATTAGCGGCAGGCGCAACTGCTGGCAGCGTTCGCGGGTCAGCGTGAGGCAGATCAACCCGCGCCCGTAGCGGGCCATGAAATTGATGTCCTCGGGGCGCACCAGCGGAGCGGCCATCAGCAGGTCGCCTTCGTTTTCCCGGTCCTCGTCGTCCATGATGATGACCATCTTGCCCTGCCGCAGGTCGGCGAGGATTTCGTCAATGCTGTTGAGAGCCATGGTTATTTCCAGAACCCGTGTTCGCGCAGCAATGCCTCGGTGAGACCGCCGCCGCCCGGTTGCGCGGCGCGCTCGCCCAGCAGCAGCCGCTCCAGATAGCGGGCGATCAGGTCCACTTCCAGATTGACCCGCCGGCCGATTTGGCTATCGGCGAGGGTGGTTTCCGCCAAGGTGTGCGGAACGATATTGAGTTCGAAGGCCGCGCCGTCCACCCGGTTGACGGTCAGGCTGATCCCGTCCACGCAGATCGAGCCTTTCTCGGCGATGTAGCGGGCCAATTCGTCGGGGGCCTGGATGCGCAGCCGCCAGGAGCGGCCGTCGGGACGCCATTCGGTGACCGTACCGATGCCGTCCACGTGACCACTGACCAAGTGGCCGCCGAGCCGGGTGGTCGGGGTCAGCGCCTTTTCCAGGTTGACCTTCATCCCGGGTTTAGCTTCGCCGAGGATAGTGCGTTCCAGAGTCTCGCGCGAGACGTCGGCCCAGAACCCGTCGCCGGGCAGCTCGATGGCGGTCAGGCAGACGCCGCTGACGGCGATGCTGTCGCCGAGTTGCACATCGCTCAAATCCAGCGTGCCGGTGGCGATCCGCAGGCGGACATCGCCGCCGCGCGGCTGGAGCGCGGCGATGGTTCCGACTGCCGTAATGATGCCGGTGAACATGGTGGGGGGTCTCGAAGCGATTACAGGAACTTTCAAAAGAGTTTTAGAGCCAGACAGCTTCCAGATGATTGATTTCTGGAAGTTTTGATATCCTTAACCCGCTATTTCCGTTTCTCGTACACCCTGACGCCGAACAGATTCCAGGATGGCTGCCAGATATTCCTGAATAGCATCGCATATATTTTCCATCGCTTTCCGCTCCGTGCTCCCTTGCAACCAGCAACCAGGCAAGCCGGCACATGAAATGTTGTAACCTTCCTCTGATTTATTGAGGATGATTTTGTATTTCATGTATTTTCTCTCATCGGCTTTAATCTTACCCGCCAATCTCTTCCCACTGCTCGCATATCTAGTATTTCCAACTCCATCCGCTCACTCATCCACGTCAATTCCGGCAACCGAAACAGCCCGCGCGCCTTGTCGCCGAGCAGCAGTGGGGCCATATAAATCACCAGTTCATCCACCAGCCCCGCCTGCAACAACGCGCCGGCCAGGGTCGAACCACATTCCACATGAACTTCATTGCACTCGCGGCGGGCGAGTTCGGCCATGACGGCGGGCAACTCCAGCCCCTGTTTGGCGCGCGGCAAAATGACGATTTCCGCCCTTGCCGCCCGCAGCGGTTCGTGCAAGGCGGGGTCGGCGACGGCGGTGAAAATCAGCACTGGACCCGGCAACCGCAAGGTTTGCGCAGTCGGCGGTGTGCGTAGTTCGGTGTCGAGAATCACCCGCGGCGGCTGGCGGGTCGCTTCCGGCAAGCGGACATCGAGGCTGGGGTTATCAGCCAGCACGGTGCCGATGCCGGTCAGAATCGCCGAGGCGCGCGCCCGGAGTCGTTGCACGTCCTGCCGCGCCGCCGCGCCGGTTAGCCATCGACTTTCGCCCGAGGCCAGCGCAGTGCGTCCGTCCAGGCTCATCGCCAGCTTGAGGCGGACGAAGGGCCGGTCCTGGGTCATGCGCTGGATGAAGCCCGGATTTAGCGCCCGCGCTTCCGCTTCCAGCAAGCCGCATTCCACCGTGACGCCGGCGTCGCGCAGGATCATGAAGCCCTTGCCGGCGACTTGGGGATTGGGGTCGGACATGGCCGCCACCAACCGGGCGATCCCGGCATTCAGCAGTGCGTCGGTGCAGGGTGGGGTGCGGCCATGATGACAGCAGGGCTCCAGCGTGACATACGCAGTCGCGCCGCGCGCCCGTTCGCCGGCCGCATCCAGCGCGTTGACCTCGGCGTGGGCCGCGCCGGCGCGCGCGTGCCAGCCTTCGCCGACGACGATGCCATCCTTGACCAGCACGCAACCCACGCGCGGGTTGGGATCGGTGTGGTACAGGCCGCGCCCAGCGAGCGTCAGGGCGCGCGCCATGTAACGATAGTCGTCGGGTCGCCATTCGCTTCCCTCGCCCTCGAGCGGAGAGGGATTGGAGGTGAGGGGAAGGTCAGGCATTACTCGAAATCCGCTGGATCGGGCGACGTGCTCTGCAAGCGTTCGATTTCGAGCCGGAAGGCGTTGACGTCCTGGAAGCTGCGATAAACCGAGGCGAAGCGGACGTAGGCGACCTGATCCAGATCGCGCAGCTCGTCCATGACCCATTCGCCGATGCGCTGGCTGCTCAGTTCCCGCTCGCCGCTGGCGCGGGCGCGATTCTTGATGCGCAGCACGGTTTCCTCGATCCGTTCGGCGCTGACCGGCCGCTTCTCCAGCGCCCGCAGCAGACCGGTGCGCAGCTTTTCCTCCAGGAACGACTCGCGGCGGCCATCGCGTTTCACCACCGGCGGCATCAGCAGTTCCGCCGCTTCGTAGGTGGTGAAGCGGGCATTGCAACGGGGACATTCGCGGCGGCGGCGGACCTTGTCGCCTTCCGCCGACAGTCGCGAATCAATGACCCGGGTATCGGGCGTGCCACAGAACGGACAATGCATTGCCGCCGCCTCGCGCGCCTGCCTGGGGGATCAGCCGTACACCGGGAAGCGGGCGCACAGTTCGGCGACCCGAGCTCGCACCCGCTCGATCGCGGCGTCGTTGCCGAGATCGTCAAGGACGTCGCAGATCCAGCCGGTCAATTCCCGGCATTCGCGTTCCTTGAACCCGCGCGTCGTGATCGCCGGCGAGCCGATGCGAATGCCGCTGGTGACGAAGGGCGACTGCGGGTCGTTGGGCACGGCGTTCTTGTTGACGGTAATGTGGGCGCGGCCCAGCGCGGCGTCGGCGGCCTTGCCGGTCAAGCCTTTGTCGATCAGGTCCACCAGGAACAGGTGATTGTCGGTGCCGCCGGAAACGATTTTGTAGCCGCGTTCGACGAACACCCCAGCCATGGCGCGGGCATTGGCGATCACCTGCTTCTGGTACTCGACGAATTCCGGTTGCAGCGCTTCCAGAAGAGCGACCGCCTTGGCGGCGATGACATGCATCAGCGGGCCGCCCTGAATGCCGGGGAACACCAGCGAGTTGAGCTTCTTCTCGATCTCGGGATTGGACCGGGCCAGGATCAGGCCGCCGCGCGGACCGCGCAGGGTTTTGTGGGTGGTGGTGGTCACCACGTCGGAAACTGGAATTGGATTGGGGTACGCACCCGCCGCCACCAGCCCGGCGACGTGCGCCATGTCCACGACCAAGTAGGCGCCCACCTGATCGGCGATAGCGCGGAAGCGCGGCCAGTCCACCACCCGCGAGTAGGCCGAGAACCCGGCGATGATCATCTTCGGCTTGCACTCCAGCGCCAGCCGCTCAACTTGATCGTAGTCGATCTCGCCGGTGGCTTCGTTCAGGCCGTACTGCACCGCTTGGTACAGCCGGCCGGAGAAGTTGACCTTGGCGCCGTGGGTCAGGTGGCCGCCGTGGGCCAAGCTCATGCCCAATATGGTGTCGCCCGGCTCTACCAGCGCCATGTAGACGGCGGCGTTGGCCTGCGAGCCGGAATGCGGCTGGACGTTGGCGTAATCAGCCCGGAACAACTGCTTGGCGCGGTCGATGGCCAGTTGCTCGGCGATGTCCACGAACTCGCAGCCGCCGTAATAGCGCTTGCCCGGATAGCCTTCGGCGTACTTGTTGGTCAACACCGAACCCTGGGCTTCGAGCACGCGCGGGCTGGCGTAATTTTCCGAGGCGATCAACTCGATGTGGGCTTCCTGGCGCTGTTGTTCGCCCTGCAGGGCGGCCCACAACTCGTTGTCAAATCCGGCGATCCGCATCTCTCGACTGAACATTCGCGACCTCTGCAAAGGCAAGCGCCCGCTGCGATCGAAGAGAAAGAGCGGGCGAACCGATGGAAAGCGATGAATATTACCTTACTTTGACCGCGAGAGGCAGGCTTTTGATGGCGGGCGGCGCTCCCGTGGGATCGGCGCGGGAACGCCCCCGGATATTGCGAACGGTTCAGCGCATCGGGGTTTCCAGAAAGGAATCGATGACCGCGACCCAGGCCTTGCCCACATTGCGCAGGTCGTAGCCGCCGCCGCCGACGCCGACGATGCGACCCTCGGCGAACTCCTCGGCGATCTCGCACAGGCTGCGGGCGGCGCGGCTGTGGGCGCGGAACGAGTAGTGCAGGTGGGCCAGCGGGTCGCCATCCAGGCCGTCGGCGCCGCAGTTCATGAAGATGAATTGCGGCTCCCACGGGCGCAAGAAGCCCTCGACCTTGTCCCACATCATCATGAAATCGTCGTCGGCGGACAGCGGCAGCAGCGGAATGTTGAGCTTGCGACCCTTGGCCGGACCCTTGCCAACCTCGTGCGGGAAGCCGCTCTGCGGGAAGTTGTAGCGGCCGTCCTCGTGGATGTCGGCGAAGATGACGGTGGGGTCGGATTCAAACGGATAGAACAGGCCATCGCCGTGATGGGCGTCGATGTCCACGTAGGCGATCCGTTCGAGGCCATACTCCTGTTGCAGAATCCGGATGGCCACGCCGACGTCGTTGAACACGCAGAATCCCGAGGCGGTGTCGGGCATGCTGTGGTGCAAGCCGGCGATGGGAACGAAGACGCGCCGGGCCTCGTTGTTCATGACCTTGTGGGTAGCGTCCACGACGGTGCCGACCACGAATGAAGCGTCCTCAAACACGCCCTTGTAGGCTGGGGTGTCGCCATAATCCAGCAAGCCGTCGCCCGCCTTGGAGAAAGCCTTGACCTTTTCCACATAGTTGGTGGTGTGGAACAGCTTGAGCTGTTCCTCGGTGGCCATGACCGGTTGCCACATGCGGACCTGATAGTCGAAGTGGCGTCGGTGCATCTCGTCCCAGAAGGCATGGATGCGATTCTCGCCGAACGGGTGATCCTCGAATCCGTAGCGGCCCAATTCTTCGCCGGCATAGACGGCTACCGTTCTGCTTCGCGCCATCACACTCCATCCTCCAGCTTTGGGGTCATCGATTTTTCATTGCATTATCATAGCCCAGTTCCGGGCAAGTTGGGCGGGCGGCGCGGCTGAAACCCGCCGGTCGCTGCCCATCGCTCGCCGTTTAGTTCGCGCCGCAGCCTTATCCAGAGGAGTTTGTTCCCATGACCGCCATAGAACAGCAGGATATTTTTCCACGCGATCGCCAGCCAACCGTCCGTATCCTGGCGATGCCGGCTCACGCTAATCCCAACGGCAACATCTTTGGCGGCTGGATCATGGCGCAGATGGACGTGGCCGGCAGCGTGGTGGCGGTGGAATATGCCGGCGGGCGAGTGACCACCGTCGCCGCGACCTCGATGGAGTTTCACAAGCCGGTGTTCGTGGGCGATCTGGTGAGTTGCTTCGCCCGGATTCAGAAGGTGGGCTCGACCTCGATCACCGTCAAGGTCGAGGTTTTCGTCCAGCGCGCCCGCGACGGCCAGTTGCTGTCGGACAAGGTCACCGAGGCCGTGATCGTCTACGTTGCCATCGACGACCGGGGCGCGCCGCGCAAGCTGCCGGAGCGGGGGCCGGATTTCGGGCGGTATTGGTGAGTGGGTCAGCCGGCGATGGTGCGATGCCCCGGCGGAACCCGATCTCGCGCCAGCACCCAGTCGCTGATTTCGTTCCAGGTTCGTTGCGCCAGCACATCGCGGGAGGGATGCGGCGGGATATGAACCGCGCCGAACCGCAGTTCCGCCACGAGGCCCGGTTCGCCCAGCAACCGCCACAGGTGCGGTAACAATTCATCGTCGCCGACGAAAGGGGCCACCGGATTGATTCCTCCGGCATGGGGATAACGCAGGGCGATGGCCTGCACCGGACAGCGGGCCAGAATCGCGGCCTGGAACAGCCGGGGATAAAACCGCCGAACCGACTCGCCGGTGGTGGAAGTCCCTTCCGGGAACACCAGCACCCGCTCGCCTTGCCGCAGGCGCCAGACCAGTTGCTCCGTCGCCTCGCCCGCGCCATTGTCGCCGCCGCGCCGAATGAAAGCGGTGCCCGCCCGTCGGCACAGCCAGCCGAACAGCAACCAGTCGGCCACCTCCCGCTTGGCCAGGAACTGGGTGGGACAGACTGCGGCGATGCAGAAAATGTCCAGCCAGGAGATATGGTTGGCCACGAACAGGGCCGCGCCGGCATGAGGTGTCCCGCGCGGCCGCAACCGCACGCCCAGAATCCGGCACAGCCCCCGGCTCCACCACGCCAGTGGGCGGGTGGAGACGTAGCGCCGCCGTTGGCCGGGCCCCAGGGCGGCGGCGATCAGGATTCCCACCAGGATATGCAGCGTCAACAGCGGCAACCGTGCGCCGCGCCGCCCGGTGCGGGCCAGCCGGACTCGCCAGCGTTCGGTCATTGATCCCGGTCCAGAAAATGCCGGGCGTAACGACGCTCGATCCGCTGGCTGGACAGCAGGACGAACACGTCGGCGACTTTGAAATCCGGGTCCAGGCACGGCTCCCCGCCGATTTGCGCGCCCAGCCGCAGGTAGGCTTTGAGCAATGGCGGCACGGCGTACTGGCCGTAGGCAATGCCATCGCGGCGCGGCAGGGGCAGGTGCGGTTTCACCCGCAACGGTTCGGGAACCAGATGGCGTTGCGCCAGTTCGGCATAGAGCGCCCGCGCTTGGCCGCCATCCTCGCCCAGCGGAATGCTGGCGCAGCCGATCAGATAGTCCATGCGCTGTTCCGCGATGAACGCCGCCAGTCCCGACCAGAGCGTGCCGATGGTCGCGCCGTTGCGATAATCCGGATGGACGCAGGTGCGACCAATCTCCACGAATCGTCCCGGCAGGGCCAGCACCGGTCCCAGGTCGAACTCGGTCTGCGAGTAGAAGCCGCCGGCGCGTCGCGCCGCATCGGCGGTGAGAATGCGGGTGCAGCCGATGATCCGATCCAGACCGTCGCGCACGATCAAATGCTGACAGCAGGCATCGAAACGGTCATGGTCGAGGCCGGGAATGCGATTGTGCAGCTTCGCCCCCATTTCCCCGGCGAAGATGGCGTAGCGCAAACGTTGGGTTGCCTCGATCTCTGCGCGGGACCGGGCCAGTTCCACGCGGAGGGCGCGCGGCGCGGCAGCCGGCAGGGGCGGGGT
>WBUJ01000067.1 GCA_008933795.1 Candidatus Contendibacter sp. | reverse complement strand
CTTCCATCCAGACTGGTAGATGCTGAACCACTCCCCTACCCCGCCCTCGACCCTGAGCCGGGCGCGACGGATCGCGCTGAAGAATGGCATCCATTACGCCTACACCGGCAATGTCAACGACGAGAAAGGCGGGAGCACCTATTGTCATCAATGCGGGAAGAAGCTGATCGGCCGCGACGGGTACACGCTCGGCGAGTGGAACCTGACCGCCGACGGGTGCTGCAATGGTTGTGGAACGCCCTGCGCTGGCGTGTTCGAGGCGCAGCCGGGAACCTGGGGCGCGCGGCGTCGCCCGGTGCGCCTTCGACAATACGCTGACTGACGCGCCGCGCTGTCGCTTTTTGCACTGAACCGCCATGCTGAGCTACCGCCACGCCTTCCACGCCGGTAACTTCGCGGACGTGTTCAAGCACGTCCTGCTGGTTCATCTCATCCGCGCCCTGCAACGCAAAGACAAGCCATTTTGCGTACTCGACACCCACGCCGGCGCGGGCCACTACGATCTGGATTCCCCGCCGGCGCAAAAGAACCGCGAATTCGCCGGCGGCATTGGCCGGTTGTGGAATCAGTCCAGATTAAGTCCCGAACTGGCCGATTATGTGGAACGGGTTCAGGCGTCGAACCCGGACAGTCGTTTGCTCTATTACCCCGGTTCGCCACGCATTGCCCGCGCTCTACTGCGACCCGGCGACCGCCTGATGCTGACCGAACTTCATCCGACCGAGCACGCGGCGCTCAAAGCCGAATTCGCCGGCGACCGCCAAGTCGCGGTCCATCACCAGGATGGCTACGCTGCGCTCAAGGCGTTGCTGCCGCCCCCGGAACGGCGCGGACTGGTGTTGTTGGACCCGGCCTACGAGTTGAAGGATGAATTCGACCGGCTCATCGAAGCCGTTCAGGTGATTCACCGTCGCTGGACAGGCGGCGTCATCGCTCTCTGGTACCCCATTCTCGACCGCGCGCCCAGTCTGCGCTGGCAACGAACCCTGCAAAAGCTGGCGATTCCGGCGATTTTATGCGCGGAATTGGGGCTGTATCCTTACGACGCACCGCTCGGCTTGCACGGCGCCGGGATGATCCTCATCAATCCCCCATGGAAACTGGACGAAACGCTGGGCCGCCTGTTGCCGGAACTGCTGCAGCGACTGCGCGTCGGCGACCATGGGCAGACTCGGCTGGAATGGCTAACCCCAGCGCCCTGATTCCTGTCCCCCGCTCTCTGGAAAACCATGAACTACGACACCTTGATCGACGCCGCCACATTGCGCGCCCACCTCAACGATCCTCACTGGGTGGTGGTGGACTGCCGCTTCAGCCTGATGGATACCGAAGCGGGCCGCCGCGCTTACCAGGAAAGCCATCTCCCCGGCGCCCGCTATGCTCATCTCGACGAAGACCTGTCCAGCCCCATCACGCTAACAACTGGGCGGCACCCACTGCCCGATCCAGCGCGACTGGCGCGCAAGCTGGGCGAATGGGGCATCGGGCCTGAAACACAGGTCGTGGTCTACGATGACATGGGTGGAATGTTGGCGGCGGCGCGACTGTGGTGGTTGCTGCGCTGGCTGGGACACAGCGCCCGCGCAGTCTTGGACGGCGGTTTTCCCGCTTGGCAACGGGCGGGGTTGCCGTTGACCGCCACATTGCCCAGAGCGCAGCCAGTGGCGTTCCATGCTCAGCCGAATGACCAACTTTGGTTGACCACGGCGCAAGTCCTGGCATTGCCTGCGGAGAATGTAGTGTTGGACGCGCGGGCGGTGGCGCGCTTCCGGGGCGAAATGGAACCGATTGATCCAGTCGCCGGCCACATTCCGGGCGCGGTTAATCTGCCGACCGAGGGTAATTTGACCGCTGACGGTCATTTTCTGCCCCGCGCCGAACTGCGGACGCGGTTCGCGGCGGCGGTGGGCGAACGGCCAGCGGCGACGGTGATGCACAGTTGCGGTTCCGGCGTGACCGCCTGCCACAACCTGCTGGCGATGGAAGCTGCGGGCCTGCGCGGTTCGCGACTGTACCCCGGTTCCTGGAGCGAGTGGATCCGCGATCCGACCCGGCCCGTCGCGACCGGAACCGATTGAATCGCTATAGTGGCTTTCGACTTTTACTTTCTCCCGATCAACTCAATCGGATAACCATCGGGGTCTTCGATAAAAGAGATAATCGTGGTACCCGCGTTCATGGGACCCGCTTCGCGCAGAATCTTGCCATCCCGGCTTTTCACTTCCGCTGTCGCCCGATAGACGTCATCAACCTCAATGGCGATATGACCATAAGCGGTTCCCATCTCATAACGATCCACGCCCCAGTTGTAGGTCAATTCGATGACCGTATGATCGGACTCATCGCCATAACCCAGAAAAGCCAGGGTAAATTCACCGGCGGGATAATCCTGTCGGCGCAGCAACTTCATTCCCAGGATCTCGGTGTAAAACTTGATCGAACGGTCGAGATCGCCCGTTCTCAGCATGGTGTGGAGAATGCGCATGACTGTCCTCCCAAAATTGAAGCACAAGTTGAAACCGGCGCGGCTGGAAAAACGCGCGCCGGTTCCCGCTGCCCTACCGCCGTCCTTTCAGCGCCGCGATGCGCATCCGCAAGGCGTTGAGTTTGATGAAACCCTCGGCATCCTTCTGATCGTAGGCGCCAGCGTCGTCCTCGAAGGTGGCGATGTTCATGTCGAACAGGCTGTCATCCGACTTGCGCCCGGCAACAATCACGTTGCCCTTGTACAGCTTCACCCGCACCGTACCGTTCACCGGGGCCTGCGAGGCATCGATCATCGTCTGCAACATCTTCCGCTCCGGACTCCACCAGTAGCCGTTGTAAACCAGGCTGGCGTAGCGTGGCATCAGGTCGTCCTTGAGATGCGCGACTTCCCGATCCAGGGTCAGCGATTCCATCGCCCGGTGCGCCTTGAGCATGATCGTGCCGCCGGGAGTTTCGTAGCAGCCGCGCGATTTCATGCCGACGTAGCGGTTTTCCACCAAGTCCAGCCGGCCGATACCGTGTTCGCCGCCCAGTCGATTCAGCTTGGTCAACACGGCAGCGGGCGTCAACGCCTCGCCGTCAATCGCCACGATATCGCCGTTGCAGTATTCCATCTCAACGTAGCGCGGCTGGTCGGGCGCTTTCTCCGGGGACACTGACCAGCGCCATATGTCCTCGTCCGGCTCGTTCCACGGGTCTTCCAGCACGCCGCCTTCATAGGAAATGTGCAGCAGGTTGGCGTCCATCGAATACGGCGATTTCGTCCCGCGTTTCATCTCGACCGGGATGCCGTGCTGCTCGGCATAGGCCAGCAGCTTCTCCCGCGACAGCAAATCCCACTCCCGCCACGGAGCGATGATCTTGATATCCGGCTTCAGCGCGTAGGCGCCCAACTCGAAGCGAACCTGATCGTTGCCCTTGCCGGTGGCGCCATGCGAAACGGCGTCGGCCTCAGTCGCCACCGCGATTTCGATCTGGCGCTTGGCGATCAACGGCCGGGCGATGGAGGTGCCGAGCAGGTATTCACCTTCGTAGCTGGCGTTGGCCCGGAACATGGGGAACACGAAATCGCGCACGAACTCCTCGCGCAGATCGTCGATGAAGATGTTTTCCGGCTTGATGCCCAGCTTGAGCGCCTTGGCGCGCGCCGGCTCCAGTTCCTCGCCCTGACCCAGGTCGGCGGTGAAGGTCACGATCTCGCATCGATACACGTCCTGCAACCACTTCAGGATCACCGAGGTATCCAGGCCGCCCGAATAGGCCAGCACGACTTTTTTCACGTCCGACATAACCTTCCTCATGTTCGTGAACTACAACCCGAACGGCCCGAACCTCAAGGATCCGAACCGTGCAATCTTGTTAGCTTAAAGCCTGACCCCGGCGCGTCAAGGCACAGCGGGCGTATAATCTCCCATCGAACCCTTGCCCACGCCATGCGGAACCCACCATGGACACTTTCACCCTCACCCGCCCCGACGACTGGCATTTGCACGTTCGCGACGGCGCGGCGCTGCACGCGGTCGTGCCGCACAGCGCCCGCCAGTTCGCCCGCGCCATCATCATGCCCAACCTGCGACCGCCGGTGACCACCACCGAACGGGCGCTGGCCTACCGGAACCGCATCCTGGCCGCCGTGCCGGATGGGCTGGCGTTCCAGCCGCTGATGACGCTGTACCTGACCGACCACACCTCGCCAGACGAAATCGCCCGCGCCAGGGAGTCCGGTCACATCGTCGCCTGCAAGCTCTACCCCGCTGGCGCAACGACGAATTCCGATTCCGGCGTGACTGCCCTCGACGAAATTTATCCGGTGCTGGAGGCGATGCAGGCGCGGGGCTTGCCCCTGCTGATCCACGGCGAGGTCACTACCCCCCATGTGGACGTGTTCGACCGCGAGGCGGCCTTCATCGACCAAGTGCTCACGCCGCTGGCCTGGGACTTTCCGGAGTTGAAAATCGTGTTGGAGCACATCACCACCGAGGACGCAGTGGACTACGTGCGGGAAGCGCCGGCCACCATCGCGGCAACGATCACCGCCCATCACCTGCTCTACAACCGCAACGCCCTCTTTCAAGACGGCATTCGCCCGCATTACTACTGTCTGCCGATCCTCAAGCGCGAACGTCATCGCCAGGCGCTGATCCAGGCCGCCATCAGCGGCAATCCCAAATACTTTCTCGGCACCGACAGCGCCCCGCATCCGCGCCAGGGCAAGGAAGCCGCCTGCGGTTGCGCCGGCTGCTATACCGCCCACGCCGCGCTGGAACTGTACGCCGAGGCGTTCGCCGCCGCCGGGGCGCTGGATAAGCTGGAAGCCTTCGCCAGCTTCCACGGCGCGGATTTTTACGGCCTGCCGCGCAACGTGGGAACGGTCACCCTAAGCCGCCAACCGACATCGGTTCCCGAATCCTTCCCGTTCGGTGGAGATGAACTGATTCCGCTGCGGGCCGGGGAAATGCTGGGATGGCGGCTGGCGGCATGACCACGCCGTTCCTATAAAACCTCCGATGGCCCGATGTATCCCCGCTCCTCTTCCAACAGGGCTTCGAGCGCCTTGGCCGGCAGTGGCGGAGCAAACAGGTAACCCTGCCCAAGACTGCAACCCAGCGCGCGTAGTCGCGCCGCCTGTTCCCTGGTCTCGATCCCTTCGGCGATCACGCTCAGGCCAAAAGCCGCCGCCAGCGCGACCATGCTCTGTACGATGGCTTTGTCGTGCGGGCTCTGCTCGACGTTCTGGATCAGGGAACGGTCGATCTTGAGCGTGTCCACTGGAAACCGCTTGAGGTGATTCAAGCTCGAACAGCCCCTGCCGAAGTCGTCGATGGCCAGCCTGACCCCGGCCTCCTTCAAGGCCTCAAGTTTTGCAACGGCCCCCACCGGATCGTGGATCAGTACGCTTTCCGTAATCTCCAGCGTCAGGCTGCGCGAATCCAGCGCGCTGGGCCCCAGGGCCACGATCTCGCTCACCAACGCGGCATGCCGAAACTGCCGCGCCGACAGATTGACGCTCAAAAACAGCGGTGGATCGCCCGGGTAGCGCAACTGCCACGCGCGGACCTGTCGGCAGGCTTCTTCCAACACCCACTGGCCAAGTTCGATGATGAACCCGGTCTCCTCGGCGATGGGAAGAATGCCGTCCGGGGCGACCAACCCGCGCCGTGGATGCTGCCAGCGCACCAGCGCCTCGACCTCGCGAATGCGGCCATCGTCCAGCGAGACGACGGGCTGATAGTAGACCCGCAATTCCTTCCGCTGAATGGCCTGGCGCAGTTCGGTTTCCAAGTCGAGCCGTTCCATGGCCGCCGCGTTGAGTTGGGTGTTGAAGATGGCGTAACGGCCTTTGCCGCTGCTTTTGGCGTGGTACATCGCCAGGTCAGCCTTGCGGAGCAAGTCATCGGTACTGTCCTGATGGGGGGTGCTGATCGCGATGCCCATGCTGCCGCCGACAAATAAATCCCGCCCCTCCAGCCGGATCGGATCGCGTAGCTTGGCGATCAGGCGATCGGCCATCGGCATCACTTGGTCCACGGCGGTCACGCCTTCGACGAGGACCGTGAACTCGTCGCCGCCGAGTCGCGCCGCGGTATCGTCCCGGCGCAGACAAGCGCGCACCCGGTCCGCCACCACCCGCAGCACTTGATCCCCGCAGGCATGGCCCAGGCTGTCGTTGACGATCTTGAAGTTGTCCAGATCGAAGAAAACCACCGCGACCGACTGTCCCTCGGCATCGGCGCGAGCGAGTCCATGCCGCAACCGGTCCCGGAAATAGGTCCGGTTGGCTAGGCCAGTCAGCGGATCGCGAAACGCCAGCTTCGTTAGTTCCTGCTCGAACGTCTTGCGCTCGGTCACATCGTGGTAGGTGGCGACGATCCCGGCTACCGCTGGCTCGTCGAGCAAATTCACCAGGATGACCTCGAAATCGCGCCAGGCATCCTGTCCCTGACGCAGACGCACCGCACCGGTCAACGTCAAACTCGCCTGCTCGCACACCTGGGACAAGAGGTTGCGCATCGTATCGGCATCCTCCGGATGCACCCGGTCGAGCACATTCTGGCCAGGCAGCGCCTCTGCCGTGCAGCCCCACAGCGCCTCGACCGCCGGGCTGGCGTAGCGAATCGCGCCATCGGCGGTCAGGATGGCGATGACGTCGGAGACGCTGTGGATCAGGGCGCGAAAGCGTTCGTGGCTGACGTGCAGCGCCTCCTCCACCCGCACCCGCTCGGCCAACTCGTCGCGCGCCGCGCGGTAAAGCCGCGCGTTCTCCAGGGCCGCCGCAATCTGCCCGGCGTACAGCGTGGCCACTTGCAGCGTGTCGGGATCGAACGGCGTCGGCGCGAAACGCAGGGCGTAAAGCATGCCCCGCATCCGTTCCTCACGCTGGATCGGAACCGCCAGCAGCACCCGCGCCGGGCAACGGTTCGGCGAGTCCAATGCCAGCGGCCCCATCGCAGCAGGCAGGTCGGCAATGTTGCACGGTTCGCCAGTCGCGAGGCGCGGGTCCGCGAACAGGCCTTCGGCCAGATGGCGGCATGCGGCGACCCATGCCGGATCGAGACCGGTCTGGGCGACGCAAACCGGCGCGGCGCCCGGATCGCGCAAGACCAGCAGGGCGGCGTTCGCCCCCACGACTCCGGGGAAGAGACGCACCGCCTCGCTGCTCGCCACCGATTCGTCGAGATGGCGGCTGATCTCTCGACCCGCCCGCACGATCCGCTCCAACTGGACGCTGCGCTGCGCTTCCTGAAGAACCAGGCCGATCCGATACGCCATGGCCACCAGCAGATTGACCTCGGCGTGGACGAACGGGGTTGGCTGACAGCGCGCCAGAACCAGCACGCCCCGCGTGGCATGGCTGTCAACCACCGGCAACCAGACAGCCGACTCGGCAGCCAGTTCGCGCAGTTGAGAATCCACTTGGGAGTCCGCGCTCGCCGCCGCCGTCAGGATGGGCGCCCCGCTGCGCATCACGGTCGCCACATAGCCATTCTCGGCGCTCGACAGCGGCTGATGCAGCATCTCCTCGGGCAGACCAACCGCCGCCAGCGGGGCGAACGCCCCTGTCCCCGTCGGGTCCAGCAACACGACGATATCCGCCGAATACAGCTCCGAAAGCGTCAACAGCATCCGATCGAGCAGGAGATCCAAAGGACCGGACTCGCTCAGGATGGTCAGCAGGCGAGTGAGGCGGGTGGTATCGCGGATCGCCGCCCGCGCCGCCCGCAGAGCCGCATCGCAGGCCGTGCGCAGGCGGCCAACATCGTCCCACTCCGCCCACGCTGGGTCGCCAGGCGAGACGAGACCGGTCCGCGCCGCCGGCTCCAACGCTGGGTCCACGATCGCGCCCAAGTCCGCTACAAGGCCAGGGCGGTCAGCGTGGCGTTGTGCGTTCCCAACACGCCCGCCGTGCGCGCGAACTCGCCGCAGCAGTAGAAACCGAAAGTAGGTAAATCCCCCGCCACCGCCTGCAGCCGACGCGGTTCTTCCGCTACCCGCCCGCCGAAGATGAGCGCGCGGGCTGCACAACTGAAAGCGAGCAGGACGCCGGCTTCCGGATGGGCGGCGAGCGCGGCGCTCGCGACGTCATTGGCGACATCGAGCAACGCATCAACGGAACTGCTCATCACCTGCACGGCGCTGCCCAAGGGCGGCACGCAGCCCTGTATGCGGAGCGCGCCCTGCTCCGATTTCGCGCGAGCCACCCGAATCACGGTCGACCCGTCGTGTTGGAGCAAACCAAACGGATGGCGAACAGAAACGCCCCAGAACTGGTCGGCGCTCAATTGTCCCGGCGCCAGTCCGAGTTGCTCCTCGTAGACCACGGCGGCCGGACGCCCGCCGAACTCAACGATCTCCGTGTCTTCCACGCGGGTGACCAGCAACGGGACGCCGACCGGCTCCCAGCCGTGTCGCGTCACCACCCGCAGCGGCCGCGCGCTGGCAATCCACAGGGCCACCGCGCCCTCCTCGATCACTTGGTCGTCGTGGAACACCAACGTCCGCAAGAACCGCTGCTCGTCGCCAGCGGCGCCGCCCGTGATGGGCACCTTCGGACCGACGATGCGATAGACCCCCTGCATGAGTTGCTGGAGATCTCCAAGCAGCGAATCCACCAGCAGCAGCACGGCGGCGTGGGGACTGGGACCGGCCTCGGCTCGGCTGGCCCGGGTGATCGCCTGACCCGCCCGGTCGAGGTCGCCGCGAACGTGGCTGGCCGACGCCACGCCGAACCGGTACGGCCCAGCCGTCAGGGCCAGGACGCCAACCCCGGCGCCGAACCCCAGATATTGTCCCTGCGCGATCTCGCCGGAGCCGGTGGCGCCGATCAGGCGCGCGCCGCCGGTGACGGATCGGATGCCGGCGAGCAACGCTGGCAGGTCATAGCGGGGAGTCGTGAAGACGACAACCAGCGCCGGCGATTCGCCCGCCAACCCCGCGACCGCTGCGGTTGCCGCCTCTCGTCCAGCCTCGACCGCATCCCGCGCCTTGCTGACACCGGTTCCCGCGCGCACTTTCATGGCCTGATATTTTCTCGACAGGGAATAGAGAGAAAGTTCCTCGTATGGATCATCGGCGAAAATCGCCGAAACCGAAGGCTTGGTTGGGGGGTGATTTTTTATTTTCAATAAGCCAGGGGGCTCTCGACGGGTTACACCCTTGGGGATTGATCGTAAGGCGTGTTTGTAAGACGATGATTAAGCAAAAGTAAAGTATTGTAACCAGCACGGTCGGATAGCGTTTTCCCAAATGCGGCGGGGGTAATCGGTCGAGTGCCGACGGGTTACAAAGACCAAAAACGCCAAGCTTCGAGGAGAAGAATATTTAACTCGTTATTTTTAAATAAGTTAGCGATGAACTTAACTGGTCGCGCCTCGATTTTATCACAGCCCGCACGAAAGGCAGATCCGTCCAAACCGTAGTGTGTTCACTCTAATTTCCGTTGCTAGAGTATGCCTCAACACAGGTTGAAACCCCGCCGGCCGATAAAAACCGGCATTTTGATCAAGACCTTGAGTCGAGGAGAGTCATCATGGCAAACGTTGCGCTGAAGAACATCATCGAAGCCCCCATGGCCGCCAACATCCGCGAATCGGCCAACCGCATCTGGCTGGCCGGGCTGGGCGCTTTCGCCAAGACCCAGGAGGAAGGCGAGAAGCTGTTCCAGTCGCTGATCAAGGAAGGCGAGAAAGTCGAGAAGCACGCCAAGAAAGCCGCCGAGGAACGCTTCGAGGAAGCCAAGGGCAAGGTGATCGAGTTCCGCGGCAAGGCCACCCAGCAGTTCGACCGGCTGGAAGAACTGTTCCAGGAACGAGTCGCGCAGGTGCTGGGCCGGTTGGGCGTGCCGACCCAGGAAGACATTCAGGAACTGGCCAAGCGGGTCGAGGCGCTGAATCAGAGCATCATGGCGCTGAAGAAGTAAGCACTCGCTTTAAATCCGTCCAAACGAGGCCCCACGGCAACGCGCCGTGGGGCCTCGTTGCTTTGTTATCATGAATAGTTGCCGAGGATCACCCTACCGAGGAGCCATGCCCATGAACGCCTCGCCGTCTCCCCAACCACCGCTTTGGCACGCGCTGAGCACCGAGCAGGTCTTGCAGGCGCTGGACACCGCGTCCGGCGGCCTGAGCGAGGCCGAAGCCGCCCGGCGGCTGGCGATTCACGGGCCCAACCGGCTGCGTCCCCCCCAGCAGCGCGGCCCGGTATTGCGCTTCCTGCTCCAGTTCCACAACGTGCTGATCTATGTGCTGCTGGCCTCGGCCGCCATCACCGCCGCGCTGGGCCATGCGGTGGATACCGGGGTGATTCTGGGCGTGACCCTCATCAACGCCATCGTCGGTTTTGTGCAGGAAGGCAAGGCGGAATCGGCGCTGGCGGCGATCCGCAAGATGCTGTCGCTGCGCGCTTTGGTGCTGCGCGACGGGCAACGCCGGGAAATCGCCGCCGAGAATCTGGTTCCAGGCGACCGGGTGCTGTTGCAATCCGGCGACAAAACCCCCGCCGACCTGCGACTGATCGAGGTCAAGAACCTGCGAATTCAGGAAGCGGTGCTGACCGGCGAGGCGGAAGCGGTCGAGAAAGCCGTTGCGCCCGTATCCGCCGAGGCGGTCACCGGCGACCGCGCCAACATGGCCTATTCCGGCACGTTGGTCAGTTACGGCCAAGGGATCGGCGTGGTGGTGGCGACCGGCGAACACACCGAGATCGGCCGCATCAGCGCCCTGTTGGAACAGGTCGAGGAAATCGCCACCCCCCTGCTGCGGCAGATGGCGCAATTCGGGCGCTGGCTCAGCGCCGCCATCGTGCTGGCGGCGGTGGCAACCTTTGCCATCGGTGTCCTCTGGCGCGGCTTGCCACCGGATGACATGTTCATGGCGGCGGTGGCGCTGGCGGTGGCGGCGATTCCCGAAGGTCTGCCAGCGATCCTGACCATCATCCTGGCCATCGGGGTCCAGCGCATGGCCGGGCGCAACGCCATCGTCCGCCGCTTGCCGGCGGTGGAAACCCTGGGCGCGGTCACCGTGATCTGCTCCGACAAGACCGGCACCCTGACCCGCAACGAAATGACCGTGCAGCGGGTGGTGACCGCCGACCGGACCGTTGAAGTCAGTGGGGCCGGCTATGCACCGACCGGCGGCTTCAGCCTGGACGGCGCCCCCATCCTGCCTGAGGACGCGGCGGATTTGCAGGCCATCGCCCGCGCCGCGCATTTATGCAACGAGGCGGTGCTGCGCGAGCAGGATGGCGAATGGCGGATGGAAGGCGATCCCACCGAGGGCGCGCTGTTGACCTTGGCCCACAAGGCTGGCCTCGATCCGGTAACCGAACGAGATCGCTTCCGCCGGGTGGACAGCATTCCCTTTGAATCCGAGCACCGGTTCATGGCCACCCTGCACCACGATCATCACGGCCACGGCTTCGTTTACGTCAAGGGTGCGCCGGAACGGGTGCTGGCGATGTGCGCGCGCGAGTTGGGCGACGCCGGGTCACAACCCCTGCGCCCGGACTACTGGCGGGACCGGATCGAGGAACTGGCGACCCTGGGCCAGCGCGTGCTGGCGGTGGCGTTCCGCCCGACCAGCGAGACCCGTGGCGAACTGATCTTTGAGGATATCGAGGAAGGCCTGACCCTGCTGGGATTGCTGGGCATCAGCGATCCGCCGCGCGCGGAAGCGATCCGGGCGGTGCGGCAAACCCAGCAGGCCGGGATCCGGGTGAAAATGATCACCGGGGATCATGGCGTTACCGCGCGAGCCATCGCCGCCCGGATTGGGATTGGCGATGGGAACAAGGCGCTGACGGGGCCGGAACTGGAGGCGCTGGACGATGCGGCGCTGCGAGCAGTGGTCATGGACACCGATGTCTACGCCCGCGCCAGTCCCGAACATAAACTGCGGCTGGTCGCGGCCTTGCAGGCGAATCATCAGGTGGTGGCGATGACCGGCGATGGCGTCAACGACGCCCCGGCGCTCAAGCGCGCCGACATCGGCGTGGCGATGGGCATGAACGGCACCGAGGCCGCCAAGGAAGCCGCAGCCATGGTGCTGGCCGACGACAATTTCGCCTCCATCGCGCACGCGGTGGAGGAAGGCCGCACCGTTTACGACAACTTGCGGAAAGCCTTGCTGTTCCTCCTGCCGACCAACGGCGCTCAGGCGCTGGTGATCATGGCCGCCATTCTGTTGGGGGTGACGCTGCCGATCACCCCGGTGCAGATTCTGTGGGTGAACATGGTGACGGCGGTTACCCTAGCGCTGGCGCTGGCGTTCGAGCCGGCCGAGGCCAATGTGATGCGGCGGCCGCCGCGCGATCCCGGCGAACCGCTGCTATCCGGCATCATGCTGTGGCGAATTTTCGCGGTGTCGGCGCTGCTGGTCATTGCGCCGCTGGGGTTGTTTCTGTGGGAAGCCGCCCACGGCCGGCCCACCGACGAGGCCCGCACCCTGGCGGTGAACGCGCTGGTAATGGGCGAGATTTTCTATCTGTTCAACAGCCGCTACATCCACGGTTCGGTGCTGTCGCGCGCCGGTCTGCTGGGCAGTCGCCCGGTGCTGATCAGCATCGGCCTGATGCTGCTGCTGCAACTGGCGTTTACCTACCTGCCGCCGATGCAGGAACTGATGGGAACCACCGCGATCAGCGCCGAAGACTGGGGCATCGTGACGTTGGCCGGACTGGCGCTGCTGCTGCTGGTGGAACTGGAAAAGGCAGTCTGGCGGGGGTTGCGCAAAAACCTGGGTGGTTGAGACCGAACACACCCCGTTTCGCGAGTGGTGGCAAACATTTCCCGCATCTTCCTCCTATCCCACCAGCCGCAACCCCGGCGGCAGCGTTTCGCCGAACACCCGGCTGGCATCGGCCTCGTCCAAATCCACCACTTCTTCCACCATCCGCAGCCACGAAGCCGGCGCTTTCGCCGCCCGCAGGCGTTGAATGACTCGCAACCGCAGCGCCTCGTCCAAATCCCGTTCCCGGTCACCGCTGAGCCGCGCCAGCAGCGCCGCCGCGAACGCCGCCGGGATTACCGCTTTCCAGTCCAGCGCCAGCACCCGTTCCATCCAGGCCGCCGCCGCCGCCGCTGGCGCCACATCGTGGGCGCTACCGTACACGGGAACCCGCGTTCCCAGCCGGCCGACCGCCCACCACAATTGCGGCGATTCGCCCTTCCGCCCTAGCCGCGCCAGCAACAGTTCGCCGAGTTCGACCTTGCGCGCCGCCGGCAACCGCTCCAGCACCGCCGCCAGCCGCGCCATATCCTCTATACCAGTTTGCTTGTCTTTGGCCGCCTTGCCGGTCAGGGGCCGTAAATCCAGCGCCAATTGGTCGCCCAACCGCACCTGGGCCACTGCGTCCAGTCCACCAGCCACCCGCCGCCACAGGGTCCACCATTCCGCCCATACCTGGACATCCTGGATATGCTGCACTCCCTGTTCGTACAGACTCCACAACTGCCGCACCCGCCAGTCGTCCAGCGGATAGCCGAAACCTGGCCGGAGACAGTAGCCGGCCAGACTGAACCACAGCCGCTCGTGCTCCGCCGACCGCCGCCGCCGCCGCGCCCCGGCCCACAACACGCCGAATACTTCGCGCAGCAGCGGCGTTTCCCAGGTCTCGCGCTTACCGAGCAGACGTTCCAGATCAGCACGCAGGCCCTTGATTTCCTTCGCTTCCACATCAGGCGCGCGGGAACCGTAGAACCGCTCGAGCCGCGCTGCCGCCTCAGGAAAGCGCGGATGCAGCCGGGCCAATGTCGCCGCGTCGCCGCCGCGCAATTGAAACGCCAATCGCCAGCGCCGCGCCGGGTCGTCCGCCGCGACGCAATCCACCTCCAGCGTGCCGACCTCGGTCGATTGCGCCAGCAATTGCACGAGAACCTCGCTGGCGCCGGCGTCACTCTCGATCACCGTGGCGACCGGTGGCAGGGGCGCGAACTCCTCCGCATTCAGCGCCACCACCGCGCCCGGCGGATGCACGGCGTCCCCGGTCGAGGACAGCAGATGAAACTGGACCGGCGCCCCCAGGCGCAGCGAGAACGTGCGATCCAGCCGAATTTCCCGCCCCTCCTCCGCGCCACGCGGCAGCAGGCAGACCCCCTGTTTTTGACTGCCCCCGCCGTCCACCACCAGAAAATAGCCGCGCGCCGAACCACCGCCGATCCGCAAGCCCTGGCCGCGTCGCGCCAGCCCGTAGGCCACCGCGCCGCGCGCCACCGCCAGATCGGGTTCGGGATTGTCCAGCCGCGCCAGGGGTGCGCCGCGCCAGCTAGCCAGAATGTCCAGCAGCCGTCCGGCCAGCGCCGCGCCATGGAACACCCCACCGTTCAGCAACACCGTATCCGGCAGGGCGGGGCCGTCGACCGGCGCCCGCTCGCCCAGCGCCCGCCGCGCGGCGTCGGCGTGTTGCGCGAGAAACGCGGCCAGGTGGCGACTGATGGCTGGATCGGCGGCATAGGGCAGGCCGAACTCGACCACCGCCGCCCGCCGGCCTTGGGGCCGCTCCCCGAATTCGACCACGGGCAGAAAACCATCCACCAGCAGCGCCCGCACCTCGGCGCGGCTCAGCTCCGCCGACCGCGCGCCGCCGATCAACCGCGAACCGCCGCCCAGCACCGTCACGGTTACCTGTGCCGGGACATCATCGGCCAGCAGGCGTTCCTTGGCGCTCCGGCATTGCTGCAACAGTTGCGACAGTTCGCCCGCGTTTAACCGCCCGCCACTCAGCCGCGCCTCGACGGTGCGCGCCAGGGTCAGGTCCATGTTGTCGCCGCCCAGCATCAGATGGTCGCCGACGCCGATGCGGGTCAACTTCGGACCCGTCTCGACCGTTTCAATCTGGATCAGCGTCAGATCGGTGGTGCCGCCACCCACGTCGCAGACCAGCAGCAGCCGCGCGTCGCCCAGCGCCGCCGCTACGTCGCTCTGATGGCGGTGCAGCCAGTCGTAGCAGGCCGCCTGCGGCTCTTCCAACAAGCGAAGTTGCGGCAAACCAGCCAGCCGCGCCGCTTCCACCGTCAGCGCCCGGGCTGCTTCGTCGAACGAAGCGGGCACGGTCAACACCAGTTCCTGTCGTTCCAGCGGCTGGCGGGGAAACCGGTGATTCCAGGCGGCGCGGATATGGGCCAGCGTGCTGGCGCTGGCGGCGACCGGCGAAACTTTGGCGACCTCCGCCGCCGCGCCCCAGGGCAGGATCGGCACGGTGCGGTCCACACCGGCGTGGGATAGCCAGCTTTTGGCGCTGGCGACCAGCCGGCCGGGCGTCCGCGAGCCGCGCTCCCGCGCCAGTTCGCCCACGATGACGTCGGCGACCTCGCCAGGATCGGCGAAAGGCCAGGGCAGTTGCCGATCCGCCGCAGCCAGTTCGCCCGCCGCCGGGTGATAGCGTGCCGAAGGGAGCAGGGGCCGCGCCGCCACCAGGCCAGGCGCAACCAATTGCTCGATGGCGAACAGATGGATGGCAGTGCTGTGGAAATCGGCGTAGGCGACGACCGTATGGGTCGTGCCGAGGTCAATGCCGACCAGATAGCGGGGCGCGCCGGATCGAGCGATGGTTCAACCCTCCCCATGCTATTCATTAGCGAAAAATGAATGTTGTTCCGGCTGCGCCGACCGCCATTGATAGCGCGCCGGCTTGCCGAGCTTTGTCGCCTGCCCTTCGTCCATGGCCCGCTTCAGCCAATCCCGCAACTGCGGTTTACCGATGTCGAGATGGGTTAGCAATTCCTGATCAGTGGCCGGCGATTTTGCGGTTAGCGTCCGCAGGCGACGCAGGAACAACTGGTAAAAATCCAGGTTGTCCAGGATGGCATCCGCCACTGAGATTGTAGTCTCAGGCGGTTTGAAGGGGGGCGCCGCCGGTTCCGCGACCAAAGGGAGTGGACGATCAACCACCGACGGCGCTTCCCGGTTAAACAGCATCGCCAAATCGCACGACTCCGCCGGCAACTCGCGCCCCCCTCGGCGAATCAGTTCAGCATTGCCAGAAGTAGGATCGGGATGCGGCTTGATCCATAGGGGCGTCCAGCCGTGCTTCAGATTTTCCACCGCGCCATGCCAGGTGCCACCCTGCTCCCGATCCGCCGCAATAACGATGGCGGCGTCGGCCAGACAAAAGATATATTTGTTGCGGGCCATGGCGTTGCCCACTTCGAAGCCTGCTTCCGGGTTGAAGGGCGAAATCAGCGCCAGATTGCCATTCAGCAGGCTCGGGCGAAACCGAGCCGACGTGGCGGCGCGCAGCAGACTGTCGGCGAGGATACCGACTGCCGTTCCCTCCCGCCCCAGAGCGCCCAACATCGCCGTTTCATCCACGCCCCGCGCGCCGCCGGAAATCACCGACAATCCCTGTACCGCCGCCTCGGCGCCCAGGCGAGTTGTGAACGCCAAATCTTCCGGGCTGGCGTGGCGCGAGCCGACCACCGCAATTCCGCCTCGATCCAGCAACCGACGCTCGGCCATGGCGTCCACCAGTTCATCGCGGAAATGGCCGGCCCGCTTGTCCTCGGCCACGTACTGCCCCCAACCCGCATCGCCCCAGCGTGATAGCACCCGTCCGGTTTCGGCGCGCAGATTCGCCGCCAGATTGCCGCGAAACGGGTAAAGGGTAAACGCGCCGCTGGCCACCTGCTTTTTGCATTCCAGCGGCAACTCGGAACGCCGGAGATAGCGCGCCGCCTCCAGCGCCAGCGTCCGCGAGAAATTCTCCCAGGTAAGCCAGCGCCCGGCGCAATAACTGGCGGGCCTCCTGGCGCTGAGTCCGTGAATCGGTCACGTCCATCACTCCCGGAACGATGGGGTTCAGCCCTCCCCGCGCACGTCGAACTCGACCCTCCAAGTTTCCGCGCCGACCCGCGGCACTGCTTCCAGCCGCAGGGTGCCGACCTCCGTCACTGCCGCCCGCAGGCGCACCGGCACCACTTCGCCCGGCTGCCGATTCTCGGCGGGCAGGGTCGCTTCGATTTCCTCCAGTTCCTCGATTTCGTCCGGCGCCCACTGCTCCAGCGCGGCGCCGACGTGATCGGTGCGCCGTACCGAGGAGCCGAAGAACCGGAACCGCACCGGTTCGCCGACCACCAGACCGACTTCCTGCGGTGGCAATTCGGCCTGCGATCCCTCCTCCATCCCGAACGGGGCGATGCACAGCGCCTCGATCGGCGGCTCCATCCCCGGCACCGCCGGCATCGCGCTTTCCACCCCGACGTAATAAGCCTTGGCGGTGCCGCCGCGAATCCGCACCCCGCGCCCGCGCCGCACGTAGCCGTAATAAGCCGCGCCGCGCGCCACCGCCAGGTCGAGATCGGCTCCTTCCAGCAGGCGCACCGGCGGCGCGCCTTCGTCTTCCAGCCAGCCGTTCAGCACCTCCAGGGTTCGCGCCAGCAACGGCGGAGCCTTGAACACGCCGCCGTTGAACAGCACGGCGGTCGGATGCAGGAACGTCGCATCGGCCGGCAACCGGTCCTCAAAACCCTCCAGATCGCGGGTCGCGCCCACCTGCCGGCCCAGAAACGCCGCCAGATGACGAGTCATCGCCGCGTCCTGGGCGTAGGGCAGGCCGATCTTGGTCAGCGCCGCCCGCGCCCGCACCGCCGGTCGCGCCGCCGCCTCCACTACCGGAAAGAATCCTTCCACCAGATTCTGGGTCACTTCCGAGCGGGTCAACTCAGTGCGCAACGTACCGCCGATCAGCTTGGAACCCCGGCTCGGCACCACCACCGGCGCGGCCTCGACCTTGGCATCGCCGAGCAGGGTTTCCTTGGCGGTGCGGCAGCCGTGAGTCAGCGCCTGCAACTGCCAGGGATCGATCTGGGTGCCCTGGGCGGCCAGCTTGGCGCGAACCGCGTGGGCCAGCGCCAGGTCCATGTTGTCACCGCCCAGCAGAATGTGATCGCCGACCGCCACTCGCACCAGTTCCAGCGAACCGTCGCGCTCAGTGACGGCGATCAGCGAAAAGTCGGCAGTGCCGCCGCCGAGGTCGATCACCAGGATGATGTCGCCCACCCGAACCTGTTTGCGCCACTCGCCCCGAGCCGCCAGGATCCAGTGGTACAGCGCCGCCTGCGGTTCCTCCAGTAACACCAGATGGCTCAGACCCGCCGCCGCCGCCGCTTCGGCGGTCAGTTCGCGGGCGGCCGGATCGAAGGAAGCGGGCACGGTGAGCACCACCTCCTGTTCGGCCAGCGGCGCGTCGGGATGCTGGTGATCCCAGGCGGCGCGGAGGTGTTCCAGGTAGCGCATCGAGGCCTGCAAGGGTGATACCCGCGCCACTTCCTCCGGCGCTTCCACCGGCAGGATCGCCGCGCGCCGGTCCACGCCGGGATGGCACAGCCAGCTCTTGGCGCTGGACACCAGCCGGATCGGGGTGCGGCCGCCCATGGCGCGGGCCAACTCGCCGACCACGAAGGGCTGCGGCTTGCCCCAGGGCAATACCCGATCCTCCGCCCGCAGCTCGTCGGGATGCGGCAGGTACAGGAACGAAGGCAACATCGTCCGTTCCTCGACCGAACCGGGCGCGGTCAACTGCGGGACAACCTCGATCCCCTCGACCACGTCGTCGCGGTCGCTGGCGGTCAAATCCACCGCCGCCATCACGCAATGCGTGGTGCCCAAATCGATGCCGACGGCGTAGCGAACCTCGCTCATAGCTCAACCTCCGCCGGCGCCAGCACCCGGACGTCGTGGCCCTCCGCCAGCTTGGGCAATTTGATCTCGGTCACCCGCCAGCCCCGGTGCATCAGCGTGCCGGTGAATGGCGGCTGGCCCACCACGTTGCCGGTCAACCGCACCGTCGCGGCGTCGAACCCGGCCGCCAGCGTCAGCCGCGCGCCCTCGGCCTCGGTTCGCGCCGGTTCGATGCGCAGATACTCGTGAAGCACCCTGTGGCA
This sequence comes from Candidatus Contendibacter sp., assembly GCA_008933795.1. Lineage (GTDB taxonomy): Bacteria > Pseudomonadota > Gammaproteobacteria > Competibacterales > Competibacteraceae > Contendibacter. Next base: position 1,938 of record WBUJ01000067.1, on the reverse strand, counting down.
ACCCTCATGCACCACCCGCGCCGCACCGCCGATCTCGGCGTCGGAATAGGCGCTGACGTTCTCTTCCAGAAAATCCACGAACCGCCCCTCCCGCTGCAACAGCGCCAGCAGTTGCAAGGCGGAGTCCGGTGGCGCTTCCCGCAGGAGCGGCCTGGGTGGCTCGGCGACCGCCGGCGTGGCCGGCCCGGCCCGCTCGCCCTGTTCCAGTCGAGACACCCCGGCCGCGAACGCGGCGTCGCCCAGAATCCGCCCGAACGCGCGCAGCGCCAGGATCAGGCGGGTAAAAAAACTCCGATGTGAATCGCTCATGAAGCCCACTCCAGTGAATCGAGCCGATGAAGTAGCTTATCCTACCATGCACCCGCGCCGCGCCGACGGCAAGAAAACCATCCCCGATGAGGCTGAATTTGCCTTATCATGTCGTTGGCGAGGGCCGGCATGGTCGGCCCAATTGATCCAGATGGCGGCGCGGATTATCCCGGCCCCGCAACCGCCCTCAACCAGCGCGCGCGATACGCGCGAGATCCTTTCAGGAGTGGCAACATGGCCCGCATATTGATTGTCGATGACTCGCCGACCCAGACGCTGAGTCTCGCCAAAATCGTTAAGAAACACGGACACGAGACCCTGACCGCTAAGGATGGCGTCGAGGGTGTCGAAGTAGCCAAGGCGGAACAGCCGGACCTCGTCCTCATGGACGTGGTCATGCCCAATATCAATGGTTTTCAGGCCACCCGGCAAATTACCAAGAACCCCTCCACCAGCCATATCCCGGTGATCATCGTCACGACCAAGGATCAGGAAACCGACCGAATCTGGGGCGCGCGGCAAGGCGCCAAGGGCTATGTCACCAAGCCGGTGGACGAGGACACGCTGATGGAAGCCATCAACAAATTCCTGGCCAAGTAGACCGCTGCCAAAACGCGCCCGCCACGGCCGCGCCCGTCCGTCACCCGCGAAATCGGGCCAGTCCGGCGCGACCGCCCGCCAGCGCCGCCAGCGCCGCGTGAATCTCGCGCAGCCGCTGGCCATCGCCCCCCCGGTCGGGATGGTGGCGCATCGCCAGCCGCCGGTACTGCCGCCTGATGGCGGTCGCATCCACCGGATCCCGCAGCTCCAGCACCGCCAGCGCCGCCTGCCTTCGTTCGCTTGCTTGGCGGGCCGCGTGAAACTGGTGCAACCACTCGCCGACCTCGGCGGCGGTCACGATCGTCAGCCGCCGCAAATCCGCATACCAATCGGCCAGATCGGGCCAGCCCGGCGCGAGCGCCGCGCTCCTCTCGCTGGGTTCAATCCCCGCCGGTTCCAGCGCGATGCGCAGCGGATCGATGGCCAAGCGGCCGCGCCGCTCGCGCGCCAGCCGGTCCCGCAACCGATACAAAACGTGAAACAGCAGGTAGTGGCCCCGAAACAAGTTGAGCGGCTCGCGGGCGTTGAATCCAGCGAACAACGGATGTTCTCGGCGCAAGGCTTTCAGTAACTCGTGTTCACTGATCCCGGCGGGACAGGCAGCCAGCAGTTCCTCCAGTCGCGCCTCCAAGGCGTCCAGCGCGTCCGGCGAGGGGATGGCGTCGTTCATGGCAGGGGTTCCGCGTCGTTCAGCGGTTCGTGGGGATATTGCCGCCGAAACTCCGCCAGCCGGGCCTCGGCCTCGGCATTCCGGCCCTGACGGCGCAACTCGGCGATTTCCGCCCGCCACGCCGTCGGCGAGCGCCGGATCGTCAAGTCATGGATATCCGCTTTGCCTTCATTCTGCCGGAGAAGCTCCGGTAAGCGCGGAGCCAGCACGGGCGACCGTGCCGCGGGAACCGACTGCGGCAGCGGGGGCGGCGCGGCGGTTGCGGGCGCGGCGGGTTGGACGCTTTCGGTCCTTGCGGCATCCCGTTCGGCGGCCGGTTGCGCCAGGGCGCGCTGTCGTGGGAGCTGCTGCGCGACATC